>JAJYYI010000060.1 GCA_021801125.1 Deltaproteobacteria bacterium | reverse complement strand
CATGAAGGTATTGTTATACCCACGCTACTGGTTGTCCGCGGTGGTCAAGTCAGGGAGCAGATCGTCGGCGCGGTGCCTAAACGTCATCTGGAGAAGGCTCTAGAACAGGCTTTGGCGTAAGCCCCCAACCTTTAAATCTCCCGACGAAAAGCCCATCATAAAGGTGCCTTTGGGCTCGCTCAGCTTGAGCGAGCCCAAAGGCTAGGGCCGCGCTCATAAAGACTTTGCCGCGAGCGCGGCCGCGAAAGCACGGCTCGCTTGCGAAGCTGTGGCCCGCATGGACTGTTATGCCCATGTCGGCCGCTCGCCATTAGTCGGCGAATAAGGAGCTGGCGCCCTGGTCTTTCGTTGTTCCCGTAGCGCAACCGGTCGAGCAACGGGCAATGGTCGGGGCCCTGCCCCAAGCTCCGACAACGACGCTCCCTCCATGAGACCCGCGACGACGACGCAGTCGCGTCGCTGCGTGCGTGCCTAGGTATTTTCGCGCGTGGCTGGGCGATGATCGCACGGTCGATACGGAAGCCGCGCGGCTGGTAATTCGGCGCCAGGGCCGGTAAAGATGTACTAACTTCGGGCCATCAAAGGGGGCACATTCCAGTGACTCAGGATTTGCGCGACAAGGGAATCGCGGCAGCTTTAATTCTGCTGCTGGGCGTGACTACGCTGAACGGACGTGCATTGGCCGAAGACGCCGTGACGATTGGGGTCTCCACCACGCTCAGCGGATCGATCGCCGAGCTTGGCCGTACCGGCTTGGCTGGCGTCCAGATGGCAGTCGATCAGCTGAACGCGACCGGAGGTTTGCTCAACAAGCGAATCAAAGTAGTCAGCGCCGATGACGGTGCGTCGCCGGCCAATGGCGCTTCCAACGTGCGGCACATGATTCTGTCCGACAAAGCGGTCGCGATCTTCGGCCCGGTCAGCAGTGCGGTTGGGACCGCGGAAGAGACCGTGGCGGGGCAGTACAAGACGCTGTTTGTGGCCTTTACGTCGAACGATATCAAGATCACCACGACGAACTTCAATAAGTACGCCTTTCAGGTGGTGCCGAACACCGTGATGGAGCCGCGCGCGATCGCGTATTACTTCGCCGAGAACGTTGCGCCCAAGGCGGGCGGCAAGCGTATCAAAATCGCCACGATCACGCCGAACTATAGCTACGGGCGGGACACTGTGGAGGTGTTCCTCAAGACGCTCAAGGAACTGAAGGTTGACTTCGAGGTCGTCGCGCAGGAGTTCCCGCAACTTGGCGCCACTGACTACACGAGCTACATATCAGCGCTGCTGGCGGCCCATCCCGACTATGTTTTCGCCGGCATCTACGGCGGAGACCTTATCACCTTCACCAAGCAGGCGCAGGGGTTCAACTTCTTCACGCAGACTCACATCATGGCTCCGTATGGGCGCCAGGCGATGCGCGCGTTGGGCACCAACATTCCGGACGGCGCGATCGCCTGGGACCGCGCGCCGTTTTGGGCAGAAAAGGGGCCCGGTTTTGCCGAGTTCCTGTCTAGTTACCACACCAAGATGAACGCCTGGCCCTCGGCTTGGGCAATCATGGGCTACAGCGCGGTTCAGGCCTGGGCCTACGCGGTGAAAAAAGCCGGTAGTTTCGAGCCGGAAAAGGTGGCAGCGGCGCTGAGCGGAGCGACGGTATCAACGATTCGCGGCGACATCACGCTGCGTGCCTGCGACCATCAGGCCGACGTGCCGGAGTACGTGGGCGTGGTCTCCGCGCAAGTTCATCCGCAGTACGGGCAGCCGATCTACTCGCAGACCGTCGCAATTCCGGCGAGCAAAACCATGATCACGTGCGAAGAGGCCAAAAAGCTGCAACCGTAGCCAGCCGGGTCAGCGTGGGCGCGGCTGCGGGCGGCCCCGATGTCAGCGCTTTTTTCAAAGGAGGGCGCATTCGTTCGCGACGAGCAAGGGGACGTTTCGAACGTGACGCAAGCAGGGTTGCTGGCTAAGCCGCATCCCTGCTTCGTGCGACAGCGGTAGGCTTAGAAAAAAGCGACATCCGTGGGGTACGGATTGGATGTCGGCGGCCCGGGGGGACTTCGGATGGCATGGCCGGGAAAGCGTCGAGGGACCACACACCTCGGCAGCGTGGGGCTTGCGGTCATCATGGCCGCGATGTTGACTGGATCCGGAGGGAGCGCGCGGGCCATTGCCGCCGAGACGGTAGCGGTCGCGCTTTCGACCACGCTCAGCGGGTCGATCGCCGAGTTGGGCCGCACCGGCTTGAGGGGCATCGCGATGGCCCTCGAACAGATTAACGCGCAAGGGGGTCTCCTGGGCAAACAGATCAGATTGGTCAGCGCCGATGATGGGGCGTTCCCGGCCAACGGGGTCTCCAATGTGCGCCATATGATACTGGTCGACAAGGCAGTGGCCGTTTTCGGTCCCGCAACCAGTGCGGTCGGCACGGCGGTCGAGACGGTTGCCGGTCAATACCGGCTTCCGGTTTTCTTCCACATGGCCAACGATATTCAGATAACGACGAGCAACTTCACGAAGTACGCCTTCGAGCTGGTGCCGAACACCGTGATGGAGCCGCGCGCGATCGCGTATTACTTCGCCGAGAACGTTGCGCCCAAGGCGGGCGGCAAGCGTATCAAAATCGCCACGATCACGCCGAACTACAGCTACGGGCGGGACACTGTGGAGGTGTTCCTCAAGACGCTCAAGGAGCTGAAGGTTGACTTCGAGGTCGCCGCGCAGGAGTTTCCACAGCTCGGCGCCACCGACTACACGAGCTACATTTCAGCGTTGCTGGCGGCCCATCCCGACTACGTATTTGCGGCGATTTTCGGCGGCGACCTGATCACTTTCACCAAGCAGGCGCGCGGCTTTAACTTGGAAAAGCAAATGAAGATTCTGGGATTTTACGACCAGGTTGCGTTGCGCGTGCTCGGCAAGGATTCTCCGGAGGGTGCGATCGCCTGGAACCGCGCGCCCTTCTGGACCGAGAACGGACCGGGCTTCGCGAAGTTTCTCGCCGACTACCGCGCGCGTTTTCACGATGCGCCGTCGCCGTGGGCGATAACAGGCTACAGCGCCGCCCAGATATGGGCCTACGGGGTGAAGAAGGCCGGCAGTTTTGAGTCCGACAAGGTGGTCGCGGCGCTGAGTGGAGCCACGGTGCCGACGATCCGCGGCGACATCACGCTGCGCGCCTGCGACCATCAGGGCGAGGTGCCGGAATTCATCGGCCGCGTCTCTGCGCAGACTGACCCGCGCTACGGGCAGCCGATCTACTCGGAGACCGTGGCGGTCCCAGCGAGCAAAACGATGCTCACGTGCGCCGAAGCGCAAAAGCGTCAACCATGACGCGCGCGAGAGGACGGCCCAACTTGAGGTTGCCGCGGCGCGCCTGCGATTGGGGTGGCGTGCGGCGGAATTGCGGGGGACAAAGTTGAGCGTAGAAAGCCTTGCGGTTGAACTGCTCAGCGCGATGACCACGGCGGGAAGCCTGTTCATCATTGCCGCCGGACTCACGCTGGTGTTTGGCGCGATGCGCATCGCGAATATTGCGCACGGCAGCTTCTACATGTACGGCGCGTTCTTGGTGAGCACGATCGTCAGCAGCTTTGGCGGCGGGGCGTTTTGGGTGTCGCTGGTGGCCGCGCCCTTGATCGTCGCGACGCTCGGAATGGTCGTGGAGGTTACCGTGCTGCGCCGCGTGTATGATAAGGACCATCTGACGCAGCTGCTGGCAACCTACGCGGTTTTCTTGATTTTGGCGGATCTGGCTATTAGGTTCTGGGGCGCTCAGAGCCGCGCTGTGCCGACGCCGGCGATTCTTTCGGGCAGCATGCGGCTGGGCGCGGCGAGCTTTCCGGTGTACGACCTTTTCGTGGTCGGCGCGGCAGCGGCCATAGGACTCGGTTTATGGATCCTGCTGCGATTCACACTTCTAGGCTGGCGCATCCTGGCCGCGGTGGAAGACTCGGAGATGCTGGCGGCGAAGGGAACCAACGTGCGCTTGTTGTACACGATGGTGTTCGGGCTTGGCGCGCTCTTGGCCGGGTTTGGCGGAGCAGTGGTCGCGCCGCTGCAGTCGATCGACACCGGCCTTGACGCGAACATTATCGTCGCCGCGTTCATCGTCGTGGTTATCGGCGGGCTCGGTTCGGTGGCCGGTGCCGCGGTCGGCGCGATGATCGTCGGCCTGTTTCAAGCGCTGGGGATCTTGTGGACGCCGTCCTGGGCGCCGGCTTACATCTACCTGGCGATGATCGTCGTGCTTGAGATACGGCCGTCCGGACTTTTCGGGACAGCCGAGATGGCCTGATAAACGATTCATGGAGCCAACCAGGTTGCCGGACAATTCATCACAGCGTCCCGGACCGGAGCGGCGATATGGTGCGGCTCGAGCCTGGCTAGCGCGTGCGGCAAGTGTGAACTGGGAGATGGCGCGCGACGCTGCGCCTGTCGGCGCGCCCGTGCGCGGGCCGGCGATACCGGAGGCGCCGGCGCATAGGTCGGCGGGCGCGCCGATGGCGGAGGCGTGGCCGACTACCTACGCGCTCGCGGTGTTTGCCGTGGGTGCGCTTGCGGCGTTTGTAGCGTCACGTGTGCTCTCGCCGGTGTGGCTGCTTGAGTTGCAACACGTGGCTGCGCTGGCCTTGTTCGCCGTGGCCACTAACCTGCTGGTCGGCTACGGGGGTCTGGTGTCGTTTGGCCAAGCCGCGTACTACGGACTCGGCGCCTACACCATCGCGTTGGCCTGGCTGCACTTCAAGGCCCCGTTTTGGCCGTCGTTTATCGCAACGCCGCTGGTAGGCGCGGTGAGCGCCTTTGCGGTGGGGCTGGTGGCGTTGCGCACCCGCAAGCTATATTTCGCGCTTTTAACGCTCGCCTTTGCGCAGCTTTTCTACACCGTCGCGCAGCAGCAATACGACATCACGAATGGCGCCACGGGTATTTTCGGCGTCGCCGTGCCGGCTGTCTTGATGGATCCGCAAGTCGGTTTCTTTTTTGTCTTCGTAGCGGCGGCGCTTGCGATGCTGCTGTTGTGGAAGATAACCGTGTCGCCGTTCGGGCTTACGCTGCGCGCGATTCGGGAGAACCGGGCTCGGGCGCAAAGCGTTGGCGTCAACGTATTTCGCCACGAGCTTTTGGCCTTCGTGCTGGCGGGAGCTTTCTCGGCGTTCGCCGGCGGGCTTTTCATCATTCACGACCAATCGGCGTACCCGGAGCTGCTCGACTGGACAAAATCGGGCGAGCCAATCTTTATGCTGGTCCTGGGCGGGATGAACTCGTTTTTGGGCCCGGCCTTGGGCGCCTTGGTCTACCAGATCAGCCACGAGATAATCGTCCAGCATCTCAAGGATTGGCAACTCGTTCTTGGACTGGTGGTTTTGGCGATAGTCCTGTTCATGCCGGATGGGATAGTGGGATTGTTTAGCGCCAAACGCTGGCGGCGTTGGTTCGCACGTCCACAGGCTTCGGGCCCTAACCCAGGATAGCGGCGCTGACAGCGGCGAGCGCTCGCGGCGCACGCCGGGTGCACTATGATGCGAATGCTCGAAACGCATGGTCTGAGCAAGGTTTTTGGCGGATTCCGCGCCGTCGACCAAGTCACCCTCTCGGTCAAGCAGGGCACGATTCATTCGGTTATCGGGCCGAACGGGGCGGGAAAGTCTACGCTTTTCAAGATGCTCACCGGCACGCTGGAGCCAAGCTCGGGGACGATCAGATTCGCCGGCCACGATATAACGGGCCATTCGCCGCACGTTATCACGCGGCGTGGCCTCGCCCAGTCCTTTCAGATCACGAGCATTTTTCCGCGGCTCAGCGTGCTTGATTCGATCAAGATGGCGATAGTGGCTCGGATGGGACGCAGCGCGAATCTTCTGACGCGTTTTCAGGATCGTTGCGCGGTGCGCGATGAAGCGCTGGAGATACTGGAGCAAGTGGGCCTTTCCGAGGTCGCGCAGGTGCAGGCCAGCACGCTCTCGCATGGGGACCAGCGCGCGCTCGAGGTCGCGCTTGCGCTGGCGACAAGACCGCGGATGCTGCTGCTTGACGAGCCGACCGCGGGCATGTCGCCCTGGGAAACACGGCGCATGGTCAACTTGGTGCGCGGCATGGCCAAGAACCGAAGTCTGACAGTGCTCTTCTGCGAGCATGACATGGACGTGGTTTTCGAGATCTCCGAGTCGGTTACGGTGTTGCACCAAGGACGTATTCTAGTTGAAGGTTCGCCGGACGAGGTGCGCCGCAACCAGCAGGTTGCCGAAGTCTATCTGGGCAATGAGGCCTTGGACAGTTAGATGCTCCAGGTTGACGCGATACACACTTTCTACGGAGAGAGCCATATTCTTCAGGGGGTCTCGTTGAACGTGAAGGAGGGCGAGGTTGTGGTTCTGCTCGGACGCAACGGCGCGGGCAAGACCACCACGATGCGCAGCATAATGAGCCTCACGCCTCCGCGCCACGGCCGCATCGGCTTCGTCTCGCGAGATATAACCAGGTACGCGCCGTATCAGATCGCGCGCCTCGGGCTCGCTTTCGTGCCGAGCGGGCGACGCGTCTTTAGCTCGCTGAATGTAGAACAGAACCTCAGGCTCGCCCAGCGCGGCAACCGTGAAGGAGGCTCGGGACGGACGATCGATTATGTCTTCAGGTTATTTCCGAAGCTGGCCGAGCTTAGGACGCGGCGCGCCGCTTTCTTAAGCGGCGGCGAGCAGCAAATGCTAAAGCTGGGAAGCGCTCTGCTGGCCGATCCCAAGCTGCTGTTACTCGACGAGCCTAGCGAGGGCCTTTCGCCGGCCGTGGTGGCTCAACTCGGGGAATGGGTCCGCAAACTTCGAGACGAAGGCATCAGCATTCTTTTGAGCGAGCAGAACGCGCTCTTTGCGCTGCGCCTGGCGGATCGTGGCTATATCCTGGAGAAGGGCCGCGTGCAGCACGAGGCTCCCGCCCGCGAGCTTCTCGATAGCAACGAAGTTCGAACCTACCTGGGCGTCAAGTTCTCGCAGAGCGCCTGACGCGCGTACGGCACGCGCGGTCGCGGCGAAGGTGACTACGACTTTTCGCAGACGCACAGCGGCGAGGGTGCGCTCGGTGCGATGCTGTCGGCCAAGGGCAAGGAGAGAAGGCTGCTCGCGAACGTCAACGGCGCTGTGAGATCAATGTAGTTGGCGGCGCAGTCCGCGAGTCTCGTGGCCGAATCGCTGAATCACCTCGTGCTGCGCTACGGAGAGGGCAAGGGCGCGATTTCGCGATTGTTCAGCGACCGTCGCTACGGTGATGAAATCCTGGTAAATCTGCGCGGTTCATCCGCCGACTTGCGGGAAATCCTGCGCAAGCTCAACCGGGGGCAAGAGTCGCTAGACATGGCTATCAATGATCCGCAGCTATACAACAATGCGAACTCATTTCTGAAGCAAGGTCCCGGATGGGGAATTCGGCTGATGAATGTCTTCTGCAGCGCCACCCACCCATTCGCGTCATCGGAAACGGCCGGCGATAGCGGCGATTTGCTCATGCGAGACGAGACCGTAAATCAGAAACCCCGATGAATTTCAACTCGCCGAGGTCCATCATAAATTAAGCCTTTCGATGGTAGGGGGCTGGGGAAAATTTTGGCGGCAGGGCCCTAGCCAGGGCCGTCAGCACCAATCTTGCCGCTGAGGTCGCGCACCAGCAGCACTTTCGGTCCGTTCGCCAGATAGCGCTGGATTTCAGCTCCGACAAACTTCCATCCCGAGGCGTCGAACCAGGCGTCGCGATGGGGTATCAGGCCGGAAATAATCACGCCCAGCGCGCCGAGGTCCGGAGTTACGCTAACTCGCCGCACCAGATTTGGGTAAAACCCCCAGGGCTGCGCGGGACCATCCGCACGCACCATCACTGAAAGCAGCCTTGGCGCCGGACCGCAATCGAAGACGTGGAAGCTCGCGTTGTCCTCGCCCGCGCGCACCGCATTTTCCATCGCAAGTACGACCGTGGCGCCCGCGTAGGTGTCAGCCGGGAAATCGATATGCGTGGCCTGTTCGCGACCGGTCTGATAATCCGCGCACGAGGCGTCGCCGGTGCGGACATCAGCGCGCGCGAACGCACGCTTCGATCCGTCGCCGGCATAGAACGTATGTTCGAAAGCGAGCATTGCAGGAGCCTGACCGGTTCCACGGAGCATTACCCGGTCCCGTTCAACGTCGTACCCGCCATCGGTGTAGCGATTTCGCCCAACCAGCACCGAAGAGTTGCCGACCTTTTCAAGATGATATTCACCGTGGCCAATCACCTGCCCGCCGTCTGGGCTCATGATCTTGAAGGTAACCGGTTCGGTGCTATCGAAGTCGGTCTTCTGCGCATGCGTGACGCCGATGGACATACTCATGACCGCCAATCCTGTTGCGCCAAGCGTGATCCAACGCCTCACCATTCGCTTTGCAAAATTGCGCATACAATCTCTTTACCCAAATTACACAGACTATCGGGCGCGGAAAAGGTTGACGGCGCCGACGTTGCGACGTTCGGCGTCTTTACGCATGGCGCAGCAGGTAAATGTGTTGCGTACGCTCGCAATGCGTCGGAAGGCCGAAAAAATAGGAGTATTCCCAAGCCGCTGCTGGTCGAAAGCGTCGTCTGAGAGGAGTGCAGAGCCTGTGATGGCGAAGGACGACGCGATCCTCGCACTCAGTCTGCTTATGTTTTAGCCAAACGGCTGAGCCGTTGCATGACCATGGAGACACCGTGCAGCTTAAGCGTTGTCCCGTGCCGAATTGCCCCCGGATTGTTGCTGCCACGGGCGTGGGAATTAGAAATCGCGTGTTGCCGCTCAACAGATAGGCCATACGAGCGCTGAGGCGGGCAAACGTTTTTCGTAAAGCGCGTGGAAGAGAGGCTCAGTTAGCTGCGCGGACGTCGTCGGCGTGACGCGAAGATGCCGGAAAACAGCTAGGGATGATCGCTTGAGCCCACACCGACGGTCGATTGTTCGATCAGCCCGAGTTCCGCGCGCCGCCATCCAACTGTGAATGCCTCGGCGCGCTGGCCGCTGTCCCCGTGGTCGTGCCGGATGCCGCTGAAATCGTCGCCGGTCAGCCGATAGTACCCGGTGAGATCGTCAACCGAGACGTTCAATCGAGAGAGCGTGTAGCCTGCGAAGCGATCGGCCTCGAGTTCGCGCGTCATCGGGTCGACCTCCGCGCGCTCTTCGGAAAAGTCGCCGTGGGCCAAATGTCCGAGTTCGTGGGCGAAAATGGCGTAGAGCATCGGCTCGGCGAGGCTCGAGCGCGGCAGTGCCATCCAGTGCTGGAGAAGGTTATTCAACTCGTCGCTGTTATAAAAAATGCAACCGCCTGGTCGCGCGTGCGGGCTCGTTTGCGCGATCGACTCGTAGACCTGAGCGTCTACATTAGAGACTTCAACCAGCCGCGCCACGATAGAACGGAACGGCTCGCCCGCCGCGCGTGCAGCCTCGCCGCAGGCCAGTATACGGCGTTGTGGGCCCGAAGCCCCGGCGGTTCGCGGCTGTGAGCCGCCGTTCCCCAGACCCTCCGAAGGCTCAATTTCACTTCCCAAAAATTGCCAGTTGTCTTGCGCATGAAGCGCGGGCGGGTAAGGCAGCAGCATCGCCAGCGCCAACGCCGCACCGAAGCACGCGGCGCGCGCCCGCTTAGCTGAGCCCTGCCGCGAATTGCCAGGACGCGGCGGCCCATCTTGGATAAGCGTACGAAGCCGCCGCGGCGCTAACCATCGCGCAGCGCCTGCGCCTGTCGACCCGGGTGATTGCCGCACGTTCGCTATCAGTGCCCAGCGGAGTTTTAGTCAAAAACGTGTGACGCAATATGCGGGCCGATCTCAAACTGAGACGTTATCCCCGCAGCAAAATGGGACGGCTAAGATGATTAAGGACCGGGACTTACCCGTACGGACGGGTTTCGCATCCGCAACCCCGCGCCACGCAGCTCACGACTCCATTCGGATGCCTGATGTGCACCTTATCCTGGTGGCCGCATCTGGCACATGCGTCTTTTGTGGACTCAGCCTTCTTGTGGGCAGGCGTTCGTGCGGGTCTGAATGGGACAATTTTTACCATATGCCCTCCGTGACGATGCCGTTCGGCACCGGAGGTCACCATATAATTTTCCAGTCACGGGCACCCAGAAACACGCGCCCGCTTGCCACCGTCTTTAGGGCTCGGGGAGCTTCGCGCAGTTGGGCCATCTGGGACGGGATTTTGCGGGGGCATAAGAAAGCGCGGCGACGGGTTTTCAAGGCGCCTTTCAGTTCGGCGAGCGTCGGAGCGCGCGCAATCTCAAGGCATTCAATCGTATGAAGCCCTCGGCGTCGCCCTGGCGGTAGCCGCCTGCTTCCTCAAAACTCGCCAGCGCCGGATTGTAGAGCGAATTCGACGATTGTCGTCCCACGATCCACACGCCGCCTTTGAAAAGCTTAAGGCGCGCTCGTCCGGTAACGCTGCGCTGTGTGTGGTCGATAAGCGCTTGCAAGGCTTCGCGCTCGGGCGCAAACCAAAAGCCGTAGTAGATGAGTTCGGCGTAGCGCGTCTGCAATGAGTCGCGCAAATGAGCAGCTTCGCGGTCCAACGTGAGTTGTTCGACCGCGCGGTGCGCATGCAGGAGCACCGTCGCGCCGGGGCTCTCGTACACTCCGCGCGACTTCATCCCCACGAAGCGATTTTCCACGAGATCGACTCTGCCCACTCCATGGCGGCCGGCGATCTCGTTTGCGCGTTGGATAAGAGCCGCGGGCGACAGGCGCTCGCTGTTGATCGCAACCGGGTCGCCGGCCTCGAAATCAACCTCGACGAATTCCGGCATGTCGGGCGCTTTCTCCGGCGCGACGGTCATCTTGAACATGTCTTCGTTGGGTGTCCGCCAGGGGTCCTCGAGGATGCCGCCTTCGTAGCTTATGTGGAGCAGATTACGGTCGGTCGAATATGGCTTTTCCACCGTGGCGACAATGGGTATCCGCTTGCGCTCCGCGTAGGCGATCAGATCTTTGCGGCTTTCAAACTTCCAATCGGGATTGCGCCAGGGAGCAACCACCGTAAGGTCGGGCGCCAGACTCGCAAAGGAAAGCTCGAAACGGACCTGGTCGTTGCCCTTTCCGGTGGCGCCGTGGCCCACGGCGTCAGCGTCTTCGCGGCGCGCGACTTCGACTTGGCGTTTGGCTATTGCCGGGCGCGCGATCGAGGTGCCGAGCAAGTAGTAGCCTTCGTACACCGCTCCGGCGCGCATCATCGGGAAGACGAAGTCCCGCGCGAACTCCTCACGCAGGTCTTCCATATAAAACCGGCTGGCGCCGCTGGCCAGCGCCTTGCGCTCGAGCCCTTCGGTCTCGTCTCCCTGTCCGATATCGGCGCAAAAGGCGATTACCTCGCATCCGTAGTACTCCTGGGCCCAGCGCAGAATCACCGACGTATCAAGGCCTCCAGAGTACGCGAGGACAAGCTTTTTTATCGAGGGTTTAGCCATTTGGATGATTTCTCCGGCGCGGTTCCCAAGCCCCGCAAACAGTAAACTCGTGCGCAAGCGCCAAGCGCTACGTCGTGGCGATATTGTGCGAACCGCCGGATCGGGCCAACGTCTGTGGCTTGAGCAGCCATAGCAGCAGCGCCTTTTGCGCGTGCAAGCGATTCTCTGCCTGGTCGAGCACGACGGAGTTCGGCCCATCGATCACCTCGTCGGTAATTTCTTCTCCTCGATGAGCCGGCAGACAGTGCATCACAATCGCTCTGTCCTTGGCATGCTTCAGCAAATCGCCGCTTATTTGAAAGCCGCGGAAATCGCGTCGACGCGCCTGTGTCTGCGCTTCCTGTCCCATCGAGACCCACGCGTCCGTGTAGATTACGTCGACGTCCTTAAGCCCGTCGGCCGGGTCATGGGTAAGAACTCCGCGCGGGAGACGGTTCAACCGTTCGAGAAAATCCGGCCCGGGCTCATAGCCGGCCGGACAAGCTAAGCGCAACTCGAAGCCGACCAACTCGGCGGCCTCTATCCAGGAGTTGGCAAGGTTAAAGCCGTCGCCTACGAACACGATCTTAAGGGCTCTTAAGTCGGCAAAGCGCTCGTACAACGTGAGCAAGTCGGCCAGAAGCTGGCAGGGGTGAAGCAGGTCGGTCAGGCCGTTGATTACCGGCACGGTAGCCTCGCGCGCCAGGTTGACGCATGTGGCATGGGCAAACGTGCGGATCATTATCACGTCCACCCATCGCGAAAGGTTGCGCGCCACGTCCTTAACGGCCTCGCGTTCTCCCAAGCCGATTTCGCTGGGTCCGAGGTAAATAGCATGTCCGCCGAGTTGTGCCATCCCGGTCTCAAAGCTGATACGCGTGCGCAGCGAGGGCTTCTGAAACACCATCGCCAACGTTTTCCCGCGCAAGTAGGGGTGCTCCAGGCCGTGCTTGAGTTCGCTTTTAAGGCGCGCCGCGAGCGCAAGCAGCCCGTAGAGCTCCTCGCGCGTGAGCGTGCTCAACTCGACAAAGTCGCGTTTTGTGGTCGATGAGGTGCTGCGCGCGGTGCCTGCGTTGCTGGTCATCGTTGGTCGCCAGCCTTCTGCCTTAAGTTAGGGCGGCACCCAAGGCGCGGCTGATAATCGCGAGTCCTTCGTCAGCCTGTGCCCGCGAGAGATTAAGCGGCGGCAAAAGCCGCAGCACGTTGCCCGCCGTGGCGTTCACGATCAGCCCCTGCTCAAGGCAAAACTCCACCGCCGAGCGCGCTTCGTGGCGTAACTCTATACCGATCAACATGCCTTTGCCGCGGACCTCCAGGACGGTCTTGGCCCGCTTGGCGATCTCGCGCAACCGCTCCATCAGATAGGCGCCGACGGCGGCGCAGTTTTCCAGCACGCCGTCCGCGTCCAGCGCCCTAAGCACGGCCAGCGCGCTGGCGCACGAGACGGGATTGCCGCCGAAGGTGCTGCCATGGGCGCCAGCGGTCATACCCGAGGCGGCCTCAGGTGTAGCCACCGCCGCGCCGATCGGCAGGCCGTTGCCCAGCGCCTTGGCCAGCGTCGCCACGTCGGGGCGCACGCCCCAATGCTCGTAGGCGAAAAACTTTCCGGTCCGCCCCACACCGGTCTGCACCTCGTCGAAAATCAGCAGCATCTTACGCTGGTCGCACAATTCGCGCAGCCCTTCGAGATAGCGCCCGTCACGCGGCACCACGACCCCGCCTTCGCCCTGGATCGGCTCGACCATTACGGCGACGGTCTGGTCGCGCAACGCGGCGCGCACGGCCGCAAGGTCGTCAAACGGAACTATGCGAAACCCCTGCGGCAGCGGCTGAAAGCCGACGTGATATTTTTCCTGTCCGGTGGCGGCCAGCGTCGCCAACGTGCGGCCGTGAAAGGAGTTGAGCGCGGTGATGATCTCGTACCGCCCACCCTGACTTGACCCCCATCGGCGCGCAAGCTTGATCGCGGCTTCGTTGGCCTCCGCGCCGGAGTTGCACAGAAAGACGCGGCCGCCGCCGAATCTGCGCGAAAGCTCATCGGCCACGCGCGCTGAGGATTCCGTGTGAAACACGTTGGAGACGTGCGTCAGCCTCGCGGCCTGTTCCCTGATGGCGTTGGTCACGCCCGGGTGAGCATGGCCGAGGCTGGTTACCGCCAACCCGCAAAAAAAATCCAGGTAGCGCTTGCCTTCCACGTCGTACAGATACGCCCCCTCGCCGCGCGCCAGAGCGATTGGCAGGCACGCGTAGACGTCCATCAGAGCCCCGTGGGCGAGCGTAACTACTTCGCGGTTAGTCATCGGTGCTCTCAGGTGCCGATCCATCCGATACGCGGCCTTCGCCGCTACGCGGGTTAACGGCTCCACGCGCGTTCAACGCGTCCGCGCGCGCGCCGACGCGGGGACGGCGCGCCGATCGCGGCTCTTCGTCAACAACCTCGGTGCCGACGCCGGAGCGCGTGAGAATTTCCAGCAAGGCGGCGTGACGCTGGCGTCCGTCGATAATATGGGTCTTTTGCACGCCCGCGCGCAGCGCGTCGATGCAGCATTCCACCTTGGGGATCATGCCCGCGGAAATGACGCCGCGGGCGATAAGCTTTCGCGCGCGCGAAATGGCCAGCGTCGAGATCAGGTTGCCGTCTTGTCCTTTGATTCCTTCGACGTCGGTCATCAGAATCAGCTTGTCCGCCTTGAGCGCGCCCGCCAGCTTGCCCGCCGCTGAGTCCGCGTTGATGTTGTAGGTGAGACCGTCGCGGCCGTAGCCGACCGGTGCGACAACGGGAATGAAGTTGGCCTGATGAAGCGTGTGGATTACGCTCGGATCGACTTCGACCACCTCGCCGACCAGCCCCAGGTCGATCGGGCCCGACTCGCCGTCCTTGGTCAATCCGGCAAGCCGCAGCTTGCGCGCCCGCATCAGACCGCCGTCCTTGCCCGACAAGCCCACTGCCTTGGCGCCCTGGCGCGCGATGAGCGCAACGATCTCCTGGTTGATTCGCTGCAGGGCCATCTCGACGAGTTCGATACTCTTTTCATCGGTCACGCGCATCCCGCGGACGAAGCGCGACTTGACGCCCATCCGTTCCATCAGCGACGAAATCTGCGGGCCGCCGCCATGCAGGACGACCGGCTTTATTCCGATGAGGTTGAGCATCACGACGTCGCGCGCGAAGCTCGCCTTCGGCTCGGCCGAATCCATCGCGTGGCCGCCGTACTTAATCACGAAGGTCGCGCCGTGAAAGCGTTGGATATAAGGCAGCGCTTCCATGAGTACTTCAGCCCTTTTAATCAAGTCCTGCATGCTGCGCGTCATCTCGGAAGCGACATACCTTTCCACAAAAAGGACAAAAGCTCAACCATCGGACGCCTCAAGAGCGGAGCCGCGCGTGGCGCCGGCGGCCGCTAAAGCGCGCGTTGGGTATTGCGGGCGGCCAAGCTGAAGACCGGCGCTCACCTCACGCTTGCTCCATTCAAAGGATATAGCGCGAAAGGTCTTCGTCCTGAACGATCGGGTCGAGCCGTTCGTGAACGTACCGCGCATCGATGGTGATCTTATGCCCGCCCATCTCGGGCGCGCTGAAGGAGACCTCGTCCAGCAGACGCTCCAAAACGGTATGCAATCGCCGGGCGCCGATATTCTCGGTGCGCGCGTTGACCTGTGCGCTGATCTCCGCCAAAGCGGCGATACCGTCCTCGGTGAACGTCAGCCCGACATGCTCGGTATCCATCAAGGCCGTGTACTGCTTCGTGAGCGCGTTGTCGGGTTCGGTTAGGATGCGTACGAAATCGTCGCGTGTGAGCGCGCTTAGCTCAACGCGAATCGGAAAGCGCCCCTGGAACTCGGGAATCAGATCCGAGGGCTTCGAGGTATGGAAAGCGCCGGAGGCGATGAACAAGACGTGGTCGGTGCGCACGGGTCCGTACTTGGTGTTAACCGTCGTGCCTTCGACGATCGGCAGCAGGTCGCGCTGGACGCCTTCACGCGAAACGTCCGGCCCGCGCGCGGCGTCGCGCCCCGCGATCTTGTCGATCTCGTCGACGAAGACGATCCCGCTTTGCTCGGCGCGTTGAATCGCCTCGCGCGCCACTTGATCCATGTCTACTAGCCGCGCGGCTTCCTCCTGCGTCAGCAAGTTCATCGCCTCGGCGATTTTGACGCGCCGCTGTTTGGAACGCTTGGGCATGAACTGGCTGAACAGCTCCTTCATGTTGAGCCCCATCTCTTCCATCCCTTGGGGCGCGAGCACCTCCACCATCGGCATCGCTTGAGCGCTAACCTCGATCTCGACTTCGCGGTCGTCCATGTGGCCGGCGCGAAGCATCTTGCGCAGCTTCTCGCGCGTCTCTTGGTAGGAACTGCTTGTCACCGCCTCCGCTCCGAGAGCCTCGCCCGAAGCGCCCGGCGCGCGCCGACCGCGCACCGGCGGAGGGTAAAGGATGTTGAGCAGGCGTTCCTCGGCGTTCTCGCGCGCCTTGATCGCCACGCGCGTCTGCGCCTGCTCGCGCTCCATCTTTACCGCGATCTCGACCAAGTCGCGAATGATCGACTCCACGTCACGCCCGACGTAACCGACCTCGGTATAGCGCGACGCCTCGACCTTGAGGAAAGGAGCTTGCGCGAGCCTCGCCAGACGGCGGGATATTTCGGTCTTGCCGACCCCGGTAGGGCCGATCATCAGGATATTCTTGGGCGCGATCTCATCGCGAAGCTCCGGGGGGACCTGCTGGCGGCGCCAACGATTGCGCAATGCGATCGCGACCGCCCGCTTGGCCTCTCTCTGCCCCACGATATAGCGATCCAGCTCGGAGACGATTTCTCTAGGGGTCATTATTTGCGGGGCTGCCATAACCGATGCCACGATGGGATTAGAGTTCTTCAATCGTGAATTGCCGGTTGGTGAAGACGCAAATCTCGGCCGCGATGGTCATCGCGGCTTGCGCTATTTCACGAGCGCTCAGCTGAGGACTATAGCGCAAAAGCGCGCGTGCGGCGGCCATCGCGAAGTTTCCGCCCGAGCCGATCGCGATCACGCCGTCGTCCGGCTCGATAACGTCGCCCAGACCGGAGAGCAACAGGGTATTTTCACGGTCGGCAACGATCATCATCGCTTCCAGGCGCCGCAGGATACGGTCGGTTCGCCAGTCGCGAGCGAGCTCGACCGCCGCGCGTCTGAGGCTGCCGTTGAACTCCTGCAGCTTGCTCTCGAACCTGTCGAACAGCGTGAAGGCGTCGGCCGTAGAGCCCGCGAAGCCTGCCAGCACGCTTTCGTTGTGCAGCCTGCGGACCTTGCGCGCGGAGTGTTTCACCACAGTATTGCCGATACTGACCTGGCCGTCGCCGGCTAACGCCACCGCGCCGGCGTGCCGGACTGCGACGATTGTGGTGCCGTGGGCGACCCCGCTTGGTTCAGGCGCGCGGATGTGCACGGCGATGCACCTCCTTGAGACGGGCGATACTGACCTGTGTGTATCGTTGGGTAGTGGCAAGGCTGGCATGGCCGAGCAAGTCTTGAATCGTGCGCAGGTCGGCGCCATGGTCAAGCATATGGGTCGCGAATGAATGGCGAAGGCCATGCGGTGTGGCGCTGGTGTTAAGTTCTGCCCGCTTCAACCGCTGCGACATCATCCGTTGCACGCTGCGCGTGGTGAGCCGCTGGTCGCGCAGGTTGGTGAACACCGGATCATCGTGCGAGGCAGGCTGTTGCACCTTGCGCCAGCGCTCGAGCGCCGCCAGCGCCGGTTCGCCGATAGGGACTAACCGGTCCTTGCCGCCCTTCCCGCGCCGTACGAGCACCACGCCTGCGTCTTCGTCTATGTCACGCCAATTCAGTCCGGTAAGCTCGCTCACCCGCAACCCGCAGGCGTACAGGGTTTCGAATAGCGCGTGATCGCGAAGCGCCGCCTTACTCGTGCCGTTCTCGGCGTCTGCGAGAAGCTTGTTTACGTCGGCCTCTTGCATCACTGTGGGCAACCGATCCTCCCGCTTGCCGGCGCGCAGCCGTCGCGCGGGGTCGGCCAACCCGTTAAGCGTTTGCTGATAACGGAAAAAAGCCTTAAGCGCCGCCAGACGACGCTGCACGGTCGCGCGGCGCGCGCCTTGCCTTATCAGATTGGCCAAATAGGCCCGGATATGATCGGTCTCAATCCCTTCCACGGCAACCTCAGCCGAGGCGCGATCTGATGCGAACCCGTGCTCCAACATGAAGGCGCGAAAGCTGATAAGGTCGGCGCGATAGCTCTTGACCGTGTTGGTCGCCGCAGCGACCGTCCCGGCTAAATAATGGGCAAACGCATCGATATGTTTAAGCATTCAAACCCAAAACCCAACTCTCAACCTCATGCTATCAGCCGTCTGACGCTGGGCAAACGGTCGCTCGCCGTTCAGCTTTGGCCAAGCTCTTGCTGGTTTAGCCGGTTAGGCCTTAGACTTGCGTGGACAGCGGCATTGTCGGCGCCCGAGCGCATGGCGGCCTTTGGCTCCCGCTAGATAAGGCGCCTGGCGCATACGAATGAACGGCCGATGGACTGAAAAGACGAGCAAACCAGCAACTGGCGTACGATGAATTGTTGGTCGTGCGGATTTTCCCTGGCCGGTATTATACGAGTAGGCTTTCGCGACGAATGCCCGCGCTGCTCCAGCCCTCTGCATTGCTGCCGCAACTGTAAATTTTACGACCAAACTTACCATAACCAGTGTCGGGAGCCGATGGCCGAAAGGGTTGTCGACAAGGAGCGCGCCAACTTTTGCGAGTACTTCGCGCTGGCTGGCGACCGGCCGTCGGCGTCGGCGAAAGGTCAGGATAGCGCGCGCGATAAGCTTGAGGCCCTGTTTCAGAAGAAGCGTTCCTAAGCCGCGTTTTTCCCAGGGTGGGAGGCTTTCCTCTTTGACGCGCGAACCGGTGCCGAAGCTGGGGCTCTCTCGCCTTCGAAGCGCCGGAGCGAGCGCGCGTTTAATCGCGGCAGCGCGTTGGAGCGGCTGTCTTGGCGCTATTCTAGTTATCCAGAGTGAAGCGACGAGCGTCGATGGTTACCCAGGACTCGACGGTCCTGCGGACTCGCGCTCAGGCGCAGAAATTGCGTAGGCTATAAGGTTAACGTGGAGGCTCGTATGCATCGACCGACGGCAGCAATCTTGTTGGCGGCCGGAGAGGGCACGCGGATGAAGTCGAGCAAGGCCAAGGTCCTGCACGAGCTTGGCGGTACCACGCTGCTCGCGCGGGCGTTGCGCGCGGTCGTGGCGGCAGGCGCGCAACCTGTGGTGGTCGTTGTCGGCTATCAGGCGGAGGCCGTGAAAACCGCCGCTGCAAGCGCGCTCGACACGCTGAAGCCTGGCTTCGCGCTTCAGCCGCGGCCGCTGGGTACCGGCGACGCGGCCCGGCGAGGGCTTGCCGCGCTGCCCGAGCGATTCGACGGCGACGTGCTGATCACGTACGCGGATATGCCGGCGATGCGCGCGCAAACGCTGAGCGCTTTTCTCGGAGCGCATCGCAGGGCTAAAGCGGCGCTGTCGCTGGTTACGGTCACCGTGGACAACCCGGCCTCGTACGGGCGTGTGGTGCGCGACGGCAGCGGCGCGGTCGCCGCTGTCGTCGAAGCTGCCGACGCGGGACCGGAAGAACTCGCGATTCGCGAGGTCAATGCCGGCGTTTACGCGGCTAGTGTGGACACGCTGCGCGCTACGCTCGGTGAACTTAAAGCTGACAATGCCCAGAGCCAATATTATCTCACTGATATTGTCGGACTCGCCCGCCGTCGCGGGCTTTCGGTCCACGCCTGGGCGTGCGAAAGACCGCGCGAGTTCGCCGGGATCAACTCGCGTCAGGAACTAGCGGAGGTGGAGGAAATGCTGCGCCACACAGTTAACCTTCGGCTGATGGACTCGGGGGTCACGCTCATCGACCCCGCGACGGCCTATATCGGTGAAGACGTCGAGATCGGCCCTGACACGGTCGTGGGGCCAAGCGTGCAGATTTTTGGTCAGTCGAAGATTGGCGCGCGCGTCAGGATCGAAGGTTGTGCTTGGCTTCGCGACGTGATCATCGGCGACGATTGTCATCTTAAGCTCGGCGTGCGCGCCGAGCAGTGCCGGATCGGAGACTCGTGCGAGATCGGGCCATTTGCCCATTTGCGGCCCGGCACCGAACTGGAAGGCGCAAATCGCGTGGGCAATTTCGTTGAAACGAAAAAGGCGCGGCTGGGTCGCGGCACCAAGGCGAGCCATCTGAGCTATCTGGGAGACGTGCTCATTGGCCGCGAGACCAACATAGGATGCGGCGTGATTACCGTGAACTACGACGGCTACGACAAGCATCTGACGCAGATCGGCGACCGTTGCATGGTCGGATGCGACAGCCAGCTAATCGCGCCGGTCAAAGTAGGCAATGATGTCTACGTCGCCAGCGGCACTACGGTGCGCAGCAGCGTAAGCGACGGCGCGCTGGCGGTTTGCGACCATCCGCAGCGCGAAAAACCGGGCTGGACCGCCCAATGGCGCCGGCGTCATTCGGACCGAGGGCCGCAACATGATTAGGGTAAGTCCGCGCAGGCAATCCGGGTGTATAAGGGTGCGTAAAATGCAAAGCAGGGCCGGTCTGTCCAGCGGCGCCGCAGTCGCGCAAGAGTGGCGAAACGGACGTCCGGCTGCGCGAATCGCGGTTGGCGTATGTGCGGAATAGTCGGCTATACGGGCACGCGGGAGGCGGCGCCGATTCTGCTCGAAGGTTTGCGGCGCTTGGAGTACCGAGGCTACGATTCGGCCGGAATCGCCACCTTGCCTTCGGCCGATAGCGACCTCGCTATCCGTCGCGCCGCGGGTAAGCTGGATAACCTGGCGAAGCTGCTGGCCGACCGGCCGCTTAGCGGGCGCGTGGGGATCGGACACACGCGGTGGGCCACGCACGGCGTCCCGTCGGAGCGCAACGCCCATCCCCATCGGGCCGGGCCGGTCGCGCTCGTGCATAACGGCATCATCGAGAACCACGTCGAGTTGATGGAGGAACTACGCGAGCAGGGCCATCGGTTTTCCTCCGACACCGACAGCGAGATCGTCGCCCACCTTATCGAGGGGCAACTTAAGGACGGCGTGGGTTTGGCCGCCACGATGCGCCAGGTGATCACCCGGCTTCGGGGCTCGTTTTCGCTGGTTGCCTTGTCGCGCAACGAACCCGAGACCTTGGTCGCGGCTAAGACGGCGACGCCGCTGGTGATCGGCTTTGGAGAGGGCGAGAACTTTGTCGCGTCGGACATTCCGGCGCTGCTCGAGCATACCCGCCGCATCCTGGTGCTCGAAGACGGCGAGGTGGCCGAGATCACGCCCGACGCGGTGCGCGTAACGACCATCGACGGCAAGCGGTCGACGCGCGAGCCGCGGTGGATCGACTGGGAGGCCGCAAGAGTTGGCAAGGGCAGTTATCGCCATTATCTGCGCAAGGAGATCGCGGACCAGCCTCAGGCGTGGATAGACACCTTGAGCGGTCGCGCCAATCTGGGTTCAGGAACGGTGCAGTTCGAAGAGCGCCTTTTGCCGTCTGGCGGAGCGGACGAGATCGGCAGGCTTGTGATCGTGAGCGCGGGCGCCTCGTACATCGCTTCGCTGATCGGCAAATTCATGATCGAGGAACTATGCGGCGTGCCGGTCGAGGTCGATTACTCGGCAGAGTTTCGCTACCGCTCACCCGTAATCGATCGGAATACGATGCTGGTGGCCGTTTCTCAATCGGGTGAAACGGCCGACACGATGGCAGCGATGGAGGAGGGAAAGACGAGGGGCGCTTGGACCATGGCCCTGACCAACAGTATCGATTCCTCGATCGCCCGCCGCGCCGACGCGCGCCTTTATACGCGCTGCGGCCCGGAGATAAGCGTCACCACCACCAAGTGCTTCATCGCACAGATCGAAACGTTCTATCTCTTCGCGATTCATCTGGGCTTGGCGCGACGATCGTTGAACCCGGAGCAGGCCGCGGAGCTTCTCGCGCCGGCGTTCGCGATTCCCTCGCGGATTGAGGCCATCGTTGGCGCCGAGCGCGAGATCGAGCGAATTGCGAAGAAGTTCGCCTCCGCGACGGATTTCCTGTACCTAGGCCGTGGAATCAATTATCCGGTCGCCCTGGAGGGCGCGCTCAAGCTAAAGGAGATATCTTACATTCATGCCGAGGGCTACCCAGCCGGCGAGATGAAGCATGGCCCGATCGCGCTTATCGACGAGCACATGCCGGTCGTGGTGATTATTCCGCGCGACGCGATGTTCGAGAAAACGCTCTCCAACCTGCGCGAGGTCGAGTCGCGCAACGGGCGTATCATTGCCGTTACCGACCAGCGCAGCGAAGATCTCCAGGCGATCGCCGAAGAGGTCATCCAGACGCCGAAGATTTCGCGGATGCTCACGCCGGTTCTGATGACTATTCCACTACAGCTTCTTGCCTACCATATCGCGGTCTATCGCGGCACGGACGTTGACCAGCCGCGAAATCTGGCCAAGTCCGTGACCGTCGAGTAAGCCCGCTCTGTTGCCTAGCGGGCCGAGCCCGTGTCGTCGTCTTGCCGCCGCCTTGCTCGGCCGTAGCGCCCGCGCGCCCGTTGCCGCGACAGCGCGCTTAGCCGAAGAGTTGTTTGGCGGCGCGGCTCAGCTCGAAGCGAAAATCCGGATGCGCCACGGCGATTAGCTCGGCGGCGCGTTCGCGATGGTTTTTCCCCAGCAGACGGGCGATGCCATACTCGGTGATAACGGTGTCGGCAAAAAAGCGCGGGATTGTGACCAACGTGCCGGTCTCGAGCTGCGGGACGATCCGAGAGACACGCCCGCCCAGCGCGGTGGAGGGGAGCAGGGTTATCGCTCGCCCGCCGCGGCTGATAAAGGCGCCGATGTGCAGCTCGGGGAGTCCGCCGGTGCCGTTTATGAACCGCCCTCCGCCAGCGGTCTCAACCGTGATCTGGCCCGCCAAATCGACGCTGATCGCGTTGTTGATCGCGGTCTGTTTATGATTGGCTGCGATGGTGGAGATATTCAGAACGTATTCCGGGTCGTACAACTCAAATCGCGGGTTGTCGTCAATAATTCTGTAGTCCTCGGGGTCGCTTCCCGACCAGGCAACAGCAACCGCCTTGCCGCGATGGATGGTCTTCTTGCGGCCGTTGATCACTCCGGCCTCGACCAGCTTGGCGACTTTCGGCGCGACCATTTCGCTGTGCAGTCCGAGGTCATGCTTGGCGTCGAAGGCGCCGAGCCGCGCCATCTGCGAACTCGGGTCGCCGATACCGATTTGAATCGTCGCTTCGTCCTCCACGACCTCGGATAGATAGCCCGCGATCGTCTTGAACTCTTCGGGAGGGTCGACGAGGCCCAGCAGCAAGCGCAGATCGTACGGCGAACTTCGTTCGAGGTACGGTTTGATTCGCTCGACGCGCTCCAGTCCGGCTTCAGCGATGATCGCGTTTACCGCCTCGCGTTTCGCCGGGTCCATGCGGGCCATTACGTCCTCGACTGTCTCGACATCGGGCCGCAGCTCGACGAAATAGTCGAACTCGCTTACGTGCATGTAGACGTCCCCGTACGTGCGCAATGCTTTGCGGTCAATTTCCGCCACGGCGCAATGCGCGCGCCGCACGTACATCCGCTTGTTCCACTGGTGCGCGCCAAAGCTCACAAAACCCTTGGAATTGGGCGGAGTTGTGGTGACGAACACGATATCGACCGGTTTATCCTCGGTCGGCCGCTCATCGTGCGCTTTGAAACTGGTCGAGAAAAGATTGGGCAGGTACGGGGCGAGCTTGCGATCGTGCAGCGGCCGCGCCACGTTCCCGACGAAGAGTTCGAATTCGATATTTAAGAAGGGACTTAACGTGCCATTGCCCCATCCGAGGTCGACCAGCGGCGACGCAAGCCTCAGGTTGATCGGCCCTTCGAGCTTTTGTGCTCGCTTGGCCAGCGCGAGCGGAACTGCCGGCCCGTGCATCGGCGGAAAATGCACGCGCATCCCGGGTTGGACCAACTCGGCTGCCTGCTCCGGCGTGATCAGCCGCGACTTGAAGTGCTCTTCCCAGTTCGCCATTTTCCCCTCTCTCGCAACTGGTTCAGGGTTTGGTCACTCACAAGAGTTTACCGACAGCAGGACAAGCGTAAGCGTAATCGCAATCGCAACTCCGTCGTGCCCGGAAGACGAGCCGGACGGTCAATCGAATTGCCCTTTGTTTGGGGCTTTCCGGGACGCGCCGCACATAGCGGGATGGCGCTCGTGTCCCATAGGCCGGCGCCTCGACCAGTTTGTCACCGGAGCTGCGCCAAAATAAAGAACTGCTCGCGCTGGTCGCGCGAGCATCGGGCGAGCGGGCTGCGTCTTAGCTACGCTCGACGAAGCCGTCGAGGCTGCCTTTGCGCGCGATGCCGCGCAGCTTGCGCAGCGCCTTAGCTTCGATCTGGCGGATGCGCTCGCGGGTCACGGCAAATTTCTTGCCGACTTCCTCCAGCGTATAGTCGGCCTTTTGTCCGATGCCGAAACGCATCTTGAGGATCTGCTCCTCGCGCGGCGTAAGCGAAGCCAAGACCTTACGCGTCTGCTCGCTCAGATTCGTCTGAATAGCCGATTCCACCGGCGAGGGCGCGAGTTCGTCTTCCACGAAGTCGCCCAGCGAGCTTTCTTCCTCGTCGCCGATCGGCGTCTCGAGCGAAATCGGCTCTTTGACAATCTTGAGCACCTTCTGGACCTTGTCCAGCGGCATCTCCATCTGTTCGGCGATTTCGTCCGGGGTCGGCTCACGTCCCAAGCGCTGCACCAGCAAGCGGGTGACGCGCAGCAGCTTGTTGATCGTTTCGACCATATGCACCGGGATGCGGATGGTGCGCCCTTGGTCGGCGATCGCGCGCGACATCGACTGTCTTATCCACCACGTGGCGTAAGTGGAGAACTTGTAGCCGCGCTGGTACTCGAACTTGTCGACGGCTCGCATAAGGCCGATGTTGCCTTCCTGGATGAGGTCGAGGAAGCCCAAGCCGCGGTTGGTGTATCGCTTGGCCAGGCTCACGACCAGGCGCAGGTTCGCTTCGGTGAGTTCTTTCTTGGCCTGTCGGCTCTTTTCCTGGCCGGCGGCGACGCGTTCCAGCGAGTGCATCAGGCCTTCCTGCCCGGTCTTGACCTGGCGCTCGATTTCTCTCATCAGGCGCTGTGCCTCGCGGATGCGCGCTGCGATATCAAGCAGACTCTCGCGCGTGCCGTTCACTTTGAGCGACACGCGGCGATCTTCTGCTTCCGCGGCTTCACGCAAAAGCTGGCTTTTGCTACGATGGGTTGCCTGCGCGTAACGCTCGATCACGCGCTGCGCCTGTCGGTGCTCCTCCAGCATCGCCTTCAAGTCGGCGATAATCGCCGCTTGAAACGAACTCGACAGCTTCGCTTTTTCGAGGTACTGGCGGATTCTCTTCTTTAATTTCGCCTGCTGCTTTTCCAGTTGCGGCCGGACGCGGGGACCGGGTTTGTCGCGCAGCTTCTCGTCGACGGCTTCGAGCTGCGTGCTGAGCTTTTTGAGCTTGTCGGCCAAAGCGACGAGCCTTTCGCGCTGCTCGGCGTCGCTTTCGGAGCCCTTTTCCTCATCGCGCTCGGCTTCGTCAGCTTCTTCGAAAACGTCGCGCACCTCGCCTTCGCCCTGCCGAACTCGTTCGCCGAGTTGAACGATGCGCCGCAGGGTGACCGGCGAGTTGAAAACTTCTTCCTTGACCTCGTTTTCCCCGGCTTCGATTCTCTTCGCAATTTCCACCTCCTGCTCTCGCGACAGGAGCTGAAAATTGCCCATCTCCTTGAGGTACAGCCGTACCGGGTCAGACGACTCGCCGAAGGTGTCCAGCTCGGAAAGTGCCGCTTCTTGCTCCTCCCGAGGCTCTTCTTCGACCCCCAGCACGGAGCCTTCGGTCGGGATCTCTTCGAGGACCTTGATATCCATGTCCTCGAGCGTGTCGAGCGCTGCCCGCAGGTCCCCTGGCGAGGTTACCTCTTCAGGCAGAAAATCATTGACTTGGTCAAAAGTCAGATGGCCCTGCTCCCGGCCAAGGTCGACCAACCCTTGCAAATCCTTTCCTTCGTACTTGTGCTTCATTATCGGCTTAGCCTTGTTTCCAGCCGAGTGTCGAAAGTCGCGCTGACGGGTTTCACAGCAATACCGATGCCGCTTTCGGTGCGCCGTCCACCGACTTCGCTAAATGGCTTACCCTCTTTGTTGTTTAGACGAGCGAGCGGGCTAAAAAGGATCAGTGTTGTCGAACCAAGCACGCTATATATCCTTAGGGCTCGATGTCAACCAGCGAGCGCCTGCCTAGTCGATTTCGCATCGGACAGGGCCCTTAAACGTTCGCTGTGTGCCAAACTTACGCTAGGAAAAGCCGAGGTTGGCGCTGGTTCGCCGGCTCGGCCCGTGATGCGTCGACCTTGCCGCAGATTTCGCGCCGCTACAACTTTGCTTGCCCGCAACCGTACCTGATTCGGACGGATTCCAACCCGTATGCTATTGTAACCATGCTCGGTCGGTGTGCCAAGCGCGGTCAATATTAGAGGACCTCGAGCTCGCCTTGGCCTCTCCTGTGACCGTTCGGCGCGGTGCATGACGCGGCTCACCTGCCCGTTTCCCTGCTGCCAGTTGGGCTTAGGTGCCCTCATCGGCGCATCGTGAGCACCTTCTCTCTGAGCCCGGGTCACTCGCTCAACCGCTGCTCAGCAAAAGAAGCGAGCTAGAATCGTGCCGTAAAAAGGCGGTGAGAATGTGCGAGGAAGTACCGAAACGCACAATCCGCGCGGCACCAAGTGTCCGAGATAGCCACGACCCCGAACCGCGATGTTGCGATTATCACGCGAGCAGCCTTTGACTGCCTGGAATGTCGGCATGCGGGTATGCTTACCGGGAGTCCGATACAACGCGCTCGCCTTTGCGAGGCCTCCATTAAGGCTCGCCGCAACCGCAGGCACGCTGGTGGAGTTCGTCAACGGGACGATGAGGCATGTTCGAGGAATTCTACAAAAATCGATTGTTATTCGGAGACCCCGCCGAGCCCAATGTGGTTGCGGTCGAGGTCGCTTCGGATTCAGAGGTCGAAATCTTCCGGCGAACCGACGGTAAGCTCGGCCGCGAACGCCGGCCGCTTAACCTCTTCCTGCTTCTTGCCGACCTCTCTCTACTGAAGGGCTTTTCAGCTCCCCACGAAACTGTGCAATTAGCGGGCGACTTTACCTTTCGCTATATGGCACGGTTTCCCGGTCTGGCGGCCTTGGAAAAGGCCAAACGCCATCTGCGCAAAGCTACCGGAAAGGCGCCCAATGCCCCCGAGGCGCCGTATTTCGTCCTCAGCGATCCGGTCGAGCAATACCTGATGCTGACTGCCGTCACCAATTTCATCGGTATGGAGTTCAGTCAGCTCCGCCGCCTCCAGCTTGACATCGAGACGTACATTAGCGCCGGCTTCGAATTTCCTAATCCCGAGCGCCCGGGCGACCGCATCGTCGCCATCGCGATTCGCGATTCCACGGGCTTTGAACGCGTAATTTCAGGCCGCGAGTTTGACGAAAGAGCGATGCTGGAAGAAATGGTGCGGATTTTGCTTGAGCGCGACCCCGACGTAATCGAGGGGCATAACCTGTTCCGCTTCGACCTGCCGTACATCGAACATCGCGCCCGGCGCTGTGGCGTAAAGCTTGCCCTGGGGCGCGATGGACGCTTGCTCGACGTCCGTCCGTCCCGTTTGCAGATTGGAGAGCGCGCGATTAGTTACCGCCGCTACAACATCTACGGGCGCAACATTATCGATACCTGGGTCCTCAGCCAACTCTATGACCTCTCGAATCGCGAATTGGAAGGCTTCGGTCTCAAAGAGCTGGCGCGCCACTTCAATCTGGCCGCTCCCGACCGTGAGTATATCGATGCGAGCAAGGTCAGCCATTATTTCGACCACGAGCCGGAAACGCTGTTCCGCTACGCGCTAGATGACGTGCGTGAGACCGCGGCTCTGGCCGAGGTGCTCTGCGGTAGTTATTTCGCCCAGGCGCAGATTTTTCCTTACTCCTACCAAACCGTCACCGTGCGCGGTAACGCGACCAAGATTGACGCCTTGCTGATGCGCAGCTACCTTCACGCCGGCCATTCAATTCCGCTGGCGGGGCCCACGATGCTCGTTGGCGGGGGCTTCACGGAGATCCGTCGTCTGGGGGTGGCGCATGGCGTGCTGCACTGCGACGTAACCTCGCTTTATCCGTCGCTGATGCTGCACTATCGGCAAGGCCCGGCCAACGATCCGCTAGGCATATTTTTGGCGCTGTTGCGGGATTTGACCGAGCTGCGCGTCAAAGCCAAAACGATGGCACGCGAGCTTACCGGGCAACGGCGTCACTACGTTCAGGCGCTGCAGCAAACCTTCAAAATCCTGATCAACTCGTTTTACGGCTATCTGGGTTTTTCCCTCGGTCATTTCAATGACTTCGCCCAAGCCAACCAGGTCACCGCTCGCGGACGAGACTTGGTTCGCAGCTTGGTCGCCGAATTAGAGGCGCGCAAGGCCGACGTAATCGAGGTTGACACGGATGGGATTTATTTTGTTGCGCCGTTTCCGCTCGAAGACCAAGCTGCCGAGGTGCAACTTTTGCGCGCACTGTCGCTCCTGATGCCGGAAGGGGTCAGGCTCGAGATCGATGGCCGTTACGCCGCCATGTTCAGCTACAAAATGAAGAACTACGTTCTGCTTGACGCAAGCGGGCAGATAACGGTGCGCGGCTCGAGTCTGCGGTCGCGAGGTCTGGAGCGCTTTCAGCGCACCGTGATGGCGCAACTTTTTCGCATGTTGCTTACCAACCGGCGCGATGAGATCGAAGCGCTGTTCGAGTCCTTCCGCCAAGCGCTTGTACACCATGAGCTTGATGTCCGTGACTTGGCCAAAACCGAGACCCTGGGCGATTCCCCAGAAGTTTACCGCGACAAAGTGGGTGCGAAACGCCGCAATGTTTCCGCTGCCTACGAACTTGCGCTTCGCTCGGGTCGGCCGTACAGCGCCGGCGACCAGATCTCGTACTACGTAGCGGGCAGCGCAGCGAAACCCAAGGTAAGCAGCGCCGCGCGTCTGCTCGCCGATTACGATCCCGCCCATCCAGACGAAAACGTTACCTACTATCTGGGAAAGCTCAACGAGCTTCACGCCAAGTTCAAGCCCTATATAGAACGCGAAGGGTTGTTTGCGGCTGACGTCCTGACCAAGGACGCCGAGCCCGAGCAAGAAGAGATCTTTGCCGAGCGAGAAGCGTAGAGCCGGCGAAATATTCCCAAGCCGTTGTCGAGCTGCCCCAAGCGGCTCTACGGCCCCAGCCGGCCCGGACGCCGATTTTCCCTTACTTAGCCCAGGCGACGGGCCAGCGCGGCGGTTAGCGCGGGTACCAACACCGCCCAATCGCCAACCAGGCGCAGGGCGGCGCGCTCGAAGATCGGCGCTTCGGGGTCGTTGTTTATCGCGACGATCGTCTGCGCGCGTCTGATTCCCACCGTATGGTTGGCGGCGCCGCGGATACCGACGGCGAAGTAAAGGCGCGGCGCGATAGACTTTCCAGTCAGTCCTACCTGGACTTGGCGGGGGAGCCATCCCGCATCGGTAACCTTGCGCGTGGCGCATAATGCGGCATTCATCACCTGCGCCATCTGCTTAACCTGCTGCACTCCTTCCTGAGAGCCTACGCCCATCCCGATCCCGACTACGATTTGCGCGCCGTCCAGTTCAGCGATCGATTCGTCAAGCAAACGGTGGCGGGCGATCAACCGCGTCAGCGGCGGGTGTGGGGGTCGGGAGGATACCCGGATTATCGGGGCGAAGCGCGCGCTGTTGGGGTGCCCCAACTCGAGGACACCGGGCCTCACCGTTGCCATTTGAGGCATCGTCTTGGACAGAATCGGAGCGACGATGTTGCCGCCGAAGGCAGGCTTCAGGGCCACCAGGCGACCTTCGGCGTCGATGCTAAGGCCGATTGCATCGCCGGTGAGCCCAAGCCCAAGCCGTGCGGCCAGCCGCGGCATCCAATCCCGTCCGCGCTCGGTTGCCGGAGCGAGCAAAGCCCACGGTCGATGCTCGCCGACCGCTTCGGCAACCGCGGCGCACATCGTGTCGGGCGAGTACCGCTCGGTGCTCAGCTCCTCGAAGCTGAGCACCTGGTCGGCGCCGTGGGAGGCCATTATCGCGCTGTCCTCCGCGGTCGTCGAGCCGAAGCTTAACGCCGTCACCGCGCCGCCGGTGTGCTCGGCAATTTCGGTGGCGGCGCTCAGCAATTCGAGCGTGGCGCGGGTGATTTCGCCGTGTAAATGGCGCTCGCATATCACCCATACGTCGCAATCGCGCGTGGGCGCGTGAATCGCGGCGGGAACCCTGTTCGGCGCCTCAGCCCTCGGCGCGAACGCTCCAAGCTCGTCGAGCGCGGCCACGACCTCAGCCGCCGCGCGCGCCGGGTCGCGAGCGTCGATCAGGCGTCCCTCTACAGGCTTCGATTCAACCGCTACCACCTCGCGGACCCAAGTTGGCGAGGCGTCGAAGCCGAAGGCCGCGTCGACATCCAAGTCACGGGCACGCACGACGGTGAGGGGCTTGGTCTTGGCCGCTTTGAGTGCCTCGGGCGTGACGCGCAGCGGTTGAGCTACGCGTTCCGCGCAGGTCAACAGGGCGGGCATCTCGCATTCGACCTCGTCGAAGCCCTCATCGCTCTCGCGCTCGGCCTTAAGCATGCGGCCGCCAATTTCGAGCTTGCGCACGCTCGTTATTTGAGCGATGCCTAAAAGCTCGGCGAGTTCCGGACCGACCTGCCCCGTCTCGGCATCGAGCGAGTGCTTGCCGAGCAAGATTAGATCGAAGCCGCCCTTCCCGAGAAAAAGAGCCAGCGTGCGCGCGGTTGCGAGCGTATCCGAGCCCGCGAAGGCCCGATCTTCGAGGTGCACGGCGCGGTCCGCGCCCATCGCCAACGCGTCTTCGAGCGCACGGCGAGCCTGCGGCGGCCCCATCGTGGCCACCGTGACGTCGGCGTTCAGGCGAGACCTCAGCCCAACCGCGAGCGAGATCGCGCGCAAATCGAAGGCGCTGATAACCGCGGGACCGTCCCGCTTTATCGTCTTGGTGACCGGATCGAAGCTTGATTCTTCGACCAGCGGGATCTGTTTGAGACAAACTGCGATCTTAGGGCGCGGCTGAGACTCTTCCATAAACGCAAATTATCTCGCTGGGAGGCGTCGCGGCAACCGGGCGGCCGCAGGTGTGGTTGTCAGCTTTGTTCGGACGACCTGCGCGTTACGGCTAACCCTATGAAACGAGCCGATGCGGGCGAGCTGGCGGGTTTTGAGAATCCGCGAATGGGTATGCGGCCCTACTGAGCAAGGCTTGGACCGCCGCTTTGTCCGCCCCCGAAGCTCCTTCGCTCTTGTACCTTGAAGGTCAGCAGATCCTGAAGGCGAGGTCCGCGATCCTCCAACGCCTCGAGCAAGGCCTGCTTCTCGAGCGGGTTAAAGTCCAGATGAAAGCAGAGGAAATTGACGACGTGCCATTGGGGGAGGTTGAGCTCCAGCACACTCTTTAGGATTTGCTCTCCTTCCTCGCCCATCAACTCGGTCAAGAGCCGGCCGATTTCAGCGGTCTCGGCTTGTTCCGCTACGCTGCCCGTCACCGCCGGCCCGCACCATTCCACGTGCGCCTGCCGATAAGCGCGCTCGCGAATCTCGCGCTCGACGCGGAACTCGGCGATACCCTGAAGGAGCAGGTTGAAGCGCCCGTCCGGCAATTCCTCAAGCTTCGCGACCCGGCCCGCGCATCCGATCGAATAAATTTCCGGGCAGGCATAATAATCCGCCTGCCAGTCGCCCTTGAGCAGAGCCATTCCGATCATGCTATTGCTTCGACGAACGTCGGCGACCATCATTCTGTAGCGCGGCTCGAAGACGTGAAGCGGTACGACCACGCCCGGAAACAGAACCAGGTTAGGTAAGGGAAACAGCGGAATGAGCGATGGCGAGGGAAGCATCGTTACTTGCTGATCCTGGTGCAACCTCTGGACTGACCAAGCTCGCTCCTTATTTTAGAACAACGCGTGACTTCTTCCTAAGGGCATTACGGGCCAAGGAATCGACAATCGCTACTGCCGTGACCTGAGCGGTTCCGATTAAACTCCGGCCGCACTGCCTGCTGAATAAAAGTAACGACGGTTTAGACATGGGACGGATGCGCAAGGCGAGCCGACTGTGGAACGACGCAGAGAGCCGTCGTGCGGCAACGCGGGTAACCGTGGGCGAAACAGATGGAAGCGAGGCCTTTACGGTGCGGCTGCGCGGATGGTTCGGGCGGCGTGCTCCACTTGAGGTCGAGATAGGCGCCGGAAAGGGATCGTTTATCATCGAGCGAGCTAGGGCTTTTCCCGAGCGCGACTTTCTCGCGGTCGAGATGCCGTTGCCCGTCGCCAAGACGTTGGCGGTGCGCGTCGGTCGCAGCGGCTTGCCTAATATTCGCGTGTTGCGCGCCGACGCCAGGAGTCTCGTCGCGTTTCTTATGCCCGATCTCGCGGTTAGCGCCTACCATGTTTACTATCCCGATCCGTGGCCGAAGGCGCGTCATGCAAAACATCGGCTGTTTTCGCCTTCCTTCGTCGCTGGCTTGGCGCGAACGCTGATTGTCGGCGGCATGGTTTACGTTGCCAGCGACGTAAAGACGTGGGCCGAGGAGATGTTCGGTGCCATGCTGCAAGGTGGGTTCATCACGGAAGCTGAGCCGGTACCCGGGGTTCTTGGTGCGGGCTTCGGGCGAAAATACGCGGCGCAGGGTCGCGCGCTGTTCGCAGGTGCATTTCGCAAAACTTCGACCGCAAGCCAACCGTGGGCGGACGCCTAGAGGGCCAACCCGTACGAAGCCGCGAAGGGTCGAGCGCAGCCCGAAACCCACAAAATTTCGCAAGACGTAATGAGGCTGAAACAAATACTCGAATCAGCACATCAAAATAATGGCTTGAATGGTTCTGGTCGCGACAGGTTGAGCCATTATGGCTTGCATCGAAGCGCCATATGTTTATAAGGTATGGGGCAACATGGACCCACTGCGACGGTCTTTAAGACCCGCATGAAACGTGCGTTGCTTCTAGCATTGCTCTACGTTGCGCTGGCGGCCTACGGCTGCGGCACGAAACGGCGCGAAGTGCTTGAAAGCCAGGAGTACTACGCCCAAGGTAACTACTTCTACGAAACTGGTGACTACGACGCGGCCAAGGAATCCTACCAGCATCTGATCGAAGAGTATCCGTTTAGTAAGTACACCGAAGATGCGGAACTGAAAATCGCCCTGGCCAACTACCAGCTCAAGGATTACGTAGAGGCCGGCACCGAGTTCGAGGATTTCGAGCGGATGCATCCGACCAGCTCGGAGGTCCCGCTGGCGCAGTACTACTTGGCGATGTGCTACGACTCTCAGGTCGGACGGCCGGACCAGGACCAGCGTGCCACGGCAAATGCTCTGGTCCAGTTCGAGATGCTGGAGAGGCGTTTCCCGGAAAGCCCATTTGCCGAGCTGGCCCACGAGCGAATCCAGGTGCTGCGGGAAATTCTCGCTCGCAACATTAAGTACATTGGCGAGTATTACTACAGCAGAGGCAACTTCCGCGCGGCCGAATCCAGGTACGCCGAGCTGCTGCAAAAGTTCCCCGATACGCCCGTAGCTGCCGAAGGCCTGTACGAACTCGGCGAGACCCTTGAGCGCGAAGGTAAAAAGTATTCAGCCGCTCAAGCTTTTGCAGCCTTCAAGTGGCACTATCCAACCAGCTATTACGCCAAGCCGGCCGCGCGCAAAGTCAAGGAGTTACGGCAACCGATCGAGACCGATGAGGACTCGCTGGCTCTGGTGCTGGCGGAAACCGGATTCCCGGCGATGGCGCCTGATCCGGAACCGCAGATTCTCGCGAACAAGAGCGGACGAGAAGCTCAGGTCGGAAGCCTGGCTCAGGCCGGCGGCGCGTCGAGTTCCGTCAAAATAGCCACTGGGACGGAGCCTAATGCGCAAAAAGCGGTTGCGGCCCCTTCCGGACCGGTTACATTGCGTAACATACGCTTGGCGTCTTCCAATCCGCCACTCTCGGTGGTCTTGGATCTCACCGGTCCGGTCGAATACGAGAAGAGTTTCGAAAAGAGCAGCGATTCCTCCGAGTTGACCGTCCGCCTGCGCAAGGCGCAGCCAGATCCGAAACTGCAAAGCCATATAGTGTTCAACCGTTCGATCTTTAAGGATTGCGACGTCGAAACCGCGGGCGAAATGACCACGGTAACGGTGCGCACCGGACCGGTTGCGAACTATGCGGTTATTCCTCTTGAAGGGCCAGCGCGCCTGATGGTTACGTACACGCCGAGCCCCGAGCAAGTCGGGGAACTATCCAAGTCCGGCCTGCAGGACAATTAGCGTTAACGACGGCGCTGGGCCTCTCGACCGCTCTTCCGGTCGTCGCGTCTTCGGTGTCTAACGCCGCGATGTCCGCCGATCTTGAATGAGGATCCGGCGTCGCAGGCCTTCATTGCGCGCGCATGCGCGCTTGCCGGCCGGAAGGAGCCTATACCAGGCAGCGAGCAGCGCCAGGCGGAGCGTTGCTCGCTGCAGTTTGTCATGTATCCAGGGCCCACGCTTTACGATACTCGTGCGCGGATGATATTTCTATAAATGTCGAATTATGAAGCGGTTATCGGACCGCTTTCGGCAATTTGAATGAAGCGCCGAGATCGCGAGCACGCTGGTTCGGAAAGGCCGGCCTCTCCGGTCGCGCGCCGCTCGTCAGAACAGCGCAGGGCGTGACCGGTCGCCACCAAGACACGTCCGAACGAAGGCCAAGGCGCTCATGTGATGGGGAGACATCCGATGGTCGCTCGCGAATTCAATGTGCTCTTTTTATGCACCGGGAACTCCGCTCGCAGCATCATGGCCGAATGCGCGCTCAACCGCTGGGGAAACGGTAAATTCAAAGCCTTCAGCGCGGGGAGTCATCCCAAGGGCGCAATTCATCCCGTCACGCTGGCGGTGCTCACCGAGCTTCGTTACGACACCTCAAACCTGCGCAGCAAGAGCTGGGACGAATTCGCCGGCCCGGACAGTCCAAAACTGGATTTTGTCTTTACGGTTTGCGACCGCGCCGCGAGCGAGGTATGCCCGATATGGCCGGGACAGCCGATCACCGCGCATTGGGGCGCGGCCGATCCCGCTGCCTTCGTAGGAACGATCACGCAGACACACAAGTTCTTCTTAAAAATTTATCGGGAGTTGGAGAACCGTATTAAAATCTTTGCCAGTCTTCGAATCGATGCGCTCGACCGTTTCGCATTGGAAAGCCGCGTGCGGGAAATCGGTCGAATCAAGCTGACAGGCGAAAAAGAGACTTAAAGCAGGTTGCCCTGCCCGCCGCGTTTGCTCCGTTGACCTGCCTTTGCTCTTGAGCGGCGCTTAATCCGGCCCGCGGATGAGCCGGTTCAGGTCGCCCAGCTTTTCCTCCAACTCAGAGATTGTCCGGCTGATAGCGTCGCGCTCGCCATTTGGAACTTCGCCTAAGCTGCCCAAGCGGCGAGCGTCGCATTCGGCTAGATCGGCAGCGCTCACCGAGAGCCGCGCGCAAAGGTGGCGGCGCCGCGAACCAGCGTCTGCCGGCAGACCGTAGCGGCTTTTGATTGCCCGAACAGCGTCACGGATCTCGCCGAGCTTCTTCCGGATTGCTGGTTTTGCCGACTCGGGAATGTCGTCAACGTATTCGGACATGAAGCGGGTCGAAACTTCCGGCGCGGGCTCGAGGGCAAGGTAGACTTCGACAATGGTATTCTCAAGCGCGCGCATCACGGTCGCGAGCCTTCTGATTTGCGCGGAATTCATCTCGTGTTCGGCCTGGCTCAGATCGCATTACGCCGATTTGACGCGGTGCGGGCCTGGTCAGGATTTCTCCGGCGGTTTCCCATCCGATTCATGCTGTTGACGAAGAACTTTTCATCTGTATCTTCTGCAGGGATCGCCTGATACTCGAACGGGCGGTGCCGTTGTCCGCTAAGTCGCGCAGCGTTCGATCCACGACTTCGCGGGCGGACGCAAAATGCTCGCTCAAGCAATCCTCGATTTCCTGACGAAGCGGCCATTTGGCTCGCTCCAAGAGGTCGACCAGCTTTTGCGCGCAGTTGCGTTTTTCGGCGTCCTCTGCCACGGCTATACCGATTCTGCACGCCAGCGCGGCCACTTCGGCGTCCGTGTGATCGACCAGCGCGCGCAGACTCTGCCAGAGATCGGCGGTGAGCGTAAGCTCCATAATCAGATTCAGCGCGCTTTGGCGGCGTCGAATCTCCGAAGCGGTCTCGCGCCCGCAAGGACCGATCTCCGTTCGAGAAGCCATCTCGACCAGGGCGGGCAAGGCATCACACCCCAGCCGGCGCAGCGCTTCCTCTGCCGCCGCGCGCATCAGATCGTCCTCCAGGGCTTTGGCAAAAATCGGGATGGCCTCGGCGCAACGGTAATGCGCGAGTGCCTCGATCAAGCCCGGCACGGGATGTCTTCGGGCCGCGGCGAACAGCACCGCAAAGACTTTTGGATCAGGCGCACCTCCAAGCATTCGTGCCGCGGCGCCAAGCGCTACCTCGTCTCCCATGCGCTGCACGGGATCGGCGGCAGGCTCCCAGGTCGCAACAAACTCGCGCAGGACATCGTAAGCGCGCAGCGCGGCCAGCGCGAGAGCGGCCCGCCGGCGCGGTTCGAAGATCCCCGCCGAGTCCGATTCAAATAAAAGCGCGCGTAAAATCGGAATCGCCGCGGTTCCGAGCGAAACAGCCTCTGCCGCGGCACGATCTCCGTCATGCAGCGACCTGAGCGCGCGCCCAAGCTCGGCAAGCGCGCCGCCGTCGTCCGTCGTGCCGACGCCGTCCTGCCTTCTTGAGTCTCGCTCCGGGAAGGTCATAGTGGCCCTTCAGCGTCGCCCCAAGTCACGTTTCTTTTCGTTGGCCCGTCGAAGCGTCGCCATCTCGTTGCCGCTCGCTGCGTGTGCTGTCGCTTCCACGCTTGGCGGCGAGCAATTCCGCGCGGTCCTTCTGAAGGTCGCGGCACATCGCCTCAACAGCGGCGAGCGCGAGCTTGAGCCGGCGATTTTCCTCGGACAGAGTCGCTGTGCGATAACGCAGACTGGCAGCTTCGGCCTCGAGGTTACCCAGACGCTGGAGCTGTCGTGCGCTGGCCCAGGCTTCGAACAGACCATCTTCTGTGCGGGCCGATCCCGTGGATACGTCAGTATCGAGGGTTGGTGATTGTGCAGCGCAGGGCTGACCCAAATAGGCGAGCACTGAGCCGATCAGCGCGTCGACCTCGTCGCTTCCGCGCAGTACGGCCTGCGCCAGGGCGTCGCGCAGACCTTCAAGCTTCACCCGTTGAACATCGACAAAGTTCTTTGCTGCTCCGTCCGCGGCGACGAGACTTTCATGTCGGCGGCAGAAGAGCGGCGCGTCCTCTAGCGCCCGGCGAAAGCGCATCCGCGCGTCAAGCCGGCGTATCGAGCGCGCGAGCCGGAGCTCGGCAGCGTCAAGACGCGCGCAGACGGCGCATGGCTGCGTGCCGCCCATTAGAGCTTCGAGGACCGCGCGCGTATACCACACCTTCGACGAGCGATCACTTAATCCGGCGAGATGCGCGTCCAGATGGCGGCGACACAATGGCGCGCCGGCTCTTTGGTCTACCCGCGCGGGTTTCGACAGTTTCCGTTCCAGGGCGCTTTGCACCGCGCACAGCGGACAAGCCGTGCCGTCCAATGCTTTGAGAAACAGGCGAAATTCGCAGGTCAAGCGCTCGAACAAGGCGGCCTCCGCTTGCCATTGGGAGCGGACCGAAGGCCCGTGAGCGCCACGTACTCCCGCTCCGGGTCTTCCCCCGCTGCAGGAGTCATTGGCCTGGTCGGCGGTCATCGGCGGACTCCACCGCCGCTAATTCGAGCCTAGGCCGCGCGCACATGCCGGTCAAGCACGGTCAAGAGAGCCTTGTGATCAATAACGCGATCGTCAAAGCCAAAAGTCCATACGCGACATAGGCGTTGAGGAAACCGTGATGCATGCGCGCGAAGCCGTTTGCGATTCGTAGCGCGACCTCCGCCACGGGGTTCAGGATTAGGCGTTCCAGCACGTGATTCTCCTGCCGGCTGCGGCGAATCGCGGCGCGGAAATGTCGCCCGACGGTCTGGCGCGTATCCTCGACCGTGGTGGGCATAAAGACCGCTTCGAAAATCACCCGTACGGGATTGGAAAAACCGGTGGCGCTGTAGGTCATTTCGGGGAGCAGTCGGCGGATACCCCCGTCCCAGACAGTTCGCCTTACGACGGAACGGCGGCGTGCCACGAGCAGGCGCCAAAATCCGGCCGCAACGAGCAACATCAGGGCTAGCACGATCGCCATGTACGAAGCGGACATCGCGAAAATCACCGGGTTAGCTTTGCCCCCGCGATGCATCACGACGAGCCCTCGGCCGGGCAAAACGGTCTGACCCAGTTGCGCGCCGAGAGCATGGAAATCAGCGACGAAATCCGCGGGCAATTCGCCATGATGCGGACTGCCGGCGAAGAACGGCGGGACGAGGGCGTCGGTGGCCCGAGCGCTCATCGCCATCGGCGCCAGCGCTCGATCGATCACGGGTATCACGTAAGTCGGCGTCACCCCCAGCCCCA
>JAJYYI010000039.1 GCA_021801125.1 Deltaproteobacteria bacterium | reverse complement strand
AATACGTTTACGCGGGCTATTCGAGCGCGCAGCCGTCTTAAATCTACGCCGGTTGACGCACGGATTTCATTCCATCCGAATCAGATCGTTAATATGGCGCGACGACGCTCGATAGATGGCTCGAAGCATCCGTCGCGGCCTGCCTTGCTTCCAACCGGCAACATCAAAGGCTGTAGACGGAGGCTTTGCCGTAGTAAACTGTTTGCCGTGACCCAGCAATTCGACGGTTTTACCGAGCGCGAAATTTGGGCTGCCGCGCAAATGACGCTTGAGGCGCGCTACGCTCTCGCGCTCACCGGCGCCGGAATGTCGGTCGAAAGCGGTATCCCGCCATTCAGAGGGCCTGGCGGCCTTTGGACCAAGCATGGTGAGCCGCCGATGAACGGCTTCCAGATCTTCCTCGCGGACCCCAAAAAGGCGTGGGAAGAACAACTGCGGCGGCGGCGGAACGACGAGCTTTGTATGGCACTCGTTGACGCGCGGCCGAATCCCGGCCATCTGGCGTTTGTCGAGATGGAAGACCTCGGGGTTCTGCGATGCGTCATCACCCAGAACATCGATAACCTACATCGCGTTGCAGGGCAAAGGTCGCTGGCGGAAATTCACGGGAATTTCACACTCCTGCGATGTCTTGAATGTGTTTCGCGCTTCGATTTCGACCAGATGTCGTTTGACGAGCTGCCGCCGCGATGTCCAACGTGCGGCGGACTTTTGAAGAGCGACACCGTGGCTTTTGGCGAGCCGATCCCACCCGACGTGCTGGCGGTTTGCCATGAGCAATGCGCGCGCGCTGACCTGATGTTTCTAGCGGGGACCTCAGCGACCGTGTATCCAGCGGCCGGCTTTGCCCTGGACGTAAAACGGCGCGGCGGCAAGCTGATAGAAGTGAACTTGTACGAAAGCGAAATTACCGCGCTATGCGATATAAGCCTGCGCGGCGGCGCGGCGACGGTCTTACCACATCTGGCGCGCGCTCTGGGCAAGTTGCGCAGGGCGTAACCGGTCCGGAGGCCATCCGCGCCCGACGGCTTAACAGCGCTGTTGCCCGCTGAGGGTTTTTCCGATTCAGTAGCGCGCATCGCAAGGCCTTCTGGCCCGCTTATGGGCCGCACGGCGAGGCTACCGTCACCATAACCATCATCCTCTTGCGCCACGCGCTTGCAGCGCCGAACTAATATGTGGAATCCTCAGTTAAACCGGACAAAGGGGGAAACCTGCACATGGCGGCGTCCACACTCGCACGCGCGAGCGATTCGAAGGCGACCTACAGCCTCCCTTTCATAATCGTTGCTTCCTCGGTCGGCACGCTGATCGAGTGGTACGACTTCTTCCTTTACGGCAGCTTAGCCGTCTTTTTTTCGAGTCAGTTCTTCCCCAAGGGCAATCCCACAGCCGCGTTGCTGGCGAGCCTCGCGGTCTTCGCGACCGGTTTTCTCGCGCGTCCGTTCGGTGCGGTGGTATTTGGGCGCCTGGGCGACATCATCGGCCGCAAGTTCACGTTTCTGGTGACGCTCATCCTGATGGGCTTGGCCACCACGCTGGTCGGAGCGCTCCCGACCTACAGCACCATCGGCGCTTTGGCTCCAATCGCCCTGGTTGCCCTTCGCCTGCTTCAAGGGTTGGCGCTCGGCGGCGAATGGGGTGGCGCCGCGGTCTACGTTGCGGAGCACTCGCCGGATGGCCATCGAGGCCGCTACACGAGTTGGCTGCCGATGGCCGCGTCTTTGGGCTTGGTGTTGTCGCTGCTGGTCATTCTCGCCTTTCGGCTAAGTCTGGGCGAGGCGACTTTTCGCGCTTACGGCTGGCGCTTCCCGTTTTTGCTTTCGGCGGTGCTCGTCGGGTTGTCGATTTACATCCGTCTCAAGCTGCGCGAATCCCCCATCTTTCAGAACATCAAAGAGACGGGCAGAGCGTCCTCGCAACCGCTTCTCGAAAGTTTCGGAGACGCCACGAATCGGCGGCTAATCTTCATCGCGTTGTTCGGGCAGATCGCTCCGGTAACGGTTATCTGGTACACCGCCCATTTTTACTCGCTGTTCTTCATGCAGACGGTTCTTAAGGTTAACTATGTCACACTGTCCTGGATAATGATCTGCGCCATCCTGCTTGCCACGCCGCTGTTCCTGTTTTTCGGGACCTGGTCGGACCGCATCGGGCGGCGCAACATCGCGGTGGCGGGTTCCGCCCTGGCCGTGGTTACTTTCATCCCGGTTTACATGGCGATGCAGGCCTACACGAGCAGCCCCTTCGTCCTGGCCGTGCTGGTGCTGTACCAGGTCGGCTTGGTGGCTATGACATACGGACCCCACGCGGCATTCCTGGTGGAATTATTCCCCGCGCGCATCCGCTACACGTCGCTTTCCGTTCCCTATCATCTTGGCGTCGGCGTTCTAGGAGGCCTGCTGCCGCTCATCAGCTCATCGCTAGTGCTCTGGACCGGCAATCATTTCGCCGGCCTTTTATATCCTATAGCGCTGTGCGGCATCGGCGTGGTGGTTTCCATGGTTTACATCAAGGAGAAGACCCATTTGGTGAAGATTTGGGAGGAAGTGGCCAGCGAGACGGCATAGCGTGCATGCATCGCGCCTCGCGCGACGACGAGCCTGATGCCCCGCCGCCTAACGGCGCTCATGGGGGGCCGGCGCTGGTAGCCGCCACCGGCATTGACGCCAAGGCGGCCGCACGCCGAAGCATCGCCGTGGCCGCCCTGCGGCGCCGTGTCGCCGACCGGATGCGAACTTCTTGGGCTAACTCGGCAGGCGAGAGTTAGTTAGTGCGGCGCAGCAGGTCAAGCATCTCAGCCGCTCCAACGTAGCCAACCACTTTTTGGGCAGGCTCACCGCTTGAGCCGATTATCACGGTGGTGGGGACGCCCTGAACGCGGAATCGTGTCGCTCCCGCGTCTGCGGCCTTGTTTTGCCGTGTCAAGTCAGCCCTAAAGCGCTCGAAGCGCTGCGCCGCTCGGATCACCTGTGGATCGGCGAAGGTCGTCGCTTCCATCTCATGGCACGGGATACACCAGTCGGCGCTAAAGTCGATTAACACCGGCTTGTGCTGGGCAACTGCGCTTTCAAGCTGCACGGTATCGAAAGGTTTAAAGCTCAGCACCGAACCATGTCCCGGTCGCAGGAGCATCAGGCCAAGCGCTAACACCCCGATTACGCCCACCGCGCCTCTGACGAAGATAAACGGCCTCGCCCCCTGCGCTCTTCGCGAAACGAAGCCGAGAAAGATCGCCGCCGCGGCCGCGTAGTAAGGCAAAAGCCGCGTCATCAGACGGTTCGGCACGAGCGGGTCAAGAAAGTAGAGCGCAAGGCCGACCAGGACAAAGCCGAAGAATTGCTCCACCCACGCAAGCCATTCGCCGGAGCGCGGGAGACGCCGGATGCTGCCGGCCGCCAAGGCCAGCACGAAATACGGCGCCCCCAACCCCAATGCTAAAGTGAAGAACAGCACAAAGCCGAATGCAACGCTGGCCTGCTGCTGCACCATGAGAAGCAAACCAAGCACGAACGGCCCGATGCAGGGAGAGGCGACAACGCCCATACCGGCACCCATCAGCAGCGCGCCGGCATATCCAGGCCGCGCCGAACTCGCCCAGTTCATCAACGATTGCGGCATTCGGAAAGTCAACCAGCCAAAACTGGTCGCCGCCATCAGCAGCAGCACAGTCGCTACGACTCCCAGCACGTATGGACTTTCCAGCCACGCTCCGAACATCTTGCCGGACCCGGCCGCCGCCACTCCAATCGCGGAGAAAGTCAGCGCCAAACCGCCAACGAAACATGCGGCCAACTCGGCAACTCTGCGAGTGTTGGCGCTCTGATTGCCGAAGTACGCGAGCGTGACGCCGACCAACGGGTAAACGCAAGGCGTCAAATTGAGCGCCAGGCCTCCCAGAAACACCAGGAGAAAGCCAAGTGTGTAGCTTCCGCGCGCGAAAACTTCGGTCAGTGGCGGCAAGGACGAAGTTGTGTCGCCCGAAAGCGCGGCCCCGCCTCGACCTGCGGCGGTTGACGAAGACGCTCCCGCCCCGCCGTCGCCACCGCGCGGTGGCAGCACGAGTAAGTTGGTGTTGATCGTCGTCGGCCGTAAGCATTCGACGTCGTTGCACGGCTGGTACTCGAGCTGGACGCCTAACGGAAACCCTTGCGGACCTGCGTGAAAGTTCGCTTCGGCTTGCACCCTGGCGGTGAACACGAGCTCTCCGCCGAAAACGCTTAGTTCCTGGTTCGAAAACTGCGCCTTGACCTTCAAGGCCTGCGGATACTGGATACCCTTGAGCACCAACCCATCCGGCAAGGAGAGCGTAAGTCGAGTCGGGATGAAGTCTTCATCGAGCGGTTGATCGGACTGGATATGCCAGCCGCCTTCAACCTTCGCGGTGATCTCGATATTCGCGATAGCTCCGGCGTTAAGTGGCCGATCTACGGTAGCTCCCGTAATTGTTACGATCTGCCGCCGCTCGGTTGGCGCCGCCCAGGCGACGGCGCTCAGCATCATGAGCCCCAACACGAGGCCCATCACGATTCGCGAAAACCCCGACCGTCGTTCCGAACACCGCTCGGTCAGCAGCGTCCACAGCGCGTTTGCTGGAAACCGGCCGGCCTGTCGCGCCCTCGGAGGTTCATGATTAGAAAATAGTCCCTGCTGGAACATCGTCATCGCAATGGCATGGCCTACCTAACCGAAGCCCTGGAACATATCGCCTTGGTGTACGCTCGCGTCTCGCCGAGGGAGACGTAGCGAGCTGGATTGAGCAATTCCTCTTATCTTCGATTTTATAATTGCTTAATAGGAGCGCAAATAGCTCCGGCGGAGGGCGCAATCTTCCCGCCATCCGAACCGCACCGATTGACGCTTCGCGCAAAGACTCGCTCCACTTCTTTCCGGACAGGGTTTCGCCTGCGTCAGGATCGTGTCCAGCGTGGCGCCGCTTCTGATGCCGGCAACGGCATGCTTGATTTTCGGACGCTCGACGAAAAGAATCCGACGCCATGGCGTCACCGCCTGACGATGATCAAGGGGCGAATCCGAGCAAGCTCACGCAGCGGGTCTCGTCAGCGGCGTCGTCGCGACTATTTCCAGCCCATAACCCGGCAGGCTTACCAACCGGGGCGCCGAGTTCGAGAGCAGGATCATCTTGCGCACCCCAACGTCGCGTAAGATTTGCGCGCCGATGCCAAAATCGCGGAAATCGGCGTTGCTGGGCGCGACGTGTGTGCTGACACGCCTAGGCTCGGCCGCCGACCGGCCGTTAAGCTCAGCCGCTATCGCGTTGACCGTGCGCCTGAGATAAAGGATAATGCCCGCTCCCGCCTGCGCGATTCGCTGCATCGAGGCTTCGATAAGCCGCTGCGTGTCGCGTTCTAAGTAACCGAAGACGTCTCCCGGCATGTACTCGCGATGCACGCGAACCAGGACCGGTTGACTCCCGTCAATCTCGCCCATCGCCAGCACCAGATGCTCGGTGAGGTCGGTCATGCTGCGATAAGCGTAAGCACGAAACTCGCCGTGGGCCGTCGGCAGGCGCGCCTCGGCGATTCGCTGCACGAGAATTTCGCTGCGCAGGCGATACTCGACCAAGTCCGCGACCGTGATGATCTTGATATCGTGCTTGAGAGCGAACGTGACCAGGTCCTTGCGGCGAGCCATCGTGCCGTCATCGTTAAGAATCTCGCATATCACGCCAGCCGGTTTAAGCCCCGCAAAACGCGCCAGGTCCACCGCACCTTCGGTCTGGCCCGTACGCACCAGAACGCCGCCGTCGCGCGCGCGCAGCGGAAAAACGTGACCGGGCGTGATGAATTCGCCGGCGCACGCGTCGTCGCGGGTGGCCTGCAAAATGGTCGTGGCGCGCCCGCGGGCCGAGATGCCCGAATCAGCCACCACGCTGGCCGTGATCGAAACCGTAAACGCCGTGCCGAGCGGGGCCTGATTGTCACCAACCATCATGGTGAGCCCGAGCCGATCTATGCGGTCGCCCGACATCGGCAGGCATATCAGCCCGCGGCCATGGGTGGCCATAAAGTTGATGGCTTCCGGCGTCACCTTTTCGGCCGCCATACAGAGGTCGCCCTCGTTCTCGCGGTCCTCGTCGTCCATCAGGACGATGATCCGTCCGCGGCGAATCTCCTCGAGCGCCTCTTCCACCGAGGCAAAGGGAGCCTTGGGTTTCTTGTGTCGTGGAAAGTTGGGTATCATCAGTCACCCCGCGGGCCTCGGCCGCTATTCGACTTACCGGCTGCTACAGATAATAATACGCCCCATGAGCCCCGCCAATTAGGCACGAGGCTTAGCTAAAGGGCGGCAGACCGCCGAGTAAACGAACGTTTTGAACGGCTGCCCGTAAAAACCGCCCCTGACTGAGGCGCCACTTTGGAAGGTGCGCAAGCACCGGTTTTCAGGAGACTTAGGCGCCTGATGGGGCGCGCCGAGGCGAGGCACCAGGATCCGGGCCACCACGAACGGTCTTTAGTGGGAAGACCCAGCTGAAAAACTTGCGGGCCGAAAACGTTTTCGAGCCCGCCTATCCGCGTCGATGGCTTCTATATCGAGCAAAACGACATCCTACGCCAGCCGCGCGCGCCCCGAACTCCTGAAGGCGATACCCGGCGTGGAAACGTGCGTGCGCGAGGCGTGCAAGGACGAGCGCTGGCGCGGCCTTAAGCGCGCGTACGTGACGATGATGGTGCGGCGCGTCCAGGCCGCCCTACGCGAGCAAATCGCGCGCGGCGAGCCGATCGGATGGGCGACGCGCGACCAGATGCTGAAGGAAATCTTGCGGCGGGTGGACGGCGCGCTCGAGGCCGACGACCTGGCCTTGAAAGAGGTGATCAACGCAACCGGCGTCATTGTTCACACCAACCTCGGCCGCGCGCTCTTGCCACGAGCGGCACTCGAAGCGATCACGCTTGCGGCCCGCGCGCCGGTCAACCTTGAGTACGAGCTCGAACAGGGGCGACGCGGAGACCGCGACCAACTTGTCGAAGAGGAGCTGTGCGCGCTGACGGGCGCCGAGGCCGCCACCGTTGTTAACAATAACGCAGCGGCCGTACTGCTCGCCCTCAACACGCTGGCCGAGGGCCGTGAGGTAATCGTCGCCCGCGGTGAATTGATCGAGATAGGCGGTTCCTTCCGCATGCCTGACGTGATGACCAAAAGCGGAGCCCGGATGCGTGAAGTCGGCACCACCAACCGCACGTACCTGAGCGACTATGCCCGCGCGATCGGCCCTGACACCGCGCTTTTGCTCAAGGTTCATCCGTCGAACTATCGCATCGTCGGCTTCACGGCTGAAGTCAGCCTGGCCGACCTAGTCCAGCTTGCCG
>JAJYYI010000065.1 GCA_021801125.1 Deltaproteobacteria bacterium | reverse complement strand
TTTTCGCACTCACTCGGTTATTTTTTGTCTGGCTCACCGCCGAGAGGTTCGGCCGCGCCAATGCGGCGGAACGGGCCTCTTGCGCTAGGGTTATGCCAGTGAAAACGAGAAGCGCTCCGAGCGCCGCCATGGCGCCGGAGGCCAGCGCTTTCACCGCTTCGAGCGCTCCCGGGCGGCGATTTCGGTAAGCAGAATCAAAGCCGATGAGTAGTAGTCGTCCTTGGCGCTGAGCCGCGGCGGGCGATACGGGAGTTTCGCCTGGCTCGCCATCGCAAGCGCGCGCACCGCTCTGAAACCGGCAGGCGGGCCGTAGGATGCGATCGAGTCGTCGTTCAGGTTGGTCCAGGCGCCGACGAAAGGAACCTTCGCGAACTCATTCCAGAAGGAGAGGTAAGGCTTGAGCCGAGCCGGAGATTCGTCGCCTGCCCAGATCAGGTATAGGGAAATCCGGATTGCATCGTAGCTGAAACGCTGCGGGTGGCAGGCGGGAAGAAAGAGCTTTCCCTCGGGCGAAATCCCTAGCCAGTCGGGCGGCAATTTCCACTGTCCGAACCGCGCCTTGTCGAGCAGCGTGAGTCCGCTCTTTTCGAGCGCCGCCCACTGCGGCGATGGATCAAGCGCATTGAGCGTTGGGAACGCCGGGAAAATCCAATACGAGAGGTTGATGACGACGCCTTTGTCGCTCGCGAAACCGCTGGTGCCTGGCACTAGCACCATCCGTCCGCCCTCGCTTCGGATGAGTTCCCGGCGAATGTCCTCGGCGATCCGTTTTGCCGCCACGCTCCACCGCGGCTCATGAAAAGCTTGACCAGCCTGAGCGAGCGCCCAAGCGGCAAGGATATCGCCGTCGGCGGCGTCGTTTAAGTCTGGAACATGGTTGGCAGTTGATGGCACCCACTTCCACGCCAGAAGCGCGTCCTTGCGAACCTGAAGATTCGCATGCGTCCATTGCCAAATGCGCTCAAAGGCTGCCCGATCTCCGAAAGCCGCCGCGAAAAGAAGCCCATAGCCCTGGCCTTCAGAGTGGCTGATGCCGCCTTGCTTGTAGTCGATGACACGGCCCTCGGGGCTTACGAAGCGGCTCTTGAAGGTGCGCCACGCGCCGGGCGGTTCGGCAATCGCCGGCGCCGCTGAGAAGGCAAATACCAAGAACCCAACGAGAGCGCCTTTAAAGGTCGGCATCGGTGGCCTCGGGAACATTGCGCCGGCGCCGGCGCACAGACCAAATGCGCACGGCCAGTGCCAGAATGAAGGCAAGCCCAATCAGAGCGCCGATCCAGTATTGGGGATAATTGGACAGGTAATACCGCGCAAAATTGGAAAGGTTAACCTTGCCAACATGGAAGATCGTGCCAGCGGTCCCCCTATATACCGTTTTACGCTCCGGCTGCCATATGCTCACAGTTCCCGCGAGCTGATACCAAATACCTGGAGCCACGAGCCGGCGCACGGCCTGGAAGAGCGCCTCGGGAGTTGCCGCGGTAACCAGGGTCATGGTGTGCGCCTCGGCCCATGGCGATTCGTAGGCCTCGACGATTCCGGCCTTTCCGAACGTTACCTGTCCGACCATCTGCTCGGCCGGCACCGATGCCGCCGGCTTCGACTTTCCAAGCACGCGCCGATACAGTAAAATCAGCATCCGCGATAGCGTCCCGCCCTCAAACTGTTCGCCCCCCTCGCTCCCGGTCAAATAAGGCAGCCTCACGGTATTGTGGAAACCGATTGGCGCGTCGCGCAGAAGGTCCGGTTTGAGATCCGACAGAGCGCCGATCAGGATCACGTGGCGCCGGCTCGGCCTGCTCGCAAACGCCACATCCGCGTCGAGAAGGGCGCGGGCGTTGATCTGGGCGAGCCGCGCGAGAAAGGTCCAAGCGGCGCTGATGGTATCGTCATCACGGCCCATCACACGCACCGCCGTATCAGCGCCATAGTCGCCACTGTAAGGAAATCCGGTGTGGACGAACAGGCTCAGGTCCGGCTGCGCCGTGTAATGATCCGCCAGCGGCATAATGATTCTTGAACTATCAAATAGCGTGAAAAGCAGATTGTTGACCTGCTGCTGCTCGCACTTGGTGCCAACCGAGGTTATCAAGGGTACCATCACCACCTCGAATGTAAGCTGGTTGGAGCCCGGGCGAAAATCGCGCAGCGGAATATAAATCCGGTAGTCCCGCAGCACCGCTCCGTTCTGGTTGTCGAGGCGAATCGCCTGATTGAACTCGCCGTTGAGATAGATGCTGGCGGCCGAATCGGCTCTCAGGTTGGCGCCGTAAGCGAAATTGAGCAGCAGTTCGACGTTGGCCGATTCCGGCTCGTAAAGATCCGGTTCCAAAGTGAAGTTCAGTTTGAACCGGACCGGAACGCTGCCCCGCACGGTCTTGGTTGCGAAACCGAGGTCGGAGAAGCGATAGGTTTCCGCGGGCCGCATCAGGTTGTTCGGATAGAAATAGGCGTCGGGCCTGAGAAAGAGTCGATCAATTAAGGCGGTTGGCGCATTGGAGATCGCGGAATCCATTACTGCCAGAGCCGCGGCAGCCCGGGTAGTCTGACCGGGCGTCTTTCCAGAAACCAGCAGAAGAAAGTGCGTCGGATCGGAACTTAGCGGGTAAATGCCGAGAAAGGCGTTGCTAATCTCTCTCTGAATCGCGGCCGGCAGAAACGGCGCCAGCTCCGCACGCGTCCCGAACAGCACCGTATCGCGCCCTACCAGGCCACTTTCGTCCAGCTCGGGCGCCGACGCGTTTGGCGCGGGATTCGCGGCGCGTTTGGCGGCGGTGGCCCGGATGGCGGAAGAAACATAATGAAGGCGAAGGCCAACCGCCTCGGCCAGAATCGCGCCCCAGCGCAGTTCCTGATCGTCCATGTGCGCGCTCGGCGCAAGGAAAAGGAACTGACGGGTATCCCCGATGCCGGGACCAAGAAGCTCCGAGAGATCGGCGAGCGTTGGATGAAGCGGAACTCTGTGACCGATAATCGTAAACGTCGATTGGATGGTGTCAATTTGGGTCCACAGTTCGGGGGCGCCCGGATCCTCGCAGCCATTGGTGTAATGCTGAGCGGCAGCAAACGCCAGGGTGTTGTAACCGTACTTGAGCAGCGCCACCGGAATCGAGATGTCCGCCACCACCTCTGGCGCGCTCGGGTTGAGCCCGAGCTGCGCAACCACGGCATCGTTCATCAACACCTGAAGTTGCGAACGGCCGGGCAATAACGCGGTGGAATTGGTGAAGACAAGGTGAAGTTTGGCCTGGGTCACATCGAGCCGCGAAGCGATCGGAATCGACAGAGGTTTGCGGTCATAGGTGTCGTGCAGCGTGATCGGCGCCGGGCGCGGCATGAACTCCCGTAGCTGAAAAGTCCGTGAGAATTCCGCTGCAACCTTTGCCGTACGGGGCGTAGGGGCGGCCTTCACCGCGGTTTCAGCAACAGCGCGCACGGACAACGATAGAAGGAGAAAAACAAGCGGGACGGCGACGCTGAGTCGCCCATCCAACTTGCCGCAGCCAAGTTTAAATGTCATGCGAGGATGAGCGAAAGCAGGTGCCGAGTTTCCTTCACGCCTTCGATGATTTGCTCTCGATTATGTACAAGCCTTCGCCAATATGGCGCAGCTTCGCCAAGCGATCCGTCCAGGTGTCGCGCCATCGGAGCGCCCCTGCGGCCAAATACCCGGGTAGAGCCTTGATATGCCGCGGCAAGAACTCCGCATTACGGGCGCCCGCTGACACGACCTCAAACAGATAGCGACCGAAATTAGCCACACCCCGCAAGGTGAGAACCAGTAGAGAGCGCCAAATGCCGACCGGCTTTAGCCGCGAGTCCCAGAACTTCGCCCAGCGCTCGCTGCTGCCGTGGACGAGTGAGACCACTTCGCGGAAGACCTGATCATCCCGGACCTCAAAGGAGAGACCGAGCAAGCCGTCCGCGGAGCGGTGACGAGGGATCACGTCGAACCGGCTCGGCTGGCCGCGCGAGGGGTTTTCGACCCTAAGCGTCAATCTCCCCTTGGGTTGTAACCTTTCCGAAATTCCCGCAGGAAGCGCGAACGCGACCTCTAGAAAGGCCTCGACGAACTCAACCCATTCGCGCGCCTCTTCGCGCGACGCTACCAGACCGTGAGCAGGTTGTTTTACGTCGATCCGACCGGCGGTGACCCAATCAACAAGGGGCTGTATCAAGATCCCCCTGGCTCTTAGATCGTCCATGCGATCCGATAGTGTATCGCCCCGTGCATTCAGCTTTTTGCTCGAAACGTCGAGCACACGCCGGCAATTAGCGACGATCCGCGCCGGCGACCTGTTGAGCGCAAGATCTTCCCGCGCTTCGGCAAATATCTCGCGTACTTCATCAGCATATACGGGATCGCGCGATGACTTCTTCAGAATCGGCGCGCGCTTGCGGTCAGGACGAAAGCGCGCACCCCCCATTGACAAATCAACCACCCGACCCTGCCACACCGTCCCGTCTTCCCGCGTCAGTTCGGCCGGGAGATTGGCCGGCATCCGATGCGTCCGGCGCAGCTGCCGGCGCTCATACAAGGCCCCCAACGCCGCGAGGATGATGACGTAGTTGAAGAGATTCCACAGCATGGTCACGATCACGACCGGCGCTTCCAGCGGGTTGCCGAAGTAAATGCGATAGAAACCGGCCGCCATCGCCAGGTTCAAAACCAAAAACATCCGGAAAAAGGGCCGGGCAAGCGGCGATAGGTAATCGCGGTCGAGCCGCTCGCCCTTGGGAGTCACCTTGAAACTCGGCGCCCGCGGATTGCGAAGCGTCCGCCATACCGCGTTCAGCGAAAACACCGACTGTATCAGTTCGTACACATACGAGACGAAGGGCCAGCGGGTCCGTCCGAAGACAATGTTGGTTGCATATAACGAAGCTATAAAATACGGGAGCGCGTAGGCGAGAAATTGCTGGGCGCTGGCGTGATAGATCTTGAGTCCGAAGAAAAGATATGCCGTCGGCGCAAGCAGGTACACCAGTCGCGCGAACGGGAAAAACCAGAACAGGCTATCGCTCAAATAACAGAGCCGCTGCCAGACGGTCAGTCCTCGGATGAAGAGCGGATTGCGCAGCATGAAAATCTGCACCATACCCTGCGCCCAGCGCATCCGCTGAGTGACGAACCCGCTGAAGGTTTCCGGCGCCAGCCCCGCCACCATCGGCCAGCCCAGATAGGCGCTGCGGTAGCCGCGCGCATGCAGCATAAGCGCGGTTTCGGCGTCTTCGGTGATCGATTGATGGCTGAACCCGCCGATCTCATCCAGGCAGGCGCGTCGCAAAAGCGCGGCCGAACCGCAGAAGAATGACGCGTTCCAGAAGTCAAGGCCCTTCTGGATCACACGATAAAACATCTCGTTCTCGCCCGGCATATCGGCGAACGTGTTCAGATTCCTTTCGATCGGGTCCGGATTGATAAAGAAGTGCGGGGTTTGAACGAGGAAGAGTTTGGAGTCGCGCTGAAAGAAGCCCACGGTCTTCTCAAGGATGTCCGCGGTCGGTACGTGGTCGGCATCGAGGATCAGGATCAGATCGCCGTATATTTTGGGCAGCGCCTCGTTCATATTGCCGGCTTTGGCGTGCCGATTGCGCTCGCGCGTGAGATAACGAACGCCGAACCGCCGGCTCAGGTCCCGCAACTCCAGGTGCCGGACCTGCGCGGCGGCAGCCTTGGCGGGATCGGGATCGCTTCGCTTCTCAACGGTGCCTCCGTCGTCGAGCAGATGGACGGCGAGTTTGTCCGTTGGATATCGGATTTGGGCGGCGGCGGCGAGTGTTACACAAAGGAGATCCGGTTCTTCGTTATAGCTCGGCACCACCACATCGACCGAAGGCAGATTTGAGTCGTCGCACTTATCAACTGGCGTCACCGCACGGCTGATTGGCGACAGGTTTACGATCAGCCCGAGCAGGAAGATCAGAAAGCCGTACACTTCGGCGGCGTACAGGAGGATGGTTCCGATGAAGCTGAAAAAGCCGGCATAGACCAGTGTGAAATCGGTGCGCCAGAACATGTAGCGCAGGCCGAGCTCCAGCATCACCAGCAATGCGAGGATGCGAGCGAAAGGCGCCTGCCGCCAGCGGCGCAAAATGACGAGCGTGAGAAGCGCAACCGCGCCGAACGTCGCTTGCGCCCTGAGGTCCACAGGCAGCGCGCTCAAAGCCACGATACCCGCGCTCAGCACGCACCAGAATCCGCCGACCAGAAACCGTCGTAAGTCCGTCCCAAACCCGACGGGACGCCGCTCGCTCCGGCTGTTTGAGGCCGACGCCGTGCCGGCGAGTCTCATGACTCGTAGTTCCCCGCAGCCGGAATCGCGGCGCCGTTCTCCGACACCGAGCGCAAGATGCTGGCCGCCGTCAGTGGAAAAGTATCGCTGGCCGCAGATTTAAAAAGCGCCGTCGAGCGGCGCATCATCGTCTTCGTCAACGAAAGCGGACTGAGCGAGCGACCGCACGGGTGCGGACCTGAGCGCCGCACGGGCAGACCCCGGTGCGCGGTTCAGTTATCAAGCGCGCCGTGCGCCGTGCCGGATGCGCCGACTCCTTGCCCGGTGATGACCCTCGCCCTCGCAACCGGCGAGACTCGCGACTGTGTGCCCACTGCCCCTCACCGCCCATCATGATCGCAACGTGGCGCGGCGATCGCGCCGCGTCCAACGAGAGATCGGGAAATTCGCTTACAGGGAGTGACGGGCCAAAGACTGTTTCGGCGGTTTAACATTTAACGGCCACTCCCAACGCGTACGGCTTTGGCAGCTGGGCGCTGCACGGTTTCCTGCTTGTGGCGCCATTTGTCGATCGACTCGATGTTGAAGCGCCAATCGCTTCCCACCCTAAAGGCCGGAACAGCGCCGCGCTTCAACAGGCGGTAGATCGTGGTGGGGTGAACCTTCAAATAGCCGGCCAATTCACGGACGGTTAGCACCCTGTTCATGCTACGCACCGACGATGATCCGGTTGGCGAAAGCCCCTTGTCGAATTTAGCAGTCATCGCATCGTGGGAGTCGGAATTCGAGCGCTCTCGGAACGCGTCCACGTGGGGGACGATGCTCTGCGATGCCGGAAGCCGGCAATCGAGCCAAAGCCGGGCTGCAAGCCGGAAAAGGTCGGGCTCCCGCTGGTAGTTCCACCAGAACACCCGGCGCGTTTTTTCGGTGTCGCGTTCTCGCCCCGCGACAACGAGCATCACCTGATAAACCGCAGCATCGACAATCGGTTCGAGGTGCATAATCCTTCTTTGCGGGTGACGTTACCCGTGATGAACGGCGAACTCGAGTTTGCGCAACTCAGCTGCCCGAGATGCCGACCCGAAGCCGCCTTGTCTACACGCCGACGTGCCCTTCGTTCGTGGCAAGCGCGGGCAAACTGTTC
>JAJYYI010000046.1 GCA_021801125.1 Deltaproteobacteria bacterium | reverse complement strand
GGCGGACAGTCGCCCGGGGTCTCGTCCTTATCTCCTCTTCGTAGGCGACGGCGAGATGCGCGGCGGGCTTGAGGCAATGGCATCCGCAACGGGCTTGAACACAATCAGGTTCCTCGGGTTCAAGAATCAGACCGAAATGCCTGCGTTCTACGACCTCTGCGACGTGTTCGTGATGCCGTCGGCGATTGAGCCGTGGGGCCTAGTGGTGAACGAGGCAATGAATGCGGGAAAGGCCATCGTCGCCAGCGACCGAGTGGGCTGTTCGCGTGACTTGGTTCGCGATGGCGTCAACGGATTCGTTTTTAAGGCTGGGGAGCCGGATGATTTGGCGCGCGCATTACGAGACGCCCTAGCTGATCGTCAACGATGTGCTGAGATGGGTCGCCGGAGCCTCGAAATCATCAACCGCTGGAGCTTTGAGGAAGACGTACAGGGTCTACGCGCCGCGCTGGGCGTTTAGAGATGTGTGGATTGGCCGCAGCAACGTGCCGTCTGTGATTATTGGTCGCAGCAAGACCGGCTTTGCGGTACCAGTCTCGGCGCAAGTTTCGAATATCGGCGACGTCATATTCAGGGGCGGCCTTCCCGGCTGGGCAATGGGCTCGCTTGGGAGGTCGGCCTTTAGCTGAAGAAACACTCTCGGCTCCTGGGGCCGGACCTTCCCACTTCGTGTGAGGCCTAATATGCGCATTCTTCACGTCATCCCGAGTCTCGCCGCACGCGACGGCGGTCCGGCAAAAGCGGCTGTCGAAATGTGTCGGGAACTTCTACGCCGGGGCGAACATGCCGAGATATATACCACCAACGCGGAAGGCGACGGCTCTCTAGATGTTCCACTGGGAAGGCCAGTCGAGGTTCGAGGCGTCAGTGTTGTGTACTTCCCCATCAACGGGGGGCATTACTACAAATGTTCCTGGAACATGAACGCTGCCCTTAGAGCAAACATCCCACATTATGATGTCGTTCACATCAACTCGTTATACCAGTTCCCATCAACAGCTGCAGCGTATTACTGTCGAAAATATGGAGTACCGTATATCCTGCTGCCTCACGGCACGCTGGATCCGTACCTGTTTCGGCGTCATCCATTGCGCAAGCGGATCTACGAAACTCTAATTGAGCGACGCAACTTGGAGCGTGCTGCAGCGGTTCAATTCACGAGCGCCGAAGAATTGAGACTGGCGAGTCTCTCTGGCCTTAGCTTCCGTGGGGTCGTGGTTCCGCTGGGCGTGGAAGTTGAAGAAGGGATTGCTCCGGTGCCGTTTCGAGCAGATCGGATCTGGCCCCAGCTTGCTGGAAAAAGAGTCGTCCTTTTTCTGTCTCGCGTCAATTTCAAAAAGGGCTTAGACATTCTGGTGCGGGCATTCGGACAAATTCATCGCAGGCGTACGGATGTTCACCTCGTGATCGCCGGTCCGGATTATGACTCCTACGCTGCGCAAGTGCGCCGCTGGCTCGCCGAGGAGAGCGCGTTGGAAGCGGCTACCTTCACCGAGATGGTGGTAGGTGAGAATAAGGAAGTGCTCCTGCGGGACGCTAAGGTCTTCGTACTCCCTTCCTATTCGGAGAACTTCGGCATCGCCGTGGTAGAAGCCATGGCCGCCGGCCTACCCGTGGTGATCTCGAACCGCGTCAACATCTGGCGTGAGATAGACGCGGCGCGAGCAGGGCTGGTGGTAAAACCTGACGCCGGAGAAGTAGCTAAAGCGACACTTACGCTGCTCGATAACCCGACAATGGCCAAAGAAATGGGTGAGCGTGGGCGCTGTCTAGCGCGAGAGGGATTTTCGTGGCGTGCGGCCGGCGACCAACTCGTGCGGGTCTATGAACGCGTAATCGGTTCTCGCCTGGATAAACGCGACGATCAGACGAGTGCGGACTCTGCCACGCTCAGCGGTCAAGTGCAATGAACTGCGGGGTGGACAACCTCGTTGAGCGCTTTTACAATGGGCACCCTGACTGGGTGGACGTGACTTCACGGTTCGGCAATCTTCTTAGAAAGTATACAAAACCCGGCTTCCGAGTCTTGAACCTCGGCGCGGGGGAAGGGAACGCCGCGCCTATCAATTTTAAAGGTGAGGTACAGAGCGTCATCGGGTTAGACCTGAGTCCGAGCATCCACAGGAACTCACAGATAGACCATGCAGTCATCGGTCGTGGCGAACACATGCCATTTCGAGCTCAAAGCTTCGATCTGGTTCTGAGCGAATGGGTTGTCGAACATTTGTTCGAGCCTGAGGTAGCCGTGTGAGAGGTGTCCCGTGTACTGAGGTTTGGTGGTGTTTTCGTCTTTCGAACCGGTAACATCCGTCATTACAGCTACGCAATCGCTGCAGCTACACCGCATTGGTTCCATCAGCTTTTCGCGAATCGAGTACGTGGTATGCCTCCGAACGCTTCTGATCCCCATCCGACTTATTACCGCATGAACAGTCTGGTGGCGGTACGCCGTGCACTTAAAAGCGTGGGATTCACCGAAGAGGATATATTGATGGTCGAAGCCGAGCCCAGCTACCTGATGTTTTCTGTCCCATCGTTTCTTCTCGGGGTTGGCTACGAAAGAATCGTAAATCACTCTGAAGCGCTCTCGGGTCTTCGAGCCTGCATTCTCGCGTGCTTTCGAAAGCCGGTGCCTCGCTACGGCGCAGACACCGCGGCATTGTAAGCGGGGTCATCCGTATGAGAAGGTCGTCACGGCTCGTGCCAGGCGCACGCTACTGCAGCGGCTATGATGAACAGTCGCTCATTACGTAATCAGGCAAGGCGTGCCTTTCTAAGGTTTCATAGGCTCGCCCTTCGATTTGGAGTCGTCGTTCTTCCGAAACATTACTACGTGGGTGTGCCAGATTTAAACGAACTTGCTCGCACTCGCGAGTTAGGGGCACGAAAGTCGGCCATGGGGGGAGTCGACTGCGACATCAACGGCCAAGCTACACGCCTCAAGGAAATCGTGGCACCGTTCGAGAGTGAATATCGCGGTAATCACACGTACCTAGAAGCTTGCCTCTCGAACAGCGGACCGGGCTTTGGCTACATAGAGGCCCAGGCGCTGCACGGGGTGATGCGACATTTCAAGGCTACTCAAGTCATAGAGGTCGGCTCGGGCGTCTCCACACGCTGCACGTTACATGCCGCGTCGCTGAATCGAACTGAAACAGGCGAAGACTGTGATGTGGTTTGCATCGAACCGTACCCGCGGCCCGGGTTGCGGAGCGCCCCGGTTGAATTGATTCCCAGGCCTGTTCAGGCAGTGCCGCCCGATTTCTTTCCGGAGCGCTTGGGTCCAGGGACGATGCTATTCATCGACTCCTCCCACGCGGTTAACACCGGCAGCTACGTGAACTACTTGATCTTGGAAGTGATTCCGCGTCTCAAACCCGGGGTGGTTGTGCACTTTCATGACATCTATTTTCCTTACGACTGTCCACGGGACGCACTTAAGACGCTCTCTCAGGCCCAGGAAACCGCGCTGCTTCACGCCTTTCTAGTCGGCAACCGCTCGGTTCGAGTCCTGTTCTCACTGAGTTGGCTCCATTACGAGCGGCGGAACGTGTTACAGGAGGTGTTTCCGGAATATCGTCCTCAGCGTGAGCGTGATGGCCTGCGGGACGAAAGCTATCTAAGCTTTGGGGAGATATCTGAACACTTTCCGTCATCCACCTATCTTGAGACAGCCGCTTCACGGTAGTGACTTACGCCTCAGGATCAGAGGCCCTGTATGTGGAAAGCCGCAACCTTCGACGCGCGCGACAGATGATTTGTAACATACTATCACCTACTCACAGGCTCTTCGTGTTCTGTGCAGCCCTTTCGATTCTATTCTTTGTGGGACCATCGAGCGCTGTTGCAGTGCCGGTGGTCTTCTGGGCTTCCCAACCTGTTTCGCCGGGTGACGCAGTCTTACTCTATGGTGGAGACCTCGCCGGCGTGCGCTCTATCTTCTTAAATCGTCTTACAGATGACGCAACGGGCGAGCCACCGGGTCGTCTGTCGATCTCCGCGGCGAAGTCGATTAGCGTCCCAGCGTATCAATCGACGCCGAATTCCTTGAAATTCATTATACCAAAAGCTCTACCGCCTGGCGTTTTCGCGGTAGTTTACGGCGGAAACCCGATCCTCCTCGGCGTTCCGCAGGTCGACTGGTGTCAACCGACAAGGCTTCTGCCGGGTTTAATGGAAAATGAAGCGGCACCGGGCTCGGCGATACAGATTATAGGGCGAAACTTCCTCTTGACGCCGACGAGCGCCGGTCGCCTGCGAGTTGCGTTGCGCAGCGAGCAGGGGCAGATCATTCAGCTTGCCATGTTGTCGGCTGACAAGTACAGCATTACTGCTCGGCTTCCTGCATCGCTTGCAGCCGGTAGATACCAGATCTGGCTACATAATGGTTACGGAGGCCCGAGTGGGTGGGGTGGAGGTCTGCTCCTAAACGTCAAGCCGGCCGCTATGTGGCCTGCTACTGTCTTTAACGTCAAAGACCTCGGGGCGCGTGGCGATAATATTTCCGACGCCAGCAGCGCATTTCGAAGCGCTCTTAACGCTGCCAACCGTAACGGTGGCGGTGTCATATACTTTCCAGCCGGCACCTACCGCCTTAATGGTTGGTTCTTTATTCCCAAGCGCGTTGTGCTGCGTGGGGAGGCGCGCGATCTGACTTTTCTCAAGTGGCCCGAGACCGTGCCCGCTTCAGCCTCGGAATTCATTCCGAGTGTCCTCTATAGCGTGGGCGAGTTCGGAATCGAGAATCTCACCGTGGTCGCAGCCAACGCGCAAACTATCCTGCGGGATCTTTCTTGGGACGCCTCCCAGGCGGGCAGGGCGCTGGTTCCTGAACTCCAAAGCTATCTTACCCAACCGGGCACAGAGAGGGACGTCTTCCTTCGGAACGTGGATTTCCAGTTGCTGTATTACGCCGTGCGATCTGCCAACCCTGCCCGTGACCCGCGCTGGTCCTTAAACGGCTTCGGTTGGAAAAACAACGAGCTAATCAAGGTGATCGCCCTAGAGGGAATTCATAATCTTGAGATTTCAGATTGCCGATTCGTGGGCGGAGCTCAGCGAGTACTGGATGCGATCAACGCACGCATTGTTGCTAATCACTTCGACAATCAGTGGGCGACGCTGTCCTGGACGAACCTGGGCAGCCAATATCTCATTGTCCAAGACAATGTAATTAACGGAGCTTCTGGGTGGGGGTTGGGCTGGGTCACTCTCTCGCACATTTACTGTGCCTATAACCGTAGCCAAAACATTGTTTGCGGAGAACGCGAGGCGCTTGGCTTCGATGTGAACGGAGTTACCGGTCGGCAAATTTCGGAGGAATGGAAGAACCTTAAGCTGCCAGTGGTTCAACCATGGCTCGGACATGTCGGTTCCGGCAACGGAACAACCGTGCGCCTTGTGGGTTCTCATCTGCCGCCGCATGCGTACCACGGCCTTGACTTACTCGTCTTAGCTGGAAGCGGCGCAGGAGAATACCGCCGAATAAGCGACAACACAGAGGATTCAATAACGGTTTCAGCGCCTTGGATGGTCGAGCCCGACCGGACTAGCACAGTTCTCGCCTTTCAACTTCCAGGTCGCGGCATCTTCTACCGAAACCGAGCAGTGGACGCAAGCGGGCTGTTTGAGATCTGGGGCTATCTCTACGACTGCACGTTTGACAGCAACTACGTCGTTCGCAGCCAGGGGATGTGGGGGCTCTCGGGCTGGTTTATTCAATGGTTAAACAACGACCTGCGAGTCGCTGCGACCTATCACCAAGGTGTAGGACCGGCCGGCGATGGCCCAGAAAAGACGCCTGAAGGCGGTGCGCCTTATGGTCTGATGGGGTTCGTCATCACCGGTGTCTTTGCTTCCCAGCCGGGTGCGTTTCCGTACGTTCGAGCGTGCGTAATACGCGCAAATCGTCTGTCCTTCGGCCATCGCATACTGCTCATGCTTGGTTATGGGGGGCGCCGGGAAAAGGCCTCTTTCACGGCGACTCGCGACGTGATAATCGACCGTAACCTCATCGATCACAGCTCCGTAGGGGTGGAGCTCGACGCCAACGTTGCCGACGTTCTGATGCATAACAACCGCTTTACGGAGGTGACTCATCCCACGTTGTTGGCGGATCCATCACAGGTTCTCGTCCTCGAAACCAAATGAGAGTCCCGATATCTTTCATAGTTCCAACACGCAACGAGGAACGAAACGTCGGAGACGCGATTCGGTCGGTAATCGACTGGGCGGCCGAAGTGTTCATTCTCGATTCCTATAGTGAGGACGCGACCGTAGAAATTGCGCAAGCTATGGGTGCGCAAGTTGCACGGAGGCGATTCGACAACTTTTCAGCGCAAAAAAACTGGGCGCTCGACAATTTGCAACTGCGAAGCGAATGGGTATTCTTCCTCGATGCCGACGAACGGCTCACTGCTGCGCTACGAAGAGAGATCGCCGAGCTCCTTCAGTCCTGCAGTGGCTGTGACGGCTTTTACGTGGCGCGAAAAAACCATTTTATGGGACAATGGATCCGACATGCCGGAATGTTCCCGGACTGGCAACTTCGGCTGTTCAAGCGCGGGCTTGGCCGCTACGAAGACCGCGTCGTGCACGAGCACGTGCTACTGAAAGGACGCGCTGGGTACCTTAGGAATCCGCTGGAGCACCACGATACGAAAGGATTGACGCGTTGGTTCGAGCGGCACAATGTGTACACGAGCATGGAGGCCCAGGAAATCATCAAATTGGGACCCTCCGACCAAAGAATCCGGCTGAGGCCCCGCCTGCTGGTTCGCGGCCCAGAGCGAACCCGCCTAATCAAAGAAATCGCGTACCGTTACCTGCCATGCCGGTCGCCGCTGGTGTTTCTTTGGATGTATCTGATCCGCGGGGGATTTCTCGATGGTAGGATTGGCTTTCGGTATTGCGTGCTAAAGGCGTTTGTCGACTACCAAACCAGTTTGAAAGTCCTCGAGCTGAAAGCAGCTTACCAGATGAGCAGCAACCAAGAACCCTCATCGTCGACGGCAGCTCCCGAGAATGTGCCCGAAGACTTGCATTAGTGAATCCTTCATGACGAGGAGCGTGCAAAGTTTAACTGACGAGACGACAACCGACTCCCTTGCTTCGGATGCGGTTAGGTTCCACGACCGCATCGCCGCAGAGTGGGAAGGCAGATACAAGCGACGTAGATTTACGGAGCGGCTGCGCGTCCTGGAAGAGCTACTCCCCGAACGGGAAACAGACCGGCGCTGGCTCGACGCTGGATGTGGAACCGGCACCATTGCGCGATGGCTGGCGCGGGAACGCGGCGCTAACGTCGTTGCCATTGACGCCTCAACCGAGATGCTTGCGAACGCGGAGGTATTTCAGGGTGTGACTTACCTCGAGGGTGACATAAGGCATATCGATGCGCCGGGAGAGTGGTTCGACGGCGTCGTATGTTCGAGCGTGCTCGAATACCTGGAGAGGCCGCAGTCGGCCTTGCGCGAACTTGCTCGAGTGCTCAAGCGAGGGGGCGTACTAATGGCGTCGGTCCCGCACGCAGACGCCCGGATCCGCATTCCGATGAAGGCCCTGCATTGGCTTACGATACCGCTGAAGAGGTATCGTTTGTACGAGCACCTCGATTACTCTGCACACGCCTATACCAGAACCAGTCTTTCTGATCTGCTGTCAGGCACAGGCTTTGTGCCTCTACGTATCGTGGATTTTGCGACCGTCAGCTTGCCCTTCGGCCTACGCTTTTTGTTTCCTGGTGCGCTGTTAATGGCGAAAGCGGTCAAGACGTGACTGAGTAATGTGTCTGGTTCCAAAATCATGAATGATATCCGCGTAGCCGTTGTTGGCGCTGGGTTCATCTCCTCCAATCGGCATTTACCGGCATGGCGAAAGGCAGGCGCGCAGGTTCAGGTTGTCGGCGTTAGCGATGTCAACCGTGAGGCAGCAGGGAAGGTCGCCCGTCAATTTGGTGTGCCGCGCGTGTACAGCGACGCAGCCGAGATGATCGCGTGCGAGCGGCCAGAGGTAGTGGATATTTGTACGCCGCCGAGGACTCATGCTCGGATCGCGTGCGCGGCGATTGAGCGTGGCGCTCACGTTCTGATTGAAAAGCCGATGGCCACGACCGTGCCCGATTGTGACGCGATCATAGAGGCTGCTCGAAGGCGTGGGGTGCAAGTATGCGTGGGGCATAGCGGGCTCTTTTACAGCCCGTTTCTCAGAGCACGGCGATTGTTGGAGACGGGTAAGATCGGCAGTTTTCGAGGTATGAGAGTCGTTATCTCGACGCCAACGAACTACATGACGTCTAACGCGGATCATTGGGCGCACAAACTGCCGGGCGGCGCGATCGGCGAAACCGGGCCGCACGCGGTGTACATGTCATTGGCGTTTATTAAGGAAGTTGAAAGTGTAACGGTGGATGGCGCCAAGCTTCTGCCAGAATATCCTTGGTCGCGCTTCGACGATTACCGTATAAATCTGGTCGGTCGCGAAGGAATCAGCAGCATAAGCGTTAATTACGCGACCAATCAGTGGATGGTCTGGGTTGAGGTTGCGGGTAGTACCGGGACGATCCAGCTCGATCTACACGGCCGTTCGGTTACCCAGATTCGTAGGCCGCAACTCAAAACCTTCGACATCGGAATGTCCGTATTGGGACAAGCAAGGCAGCTGGCTTGGGGAGCGGTGCGGACCGGTATCGGCTTGATACGCGAGCGAAGGGTGAGCACGCACGACCGTCTGATTTCCGCATACGTCCGGAGCCTGCGCGATGGCAAGCCGCCACCAGTTACCGCGGAAGAAGGCCGCGAGGCAGTGAAGGTAATGAACATGATCGCGGAGAAGATCCAGGAGAAGCAAGAAGTGCGTCGCGTTGCCAGCGCGTGATGGTGAAGCCACCAATCAATTTAAACGACCGCTCGATAGGGAGATTTATACTCGAGGCTTGAGTAGGGGCAGCATTTGTCTTGGGTAATCCGCGGAAATTCGCGACCAAGTATTCCAATGCTGCGGCAAATCTCTGCCGTCGAAGTGGCTACATGACGCTGCCGCCACACGAATGACCTGATGATATCGATAGGCGCAACCCAGCATCTCTACGGTTTCCGGCAGCGGTTTCATCCACTCAACCGTTTGCGGCGGCACGCAGTAGGTCGGATGCTCTTGGCCGTGCTGGATGTGCCACTCTGGGCGAAGCCTTCCGGCGTCGATTGGAAGGTAAAAGTTCGGCTCGTACGCCACGCAAGCTTCTTTATTCTTGCCAAAGGTGTGGAGCCAGGCATCGTCGCCTGGTTTCGCGTGATCGCGAAAGAAGTGGGGCTGCGATCGTTCTGGGACGTCGGCGCGAATGTGGGCTATTACAGTTGGCTTGTCAAGAGCATTTCGCCTCTAACAGAAGTTCGTATGTTCGAGCCGGACCCGGACAATCTGTCTCTTGTACGGGAGACTATCGAGCACCGTAGGCTAACCGGCGTTACGCTCCGCGAGGTCGCGGTCAGTGATATGGTCGGGCCACGTTGCTTTGCGCTGGACACAGTTAGCGGGCTAACCGGTGGTATCTTGGAGGATAGCATCGGTTATTCCGAGCGCGAGTGGAGGGTTCCCATAAGACCTCTTACCGTCAACGCAGTATCTCTGGACAACGAACGTAACGAGACAGGTCCTATAGACCTCATCAAGATAGACGTGGAAGGACATGAGGAGGCAGTAATCCGTGGTGGTCGGGAGACCATTCGCAGTGACCAGCCTGTCCTTATCTTCGAATGCTTCCACGGGGGAGCGGAGATAAGACGCACGTTGGAGCCCCTCGGCTACGCGCTGCTGGATGCCGAGCGGACGAGCGATGTATTGAACGAAGCAATTAATTTCGTTGCGTTCCCAAGCCGTCACAAGCCGCTTTTGGAAGAGCTTCGCTGTCGATGGAAAGATGAGATGGCTGGCGCGCAGGTTACGGACTGACATGGAAGTGGAGCGGGGGTTGCAGTGCGGCGTGGTGGGGCCTGAGCAAGGGTCTCGCGACCGGCAGCTTGTTTTCTACGAGGAGGAGTGCGACCCGGAGTTTGAGGTTACGCGGCCGCACGGGTGCGGGCGGCTCTATGAATTCTTGATAGAGCATAAATTCCGCACCGGGCTGCGCGTTTTAGGCTGCAGAGTCGCCGGGCGCTCCATACTGGAGATTTGTTGCGGTTCCGGCATGATGGCAGAAAAGTTCGCACGCGCCGGAGCCGAGGTAACTGGAATCGACTTCTCGGCGGCCGCCATTGCGAGGGCGCGAGAGCGCGCGCATCGCTACGGTTTTGCGGCACGCTTTTTGGTTGCCGACGCCGAGAATCTTACGTTTGCCGATAGCAGCTTTGATATCGTGGCGGTTCACGACGGGCTTCATCACCTGCCACATCCCGAACGGGCAATTCGCGAGATGGCACGGGTCGCTCGGCAGGGCGTCCTGATCCTGGATCCGGCGCAGGCGGTGTTGACGCGGCTTGCAGTATGGCTCGGGATTGCCGTGGACGTCGAGGATGCGGGCAACGAGGTCAAACGTCTTGTACCCACCGAAGTGGCGGCGATTCTACGAGAAGCAGGCTACCGGAACGTTCGATGGCAACGGACATTGATGTACTATCCTCATCAACCATCGACTTTGTTCCGCTGGTTCGATAACCCATGGCTCTTCGGTATGTTTCGCCTCGCCTTTGCGGGTGCAAACCTCGCTCTCGCTCGCTGGGGAAACAAGCTCGCCTTAAGTGCCTGTCGCTAATTATCGTCGTGGCCTCAGCCGACGTTGTTGCAACGTCTTGTGCTGATACCGCCCTGGGTCTGCTAGTGCAACATGGATCAGCGCCTCCCACCGTTCGGTGGGAGCGGGAATTTGCGGTTCCAGTCATTGAAGCAACCCGCTCCCGAGACGAACCCGCACGTTTCTAGTCCGAACGATGGTTCAACTCCACAGCGCGCGTTCCGGAATCTTCACACGCCGTCACGTCAGCCGGCGTCCGGCCGTATCAGCGAGCGATGAACGTCAGCGGGATTGAAGCAGGGGACCAGGGTTGGTTGAGCGGACCGCCTCTGCGGAGAGCGGGAACGAGCTGATGCGCGCAGGTATAGGGGCTGAGCGGATTCGACGGTCTTGCGCGCGGCGGATGCCGATTTGCGGTGCTGGGCTTATTGGGCTGCCGGGGCGCAACCTCTACGACCCCGCGCTGCTCCGACACCTTTACTTCCACTTGTACTCGATCGGCCGGCGCTCCGTCTAAACGGCGCCCGCGCCGTTCTCTGCCAACACATCCAAGAGTCAGCCTGTCACCCTAGGGACGCGATGGCGCGGCCACAGGGCGTCAGGCTTTTCTTTTTCGGGCCACGCAGCGCAAACCGGGGGCGAACCGGATAAATTCCTTTTGCTGCCGCTTGAAGTTCACGACGGGTTCTCCCTGTCTTTTGGCCCGTCGCCCGCAGATCAGGTCCACGGGCGCGTCCTCACTAGCCTTGTATCGGCCATTCTCCCCCGACCACGCCGGGGACCATCTCAAACTTCTGCGTAAAGACGACCAGCGCCAAGACCGTCTTTCTCACGGGGCACCGCTGGCCCATGGCGCTGACCCTGCACAAGCTGGGCTACACGAAGGCGACGCCGGGGTCTTTGACGAGGTAATGGCCGATCTCCCCACCGCCGGAGAACCTGACGCCTCGCCCGCCTTGCGCGAGTAATTGGAAGATCGGCGATGCGCCGATTGACCTTAGTGCCCAGCATTCCGGGCCTGACCTTCCCAGCAAAGCCGCGATAGGAAGCGACTAAATAGACGAACGCTTACAGCAAAGCGAGAACGAACCAGCCTAACTTTCGCCCCATCGCTTGAACAGCGTATGTTCAAAGCCGAGCTGGTCAAGAATCTTGCCAACGGTATGATCTACCAGATCATCTATGGTTCGCGGGTGGAAGTAAAACCCTGGCAACGGAGGAAGAATAACCGCACCAATTTCGGCTGCTTTAACCAACGCCCGCAGATGTCCGATGTGTAACGGCGTTTCGCGCGGAACTAAGATCAAAGGACGACGCTCCTTGAGACACACGTCCGCCGCACGCGTCAGCAGATTTCCTGAATCGCCGTTCGCGATCGCTGCCAGCGTTTTCATCGAACAAGGTGCCACCACCATCCCAGAGGTCCTGAAGGAACCACTGGCGATCGGCGCAGCGATATTACGCACGTCGTGAACGACGGCGGCCTTGCGCTCAAGCTCATTTGGGGAGAGACCCATCTCGTGCGCGAGCGTGACCTTGGCCGCGCTGGTCATCAGCAGATGGACCTCAATGTCGCCCGCTCGGCTCACCCAATCGAGAAAGCGCACTCCGTAGACTATTCCGCTGGCGCCGGTGAGCCCCAGTATCAGACGTCGCAATCGCATTTACCGACCCTCGGTACCCGGCGCAAAAAGCAGTCCCGCAAACTCACGACTCGGGGAAAACCCTGGGCAGCCTCGTCGGCAACCGTACGCGCGCTACCCAGCATGATTGCGCAAGAGCGGCGTTCCCCACCGCCTCTGCCAACACGACATCTCCAGCGCATAAAAGCGTAAAGCCAGCCTGAGTCGACGGTCGATTTCGAGCTACTTCGCAAGCGATTCCTGTATGAACCCGCACAAGCTATCATTTCGGCATTTCCGTCTCAAAAATCTCTTTCGAAAACAGGCCGCGCATATTGCTCCCACTATATAAGGTCTCGCCCACCGGATTACTATCTCAAATAGATTTTCGCGAACTGCGTGTCACGACAGCTTCGGATCGGCATTTGCCCTAACTGGCACATGCACCCTTTCGAAACGTGAGCGGTCTGCACCAACCGGCACCGTCGCATCGAGCCCCCATTTTCCGGTGCATCCATGTTCGTCGGCGGACGGATCCAGCGGGGAGCCAACCACCTCGGGCACAATAATTATATCCCTTTGAGGCTGGACCCGCGTTGCGATCGCCCATTCGACGTCTTCCGCTGAATGAAGATCCACGTCTTCGTCGACGACAACCACACGCTTCAGCTCACTGATGGTGCCGAGGGCAGTCAGGATAACGCTTCGAGCCTCGCCGCGCTGTTTCGGAGACATTGCAACGACCGCATGATACCTGCCACCGCCCGAAAACGTCATCACAACGTCCCTCACGTTGGAAGATACCTGGCTCAGCGTCCGTAGAAGCGTCGCTTCCCGGGAGATCGCCCCGAGCAGCATGTGTTCGCGGCTGGCAGGAAGAATCGTCTGGAAATAAGGATCTCGCCTATGGCACACCACATCCACGCGCATGACCGGCCGTTGGTTGAGCGTTCCGTATGTACGAGGAAATTCCCCGAAAGGGCCTTCCGGACCGCGAACGTTTGCCAGAATGACACCCTCCAATAGAAACTCCGCGCAAGCCGGAACGCGGATGTTATACCGCGGGCTCTTGATCATTCGCAAAGGCTCCCCCAAAAGAGCGCCTGCTATTTGCGATTCGTCAACGCCGAACGGGGTAATCGCCTGCGAAGCTAAAAGGCACGCGGGCGGAAGACCTATAGCGAGGGCTACAGGCAGATCACGATTCTCCGCTTCCGCCTGCGAGAAGATTCGCCACAGATGGCGCGGAAGGATCAGCATACCCAAGTGGCGCGCATCATTGATCTGGAGGCGATGGATTGACCAGTTATAATGACCATCGCGGTCTTTCGCTACCACCACCGCCGCCGTCAGATAGCGGCCGCTATCGCCCTCGTGGTGATGAGGAGCGGGAAGATTATCGACCCTGACGTCTGGCAGAGAAACCTCCAGCACTGGCGCTTGATCCTGAGGAACCTCCAACGGAGGGATTGGCTTGGCCAGAGCCTCAATGTAAGCGCGCAAAACATCACCATTGGCGATCCCGAGAGCCTGCGCCAGTTGCGCGCGTGACGTCATGCTCCCGCCGACCACCCTGTTCGCCAGACTTGAGCGCAGAGCAGGGTTGGTAAAAACCACCGCGTGCCTGCCGTCGTGCTCCTCAAGAATACGAGGGACGTCGTAACGTAGATCGGCCGGCTCGTCGAATCTGACGAGTTGTTGGGTCTCGTCCAGATGAGACAGCCAGCTTCTTAGATCGCTGAACGCCTTTGCCGACCGGGTCTCCCTCATAAATCCCTATCACCAACCTTCGCGGCCGTGTGCTCCCGCAGATCCAAGGTGCAATAAAGAGCCAGCCCCAAGCCGACGCCCTAAGGAACGTCGGGCTTATACCCGGAGGCCTCAACCGCTTGCCTGCACCACCGAGACTTCCTTATACCGTCACACACCATAGGCCATTCTTGGTCAAAGAGCCCTAATGGGCGCCGTCAGACGGAATACTCTCCTCCGACATCGCCACTTTTGCCAAGATCAAGCTATACAAATACCGCTCCGCCATCGACGATAACATTCTGCCCCGTGATGAAATTGCTTCTTTCGGAAGCGAGAAAGAGTACCGCACCTTGGAGGTCGTCCGGCGCCATCTCGCGGTTGAGCGCGCGCGTACCCGCCATCCGTCCCACGTAGTCTTGGGTATTCAGGATCAATGTAGACTGATTTGTCACCAAGCCTGGTGAGACCGCATTGACGGTGACCCCAAACGGCCCTAGTTCTCGGGCGAGGGCGCGGGTCAAGCCGACGACCGCTGCCTTTGAAGCTACGTAATGGGCGAATCCTTGTGCGCCGGTACAAAACACCACGGAGGCAATGTTAACGATCTTGCCGTAAGCGCGCTTCTTCATGTATGGCACAACGCTTTTGACGCAGTTCCACACGCCGCGCACGTTAACCGCCATCACTCTGTCCCACTCCTCTCGGGTTATGTCCTCGAAAGGCTTTTTACCTTGCAGTTGCCCGTAAAGAGCGGCATTATTCACCAGGACGTCGATAGCGCCGTGCCCCAAGTCGGCCGCCGCTGCCGCCATCGCGGCCGTCTCTGCCTCTTCCGAGACATCCACCCTGACAAAACGAACTTCACAGGCGAACGAGTCGCTCAACTCCGCCGCGAGCCTTTCGCCCGCATCCTGGGACAAATCAGCGATGAGTAGCCGCGCGCCCTGCGCGGCGAACGAACGTGCGTAACTCGCACCAATTCCCTGTGCTCCCCCGGTTATGATCACTGTGCGGTCTTTAAAGCACATCTCATTGAGGCCCCCGGTATACGCCGGCATTACTTCGCCACCTTGAAAATTTCCTAAGTTAAACGGCCTCGCGTTTCGGGCAACGCGAACGCCACAACGATATAGACTGCCAGCGCCGTGGCCAGAAAAATCACCAGTGAATGCGGCAGGTTGGCGACTTGCCGGCTTGCCAGCGTGACCAAAGCGGGCATTGTTCCCCCGATGGCGAAACCCACGTTCCAAGACACTCCGGTTCCAGTCGCCCTGATTCCGGTTGGGAACCGCTCGTTGAGAAAAATGACGATCGGCGTGCATCCCGCATTTCCCGATACGGCAAGCAGCACCGCAAGCCCGCAAGCGGTCGCCACCTCACCTGCTCCACCACCTAATAGTGCGAGCTTTGAATACGCTAGTGGCAGCACCACAAGGTTCGTAAGCCCCGCAGCTATAAACATCGAGCGACGGCCAAAAACCTCACTGAGATGACCGAACAGCGGTCCGGTGAGCAGCACAAAAGTGTTGCTTACGGCCATTATCATTCCAATCGTCACTTTTGGTAAATGGTTTACGACCGCAAGGAAGGTCGGCAAGAACCCCGACGTCAGGTAATACTGCGTCGCGCCGCCGGCGCACAACAGGACATTGACCAGAAGCACCCAAGCATATTGCGGACTCAGCAACGCTTTCAGCGGCGCCTTTTGCTTGCCGGCACGACTTCGTTGAAGCATGCTCCACAGGGGCGATTCCTCAAGTGAGTTAAAAACAAAAAGACCCAGAAGCGAGCTGAGAATGCCGCTGAAAAACATCAGCCGCCAGCCCCATGAGGCAAACGTAGCACCCCCAAGCGCCGCTGACAAAAGGTAAAATACGGCCGCCGCAAGTAGTCCCGCAAACCCGGCTCCCCCCGCCCCCACAAGACCCGACAGCAGTCCGCGCCAACCGGCCGGCACGGTCTCGACGCCGATCGTATGGGTCGACGCAACCACGCCTCCAACGAAGACTCCCTGAATCAACCGAAGCAGCAAGAAGATCGCCGGCGCCAGAAGCCCGATCGTTGCTATGGTCGGCACCGCCCCCATCGCCGCGGTTGCTATACCTACTCCAACCACGGCTACCACCATTGCTCGCTTGCGTCCGTAACTATCGGCGAACCAACCGAAAAGCGCCGATCCCGCTGGACGCATCACAAGGCTCACGGCAAAGGCAGCATAAACACCCGCGAGGGATACCATAGGCGAGCGCGAAGAGAAGAAATTTGCTCCGATATACGGAGCGAGATATAGAATGATGAATAGGTCGAAAAGGTCAAGTGCCCAACCAAAAACCGAAGCAATGGTAGCCTTGACAACCTGTTGCGTGGATACTTCTTCTTCATTAGCCGCGATTCCCCCCACAAGATGTTCCATGCTTCCCCCGCGCGGGCCTTATCCGAACCCGCCGTATCACACTAGCGAAGATAACTCCCGGGACCATTTCTCCCAGACCTGCCGCCGAATTTCCTCGCCAAAACGATTCGGGCGTGGAAATCTATCCCGCCACGCATAGGGCCGGCAAGCATCGATTAGCATACGCCCCATCGTAAGATCGCCGCGGGACTTCGATTCAGGAGATAGACGCGGATCAAGGTTCGAAGTGCACGAGGTCACGATCTGCACCTGTGTCCTGGGATCAACTCGAGTGCACATCGCCCACAAGACTTGTCTCAAATCAGTTGGGTCGATGTCCTCATCGACCACGATGTAATACGCGTCCATCCCCGGCCCATACTGTATGCTCGCCGCGGCCAGAAGGGTCTGGGCCGAATGGCCTGGATACGACTGGGAGATCGAGATCGCGGCCAAAAGGTAACGGCAATGGCTCCACACACCTCGAATGTTGGGAATTCCGCAGTTTTCGAGATGTTCCCACAAGCGGGCAGCACTCGTCGGAATGCCGCTGTCCATCGAGGTTGGAAGGAGCGGGGGGAAGCCAAGAAGGATGGGATCGTTCCGATACATTATTTGCTCGACACGCATCACAGGTTCTTGACCCTGATGCGCGTAATAGCCTGGCCATTCGCCGAAGGGCCCTTCGGCGACCGACTCTTGCTCGGGGGGTGGGATCTCTCCCTCGAAAACTATCTCAGCGTGGGCGGGAACAGGCAGGCCGGTTATTGGTCCGCTTATTACTTCGACGGGCTCTCCGCGTATACCTCCGGCAAAGTCGTACTCCGAAATTCCGGGCTTCAGTTTCATGGGCGCGGCCAGCCAGGTCCCCGGCTCAAGTCCTAACACGATTGCTACCGGGCAACTTTTCCCCGACGCCCAGTACTTACTCGCGATTCGTCGCCCGTCCCGGTCAGCTATCATCCATAAGCTAAGGCGGTCACGTCCTTGAATACAGGCACGATAGGTACCCATATTGACCCAGTCGCTTTCCGGGTCTTTGACTATCACCATGTCCGCCGTACCAATGTATCTACCTCCGTCGTGCTCGTGCCACTTCGGCGCGGGAAACAGCTCGACGTTGACTTGGTCGCCTCGTAACACGTTCTCGACAACAGGACCGTCCTTGGAGTGCTGCGGCGGAATGAAGCGGAGGTTCTTCAGTTTGTCCTTCCATGTTTGCAGCATTTCTAAACGTGTCGCGTCCAAAGGAATTCCGGCCGCCATGGCAAACCGCTTCGGCGTTGACAAGAAATTACTGAGGACGCGAAAGCCGGTGGGGTAACCAGGTATCTCATCGAACAAGAGCATCGGCCCCGCGCGTTCGGCCATAAGCTCGCTCAGGCATCCTATTTCGAGATCCCAGTGAGCTCTATGGAACTCCTTGAGTTCACCCACTTGTCTTGCCGCGTCAATGAAGCCGCGCAAGTCACGAAATGACATCGTCATCACCTCTTGAGTCCCAGGCTCTTGGCGCGCTGATCCACGAACACCGCTGCGTCATCGACAGCGCTCCCGCCGCTCGGGAAGTCCATCCAAGGCCCTCTTCAGGCACTCGGTCTTCAGGCGTGAAGCTCGCGGATCGCCGCGGCAAGCGCCTGGTGATCCGGAGGTCCTTGCAGCGGGATTCCGAACTCGATCCTCGTCGCGACGCTGCCGTAGCGCTGCTTCAGCGCGGCGGCGATTTGATCGTACGTCCCGATTACCGCGATCGTGTCGAGCACCTCGTCGTTGATTCGCCGAGGCATCTCCTCCCAGCGTTTTTCGACCGAGTATCGATGAAGTTCCTGGACCAGGTCGCCCCAGCCGTGATGCTCGAACACCGCGCGGTAGCTGCGCGTCGAAGCGTAGAAGGCCACACGCGCGCGGACGTCGCGAATCCGCTCCTCGAGCAGAGCCTTCGTAGGCGCCGTCGCGATAAGCGGGCTTGGAACCACGTCGAACTGCCCGAGTTCCCGGCCGGCCTTGGCGGCGCCCTGCTGGACCGCCGGCACCATCACCTCGGCTATATACTTCGGCGTGCAGATGGGATGCGGCCGGATGCCCTGACATAACTCCCCGGCCAGGCGGCACATGCCCGCGTTGACCGCCGCGAGTTGGATGGGAATGTTCGGATGCTCGATCGGTCCCGGGTCGAACAAGGGGACCATCAGAGAAAGGTTGTAGTGCTTGCCTGCGAAGTTCAGCGGCGTGCGGTTCTGCCAGCAATTCCATACCGCGCGCAGAGCGCCGATATACTCGCGCAAGCGCGCGCGCGGCGGCGCCCATGCAATCCCGTAGCGACGCTGGATATGCCCCTTGACCTGCGTACCGAGACCGAGCACGAAGCGCCCCTTTGACATCGCCTGGATGTCCCACGCCATCATGGCGGTGACTGTTGGGCTGCGCGGGAAGGCGATCGCAACCGCCGTCGTGAGCCTGAGGCGCGAGGTACTCATCGCGCCAAGCGCAAGGGGCAGAAACGGGTCGTTCTTCGTCTCGCCGCTGACCAGGCCGTCGTAGCCGAGTTCCTCGACCTCCCGCGCCAGCGTGGACACCGTTGCCAAGTCCAGGCGCATCGATACCTCACGCAGTCCCGGATCAAGTTTGCCCACCGGTAAAAGCGTTTCGACTTTCATCTGTCCTCCATCAAGCGTGATTTAAAGGGCAAGCGCCTCGCCTGCTTTTATGGCATCGCCTCGCATCCGGTTATAAGATTGCCAAGCTCCGTCTCTATCCGTCTGGACAACCTCGTAATCCGAGGAACCACTGATTCCGATGTCATCGACCGCGACGAAATACTTCGCGCACGGTGCACCGGGCTTACGCCGCGGTCGACGCCCAAGCCGCCAGGCGACATCCGCCCCCCGGTCCGCCGCGGCAGAGCGGCCGTCTCAGGCCGGATTAACCGCGGCGCTCCACAAAAGCGCGACTTCGCTGATATGACGAACGGCGCAGTCAGCGCGGACAGCGTCATCCGCGCCACCCGCGCTGTTGGGGCAGCGCGATGCCGTACTCGGGCCAGCGCCGCTCCACGCGAGCCATCTCCTGAGGTTCAATTTCGGTTGACATTGGCGGCCATGTCGGTCGGCCGAAGCGGTCGCGCCTTGCCTGGCTCAGGTCTCGCGTTGCATCAATAAGCAGCCGGTTCCAACTCCCGGTACCCAACACTGTGTCATCCCGTCGGATGAGCGGAATGCTCTGGTCGAGCACGCCGCCTCGCGTTCCCGGCATAACGACCAAGTCGTTCGAAGCTGGGTTGACCCGATAGCAAAGCGCCCACTGAAGCGCGCGATCGTTGTAGATATCGATATCCTCATCAACAACCATGATCACTTTCCAGAAATGCTCTGCCGACGCGCTGGCCCACAGCGCGGCGGCGACCTGTTTGGCCTGGCCGTTGTAGGTCTGGCGGATTTGAACGAAGGTGACCGGCCCCGGACGCGCGTCGAGCACGCCGCGCACGCCAGCGCGGTCCAGGACGTTCAAAATTGCGGCCTTGGTGGTGATGCTATAAATCGCCGCGTCCTCGTTCATCGCTCCCGGCGCAACGCCTTCGAGACTTCCTCGATAGACGGCTCCATCGCGATGCGTGACGCACTCGACGCGAATGACGGGGCGCGGTCGCGGTTCCCCATAGTAGCCCGAGTACTCGCCGAAAGGCCCTTCCATCGCAAATGTCTTCGGGTCGTCCGAAATGAAGCCTTCGACCACGATCTCGGCGTCGGCCGGCACAAGCAGCTCTGATGTTTCGCACTTCACCAGCCTGGCCGGTTCACCGCGCAGTGCGCCAACGACGTCGTACTCGGATACGTCGTGCGGGACCTGGCTGCCCGCGCAGACGTCCAACAGCGGGTCCCATCCGTAGACCACCGCCACCGGCATTTCTTCGCCGCGCTCCGCGTATTTCACGAAATGGCCGCCCCAGCCGGCGCCGATTAACAGGAGCACGGATATCCGTCTCGCATCGACGATCATGCCGCGGTAGGTGCCAACGTTAAGAAAACCGCTGTCAGGATCACGCGTGACCACCGCGCACATCGTGTTGATGTAGCGGCCGCCGTCGCCGGGATGCCAAAGCGGCACCGGGATGTCGTTCAAGTCGATTTCGTCCCCACGCCGAATATTTTCCTTGACCGGACCGTTGTCTACCACAACAGGCGGGACACCCCCGCGCATCGCGCGTCGAAACATCTCCGCCAGTTCGCGTCGCGAGGTGGTCCGTTCCCGCCCGAAGGCCAGCGCAACGCGCGAGGCTGTCGCGAGACTGCCCGTGAAAAGCTTGGTACACCAGGTCTCTTCGTGACCGCGTATCCTTTCGAACAAAAGGGCCGGACCCTGTGCGTTTAGGACCCGTCGCGCAATCGCTCCGACCTCCCCATTCCAATCGACCGGCACCTTCACCCGGGCTAGTTCACCAGCTTGCTCCAGCAAGGCGAGCCAATTTCTCTGATCGATGCATTTCATGCGCTGGTGTTCCCTCCCCTCGCGTTGAACCCGCACCATTTTTCCAAGGCGCGGCCGGCAACAGATCCGTCAACCCGCCTCCCACGTTAGCCGCAAATGTCGCGCAAAACGCCCACGCGCGTTCTCAACGCTGCGGCAGAAACCCGGCGGTGTTTCCGGCTCTTTAAAAATGGGGCGACACAGTATGCCGCCCCCCTGCTCAGTCCTTCGGGCAACGATTTACTGTCTCGTGAGAAGTAGCGGCGAGTTCGCTTGCTTGAGTGTGCCCCCGCGCTGTTCGCTAGCGCTCAGGATGTCCGCCTGCACGCCAACTCCTCGATGCTACACCCGAAGCTTGCAGCTTGTCGATTCAGCGACCGGTGGGTGTTCCGTCTCGCTAATAAATCGACGTTGCGAATTCTGCCTCAGAGGATCAGCGCGAACCAATACTTGAAGAAGTTGTGCTAAAAAATACGGATAAGCTTGAGCCGAAGCCGGGCCCTCGGCCGGCTTGAACGCGCTCCCCGGCTCATCCCGCATCGCGTGTCACAACCGCCCCACAACGGGCGAGATCGTCGATAGTGCCCGGCTCATAACCGCACACTTCCTCCAGCACGATACGGGTATGTTCTCCCAGACGGGGCGGATAGCCCAGCACCGGCGCTCCGGGCCATTTAAATGGGTTGCCGAGAAACTCGTGCGTGCTGCCGCTGGCGGGGTTGACCACGGCTTCGAGCATGTTTCGAAGCGTAGCGACGGGATGATGCAGAGCTTGGGCAACGTTGTTGACCGGCCCGGCTGGAATACGCTTTTCCTCGAATAGCTTCAGCCATTGCTCGGTCGAGCGTTGAGAAAAGACGGCCTGCAACCGCGAGGCGAGTTCGGTTACGTGCTTAATTCGGGCTGCGGACGTAGCAAAGCGCTTGTCCTCGGCCATCTCGGGATCACCGATGGCCTCGCAAAAGTTGCGAAAAAACTGCTCCCCTGTTGGCGAGATGACGAACTGCTCACCGTCGCAACCGGTAAAAATTTCGCTGGGAGCGATCATATGATGCCTCGACCCGTTTCGTCGCGGCACCTCTCCGGTGACCAGGTAGTTTTGCGCCTGCCACGTGAGCAGGGCAAGTTGGCAATCGAACAGCGAGACTTGCACCTGGCGGCCCTTGCCGGTACGAGCCGCATGCACCAGGGCGCCCAGGGTGCCGAGCGCTAGATAAAGACCACCTGCGAGATCGGCAATCTGGTAGCCGACCCGCACAGGTTCGCCATCAGGTTCGCCGGTGATGCTCATCACGCCGCCTGCAGCCTGAATGACGAGATCGAAGGCGGGAGCACTCGCGAACTCGCCTTGGTCATGCCAGCCGATAAGCTGGCCGAGACATATCTTCGGGTTGAGCTTACACAGCGACGGGTGGTCAACGCCCAGGCGCGAAGCAGCTCCGGGCGTGAAGTTGCAGATCACGGCGTCTGAGCGCCGCACCAAATCTTTGAGGACCCTGGCGCCGCGCTCATGTTTTATATTGATCGCGACGCTGCGTTTGCCGCGATTTATCGCCAAGAAGAATGAGGACTCGCCATCGACGAAGTAGGGCGGAATCGTCCGCGCCATATCGCCTTCGAGCGGCTCGACCTTGATCACGTCCGCCCCAAGCTGAGCCAGAAGCTGGCCGGCGAATGGGCCAGCTAACACCCAGCCAAGGTCGAGAATTCGTAAGCCCTGCAGCATGGTATAAGCCTCCGGTACGACTTGGAGCGGTTCACGTCCCCCAAAGTCGCTATTGTGCCAAGGTCCTTGTAAAGGCCCCTACATTATGAAGGAGAGCCTTCAAGGAATTCCGCAGATGATCCTCGTTAGCGAACGGCGTAAAGGACCGGAAGCCGAAGATCGCATCCTCGACTAAGAGCGCATTGGCGGGCGACATACGACGCTCTTCGGTAACGTCCTGTTGGAGGGCCTCCCACCCAGCAGATGGCCTGAACTCCTTCCTCACGCGAAATTCCTCGTCGTCCGCATGAACAACTAAGCGCTTACATGGTTCGACCAGTTAGCGTGAGAACGATTCTCCGCGCCGCTAGGTGACGGCCGTCCCCTGCAACTTGAAATGAACAACGCTCGAACATCTTGCGTTGAGTTTCAGCCCTTCGGTGTTTTCTGGCCGCCATACCAGGTTTCAAAGCTCGCCCCTGTTGGCCCTGGCAACGAATTTTTCGAGTGTAACGATTCGAATCTTTCCTGATAGCCTCAAGTGGCTTTCCAATCCGCCGCTGGTGTAAAACTGCCTCAGCTTCCAGCCTTCGCCGCCTAACACCAAATATGCGGCCTCGTAGCCGCCCGACTCGAGCGCGTCTTCGAGGCAGATAACCTCAAACGGAACCTTCTGCTCGGCTGTCCCATACACCTGCTGCCACTTCAAGGAGACGATCACACACCGGCCGTCCTTCTCTGCAAGAACATCGGCGATATGCTTTCCGCCGCCCAAGCGTTGGCCAACTACTACCCGCTTCTGAACCGCGTAGCCACCGCCTTCCAGCGCCGGAATCACCATCTGCTCCAAAACCGATCCGGTTCCAGTGTCGCGGCTAACCATCTGCGCAGTTCCTGTATGCAAGGACCTCGTCGACCGGGGTCCGGTCACCGGTGCAACTAATGAGGCGCGGCCCCTTCAGCAGCAGAAGGTCAAAGCCAAGACTCCGGTAGAGCCGCTTGACCCTGTCGGTCGCCTGATTCGAAGTCACGACCGGACCGGGATGGCTGGCAAGCCACCTCGCCAATCGCTCCTGATCCGCCCACGGGAAGCCGTCTTTGGCATACTGCCTGAACTCCACGTCGTAGGGTGGGTCAGCGTAGACAAAATCCTCTGGCTCTAAGATCAGCTTCTCGAAGTCAACGCACTGAAACTCCCAGTTCGCGAGGACGGCTCGATACTCGGTGAAGTCGCTCTTGTAGCGAATATTCTTGTAGCGGCCGAAGGGGACGTTGAACTCGCCCTTGCGATTGAAGCGACAGAGCCCGTTATAGCAGGTGCGGTTCAGGTAATAGAAAAGGCTCGCAGCTTGTCGCGTATGAGCCTGCCCCGCGCCTACCAAGGCATTAAATCGCTGGCGATATTCGTAAAACAGCGAGACCTCGTTCTTCATGGGCAGGCTAATCCGAAGCCCCCGCCTCAGCCAGGAGTAGAAATTGATGATATGCGGATTGATATCGTTGAGCAGAGCTCTTTCTGGGAGCAGGCTGAGCGCCACAGCCAGACCGCCGCACAGCGGTTCGACCAGGCGCCGGCGCCGTGCGGCCCTCCAAAACGGCAGAATATGGGGTAGCAGCCAGCGCTTACCCCCCGCCCACTTGAGCGGTGGCCGAATACCCGAACCAACCTCTATCGCTCCTGCCACCAGTGTCATAACCTCACGCCGCTTGAGGCATTTTAGGCAGCGAGCAGCTTAATGACCGGGCGCGAGCGCGTCGCTCTCGCAAACTTCAAAAGCGTGCTCACGCTAGGCAATTGCGCGCCGCTCTCCAGACGCGCGATTACCGATTGAGTGGTTCCCATTCGTTTCGCCAACTCGGCCTGAGTCAGTCCTGCGCGAACCCGCGCGCCTATCAGCTCGCGCGAGAGATTAAACTCTTCGGCCTTTGCGTCATAAGCCGCGCGAACCTCAAGGCCCGCGGGCATCTTCCTTTTTATGGTCCGCAAACGCTTCGTCACTAGCCCACCTCCTTGGGGCGCTTAAGAGCCAGCTCGGTAGTCCGGCGCGGCGTTTTTCGCCCTTCTTTCACGCAGGCATGAAGCACAACCAATCTCCGCCTTGGCGTCGCTCCACATATGGCTCGACCCGTCCCTTCTCTCGCGGCCGAGCGCATTCCCCAAAGCTTTCAGCCTAGCCGCTTTGCGTGCGGTAAGCCGACCTGCCGCGGCCCGAAACCCTCGAGCAACTCCCGGATTCTCGGGAAGCGAGCCTGCACATCCTTTAGCAGAGCGACCGGCTCCGCCTCCACCCAACCATTTAGCACGGCAACCACCCATTCCACCGTTCATTTTCAATAGCATTTTTGCTATATCAACCGCAAGCTACCGGAGATACACGCCGAATAATAACCTTGATAACGCGCTGTATTAACGCCCGGCCGTTGGGTAAAACGACAACGAAGACTTTGTTCCCTGTCGTCGCGAGTTCCACAATGGACAAACCAACTCTTTGCCGTCCGGCACAGGTTAAAAGCGCAACGAAAACAAATTTTTGAAAAAAGTATTCGGGTCGCGGCCAGGGTTAGAATCGCGATTGGGTGGCGGAACGGACCTCGCCATGTAGATTGTGGTCTTGGCGCTGGTTAAGGGCAAGCTTCGCGCCATCGCGAAAGCCCTACGTTTGAGCCGTATCACGATGAAGAATATCCGGCAAAATCTGTTCGTCACACCTTTCTACAACGCGGTTGGCCTGGCGCTGGCGGCCGGCGTGCTTTACCCGAAGTTTAGACTACTCCTTATCTCGATAATCGCGGGCGCGGCGATGAGCTTCAGCCTTGTATATCTCGTCGGCAGCGCACTTCGGTTCCGGCACCTTAATGTTTAAGGGGGAGCGGGCAAATAGCGGAGGTTAAATGGGATTTACGCATGACGAGATGCGGTCGAGGGCGCGTGATTTGGTGATGGCGTACGGTTGGAACACCACCTCCTACCAAATTTTGAATCCCGGGATTGACCACTGGTTCGCGCCTCAAATGGCGGCGGTGGCGGGATACATTCGAGCACGCGAGACACTGATGGTTGTCGGAGCGCCGATCGGCCCGTCCGAAGTGCTCACCCGCGCGGTCGAGATGCTCGAGCGACATGGTCGCGACCAAGGTTATCAGATCTGCTACGTATGCGTGGAAGGTCAGCTTAAAAGTTTGCTGGCCTGTTCGCGCAATCATTCGGCCGTGGCCCTGGGCGCGCAGCCGATATGGAATCCTCAGCGATGGGCTCGAATAGCCGAGACCCACGCGCCGTTGCGCCGGCAGCTCAACCGCGCACGCAACAAGGGCGTGACAGTCGAGTCAATTTCGCCCCAAGCCGCCCGCAATGATGACGGTATACGGCGATTGCTCATCGAATGGCTCGCGGCGCGCCCGCTTCCGGCACTTCGATTTTTAACCGAGCCCTTGGTCCTGCTTGGCGAGCTTCGCGACCGGATTTTGTTGGTCGCGCGCCTGGAGCACAAACCGGTGGCATTCCTCGTCGCTTCTCCCGTACCGGCACGAGGCGGTTACCTGGTCGAGCAGATAGTTCGCTCCCGCCAGGCTGCCAACGGCACGGTTGAGTTGCTGGTGGATTCAGCGATGCGTCGATTCGCGTCCTGGGGACGCACCTTTGCAACTCTTGGACTGGTCGCCCTCGCCAGTAAGGCTCACCGCGAGATTGCGAGTAATCCGTGGTGGCTTCGGACCTCAATGCGCATGGCGCGAAACTACGCCAACTGTTTTTATAACTTCCGCGGCCTTGAGCATTTCCGAGCGAAGATGTTTCCCGAGACTTGGGAACCAGTGTACGCGATCTCGAACGAGCGCCGCTTCTCGTTGGGCTCGATTTACGCCATAGCTCATGCCTTTTGCGGTGTCGCTCCGTGGCGACTTGTTCCCAGTGCGGTTGCAAGGCTGGCGCAGCGGCAAATCACGAAGTATCGAAGCTCTCGTTAGGAGGCGTTGCGGGTGCGCCGCTAGACCGAGTACGGGTGTAATTGACGTTCTGTCTTGAACTGGACGAAGATGGGCACTATTCGACGCTATAGCCGCCAAAGGCGCTCAAGAGTTTTCTCCATTGCGATTAGCTCCCTCGCAGCGAGCCGTAGACCTCACCAGAATGCTATCAGGGTAAACGACATGGTGGCAGCCAGGTTTCTACGACTCGACCTTCCAGCTAGCGCCAACATGCGCGGGGTTACGGACGACAATATAGCGGCGCTATAGACGCTTTATATATCGGTGCTACACCGTTTGCATGGATACACGCGCTGCGCTGCTCGCCGCAGCCCAGAAGGTTCTTGAGGAAGAAGGCGAGGCGCAGTTCTCGACGCGCAGCGTCTGTGCGATCGCGAAGGTCACCCCGCCCATGCTCTACCGTCACTACCGCAGCGCCGACGGCCTCCTGAGCGCCGCCATCGCGGAGGCATTCGCGCAATTCCTCGAAAGCAAGAGGGCAACGGCTCAATCCACCGATCCGGTGGTAGCGCTGCGCGAGGGCTGGAACGACTACGTGCGCTTCGCGGCGGCTCGCCCCCGGCTCTACGCGGCGATGATGGGCTGTCTTCTCGACGGCGCCGCAATCCCCGCAGCCGAGCGGGCCTTCGCACTCCTGACCGAGCGGCTCGCGGTTATAGCCTCCGAGGCCTGGCTGGCTCTCACCATCGAGGCCGCTGCCGATTTGCTATGGGCCTCTGCGAACGCCGCGCCCCTGCTGCACGTAACAGCTTGGCTCCGCAAAGCACCGCCGCCTTCATCTCCCGTTCTTGAGCAGCCCCGTGAGAACGCCATGCGAGCCATCCTGAAATCTGAACCAGAAGGTGTTTCTCGATGAAGATTCTCGTCACGGGAGGCAACGGCCTGCTCGGCGGCCATCTGATCCCGAAACTCGTGGAGGACGGCCACCAGATATTCGCCCTCACGCGGTCCGCATCGTTTCACGACAAACTGGCGGCGCTAGGGGCATCGCCGGTCCACGCCGATTTGGAAAGCAGTGCGCGGCTGTCATTGCCCGGGATCGAAGCCGTAGCGCACGCCGCGCCGCCCTGTTCCGCTTTTCGGGGCCGCGCGTGCCCTTCTTTCGCATCAACGTCGACGGCACCGTTGCACTCCTCAAGGCCGCTGAGAATGCCGGGGCGAAGACCTTCGTCCATATTCAGCACGGCGGGTATCGTCATGGACAACGCTGGTACGCCTATCCGCAACGCTGATGAAAGCGCGCCCACATTCCCTAACCACTTCTCTGCCTACCTGGCTAAAAAGGCGCGGGCCGAGCCGTTGGTGTTGTCGGCCGACAAGCCCGGCTTTCGCACGATCGCGCTTCGCCCGTCGGCAATCTGGGGGCCAGGCGACCCATTCAGTCGCACGCTTCCCCAAGCAGTCAGATCCGGACGGTTCGCCTTCATCGATAGCGGCGACTACGCTTTCGCGACCTGCCATGTTGACAATGTGGTCGAAGCCATACAGTGCGCTCTTGAACGCGGAAAAGGCGCTCGCGACTTCTTCATCAAGGCCCAGGAAGGCCAGACTTTCCGCGACTTCGTCGCGTCGCTCGCGAGCTTGCAGGGCCTGTCCATCGATAAGCTGCGCTCGATGTCGTACTGGCTTGCATCGGCCGTAGGCCGACTGCTAAATGCCGTCTGGGTCGTCACGCGGAGACGTGGCGACCCGCCGGTCTCGCGCTCGATGATACGCATGCTCGGGCGCGAGTTCACCGTCAACGATGCCACTGCACGCCGAGAGTTGGGCTATGTCGGAAGAACTTCGCGCGCTGCCGGCTTGCGAAGCTACGGGAAACCGCCTGCTCGACAATAGGGCGCTGCAGTGGAAAAGGCGGCGATCACGGCGGTAAATCGTGCGCCGAAGTGGATTTTAGGCGAGGCTGACGGGGCGATCAGCCTGCCTCGGCCATCAGCGCTTCGGCGTCGGCCGCGGCGGGAATGCGCAGCGGTGCGGACGGATCGGTGGCGGCCCGCCAGGTCGCTTCCGCCACGTCAGGCGCATCCGTCACCGGGCCGGAGCTGTCGTGGACGCTCTTTATAAAGAACTCGATCATCCGCCCATTTCCGGGATTATCAAGACCGCGCAGATGCGGCCGCGCATTATCGCCGAATCGCGGCCTCGTAATAGACCCTGCCGTTGGGAGCTAGGCGTTTCGTGATGCTGGCAATCGAATCGTAGAAAACGTTGCGGTGAATTTGCGGTGAAAGTCGATTTTCCCCACCCTTCAGGCGACACGCCATTGTGGGGAGAAAGTCAAACAAGTGCCTAATTTTACAGGGATTTTTGGCGGAGAGGGAGGGATTCGAACCCTCGGTACCGGTTGCCCAGTACGCCAGATTAGCAATCTGGTGCCTTCGACCACTCGGCCACCTCTCCGGGTCGGTTTTCTCTGCTTAATAGATTCACAAGCCTTACGCAATCCTACCCAGGGCCCTAGGAGCCGTTGGCGCGGAGGATCGCGAAAACTCAAGGATACCACCAAATATTCAGGCATGGGGGCAGCCGCGCGTCGGACGCTATCGCGCAGCTAAGGAGCTGCCGATTGCCGGGGTCGCGGTTGACTCGCGGGACGGAGGTGATACTTTTTTATAAAGATTGATGGTGATGGGGTTCACCACAACCGCTCCGCCGCGTGAGCTGATGACCCCTACTGGTGTTAGACACGGGTAGGGTCTTTTCATTTCACAGGGCTCTGCCGGAAAGGACAGGGCCTGATTTTTGAAGCTTAACCTCCAGCATTTATCAATGACTTCGCGCAGCGAGCGTCGTTTGCCGCCGCTTGCGCCCGGTGTCGAGGATGATGTTTGCCGGCAAAGGTAAGCAACTCACGCTCTTCCTTGGCGAGACGGATCAGTACCATCGCAAGGCGCTGTACACGGCGATTGTCGAGATGCTTCGGCGAGAAGGATGCGGCGGGGCGACGGTGATTCGCGGGGTAGCCGGCTTTGGGGCATCTTCGGTAATTCACACCGCCGCTATCCTTCGCATGTCTATGGATCTCCCCATGATGATCACCGTGGTGGACCGTCCGGAGCGGATCGATCGCGTTATCGCTCCTCTGCGGGAAATGGCCCCCAACGCCCTGATTATCGTTCAGGAGGTCGAGGTGGTGCAGTCGGGCGCGCCGCTGAAGGAGGGATTGCCCGACGTTAAGGTCTCCGAAGTGATGCGCCGTGAGGTCGCAACGGTGCGACCTGACCGCCCGATTACCGACGTCATCGACCTGCTGCTGGATAAAGACTTCACCGCGGTGCCGGTCACCGACGCGCAAGACAAGGTAGTCGGGATGATTAGCGACAGCGACCTGCTGACGCGCGGCGGGATGAGCGTGACGCTGAGTCTTAAGCGGGCGACCGATCCTGCGTTCGTTCGCGAGCTGCATGAATCGCTGGAGGATCCGAAGCGCAAAGTGTCGGAGGTGATGACCCGCGACGTTGTGACAATCAGCCCCGACGCTATTCTCGGTCGCGCCGCCAAGCTCATGGTCGAGAAGCACCTCAAGCGGCTTCCGGTCGTCGATAAGGATGGGAAATTGCTCGGAATCTTGGGGCGTCTTGATGTTCTGAACACGATCGCGGCGGTCCATCTGCCTGAATGGAACTCGCAACCTCCCGCTGTCGGGCAACAGGTGACGGTCTCCGACGTGATGACGCGGGAAGTACCGACGGTTCACGAATCAGCGTCCGTCGAGGAAATCTTCGAGCTGCTGGTGTCGTCGGCGCATAAACGGGTCATCGTCGTCGATCACGAGCGCCGCGTGGTCGGCATCATTGCGGATTCCGACCTGATTTCGCGCGTGAGCCGTGAAAGCTGGGGGGGCGTCATCGAGTTCCTAAGAGCGCGGATTCCCATTGCCAGAATAAGCGGCGAGGCGCGAAGGCATCTACAGAAATTGCGCGCCAATTCTGTCAAAGATCTGATGACCCGCAACGTGATAACCGTGCAGGGCACCATGCCGGTTGCCAGTGCGCTCGCGCTCTCCGCAGAGAAGCGGGTCAAACGCCTCCCCGTCGTTGACGACCAAGGCAGATTGCTTGGAATTGTTGGCAGGACGGAAATGATGCGGGCCCTTCTTGCCCGAGTCTGAGTCCAGAAGGTGTGGAAACTTGGCAGCAGTGCTGTGGGTTGGTTTGGGCGGATTCCTTGGCGCTAACGCGCGCTACCTGCTGGGTGGATGGGTTGTCAGCCGGCTGGGGGTAGGGTTTCCGTATGGAACCTACGTGATCAATGTGTCCGGGAGCTTCATCCTCGGATTCTTTCTCGCCTTCGCTCAAGATCGAGCTTGGATTTCCCCGTCGGTCCGCCTGCTGTTCGCGGTGGGCTTCGTTGGTGCGTACACGACTTTCTCCACATTCGAGTATGAGTCGGTTCGCCTGTTGCAGGACGGAGAGTTGGTGCTCGGCGCAGCATATCTGATTGGAAGCGTGGTGACCGGCGCCGTGGCGTTATTCGCCGGTATCGCACTCGGCGCCCGAATCTGAGCACGCAAAGCCCAGGAGCAAAACGCTTCCCGCATTGACTCGAGTAATACTCCTGTTAAACTATAGCGGTATCTAGTGACGATCTGGTGATGGGGTTCACCACGACAACCGCCCTTTCCTAATCAGGGCTGATAACCCCTACCTAGGTGTATGCCGGTAGGGGTTTTTCGTTTTATTTCCCTAGCCGGTTAGAAGATACTCTCCCGGGCGGACGCGCTGCGATGGTGCGTCCTGCGGCGGTGGAACGGCTTACGCCACGGATGCGGCGCGTTATGGCGCGTTCGATAGGGTACAACCTTTTGCAGGTGATCTTCGTCGTCGGGCTTGCCCCGCTCGCCGCCGGGGTACTCTCTCGTCTTAAGGAGATCGTCCAATCGCGCCGCGGCCCAAGCGTCCTCCAGCCCTATCGCGACCTGCGCAAACTTTTCAACAAGGACCAAGTGGTTTCGGAGCAGGCCTCCTGGATTTTTCGCGCCACGCCTTTTCTGGTTTTCGTCGCGCCGATTTTCGTTGCCACGCTGATTCCGGTGCTAACGAGTTATCCGCTGTTTTTCGCCTTCATGGGCGACATGCTCGGGGGCGGCTTCGTGCTCGCGCTGGGCGGCTTTTTCGCCACGCTGGCGGCGGTTGACACCGGAAACCCATACGGCCCCATGGGCGCCAGCCGCACGCGCATGGTCGGATTTCTCGCCGAGCCGGTCTTCATGATCGTCTTTTTCATGGTGTCCTTCGTCGCCGGCTCGACGATTCCGTATATCGTGCAGCAGCACTGGGTCACGCCATTGGCGAATTTCTTTGCGCCTTCCCACGTGCTGCTGGTCATCGCGTTTATCATGCTGATTATCGCGGAGACCGGGCGTATTCCGGTCGACAATCCGACTGGCCATTTCGAATTGGCCATGATTGACGAGTCGAAGAGCCTGGAGTACTCGGGCACGGGAATGGCGCTAATGAAATGGGGCGGGCAGATGAAGCTGCTCGTCCTGATGTGCATCCTGCTCAACGTGCTCGTCACGCCGTGGGGATTGGCGGCCGACCAGCGACTGTCTCAGGTACTGCTGGCCGCTCTGTTGGTGTCGCTCAAGATCGGCGTGTTTCTGCTCGTGATGGTGGTTATCGAGTCGTCCCTAGCCAAGCTTCGGTTGTTTCGAGTGAGCGAGTTCCTTGGCGCCGCCTTCGTCACGTCGGTGGTGGCGATGATCGGCGGCTTGCTCGGGTTTTAGAGGTTGAGGATGGGGGAGATCTCCGCACTGCTGGCGTCGCTCAACGGGCTCGCTGCCGGATTGTTCTTACTGAGTTCCTTCGCGCTGGCGGCAACGCGTCAGGTGCAGGGATGCCTGCGCTTCTATATCGCGCAGTCGGTGTTTCTGGTGGTCTCGGCGCTGCTGCTTGCCTTCGGCTTGCACGCCTCGGACCTGCTCGCGGTGGCGGCGTTGGACCTAGCGATCAAGCCGATCGTCATTCCCTGGCTGCTCGGACGGATGGTCCGCGGGGAAATCTTTCGCCGACGCGAGATCGATCAAGTGCTGAATATTCCAAGTTCGCTCTTGATCGCGCTCGGCCTGACGCTGTTGGCCTATTTCCTAAGCCAGCGATTGCCCGCGCCCGCGGGCGCAATGGCCCGAATCAATCTGCCCGTGGGGCTGGCCGCGCTGCTGATCGGCACCTACACACTGGCGGTGCGCCGCGAAGCCGTGCCGCAGTTAATCGGTGTCTTCGGTATCGAGAACGGCGCGCTGTTCGTCGGCATCGCGATCGCGCCGTCGTTGCCGCTGGTGGCGGAGATGGCGTTCCCGTTCGACATGCTCATTATCGCGCTCGTTATAGGCATCCTGACACGCATGACCCAGGAGCGAATCGGGACAACGGAGGTGGGCGGACTCGCGAGCCTGAAGGAGAGCGTCGACGGATGATTTTGCTCGCGATCGTCGTGCTGCCGCTGATAGCAGGGCTGATTTCGGTGCTGGCCCCGGGCCGTACGATCGCGCCGCTAGCGACGCTGGCCGCGAGCGTGACCGCGCTGGCGCTGAGCGTAGCGGCCGCGGCGAGCCTCGTCGCGGGGCAGCCCGTCGTGGCGGTTCGCAATTGGGTTGCGCTCGACGGCTTCGGCGCTTTGATCCTGCTGCTGACGGCGGCGCTGGGAAGCACGGCAGCGCTCTTTTCTTGGGGTTATATCGCGCGCGAGAAGAGCGCGCGCCGCCTGCGCCGCTACTACACGAATTACAATCTGTTTGTCGCCTCGATGCTGCTGGTGCCGGTGCTGATCGAGCCAAACCTGGTATGGACCGCAGTTGAACTCACCACCGTGCTCGGAGTTTATCTGGTGGCTTTTGAGAATACGCGCGAGGCGCTGGAAGCCGGCTGGAAATATTCCGTGCTGACGATAATGGGCGGAGCGATCGCGCTGCTTGGCTTTCTCGCGATGTTCGCCGCGACGAGCTTCGGCGGCGGCGGACCGTACACCTGGCAGCGGCTGCTCATGCTCGCGCCCGCGGCGCCTCAGGGCGTGTTGCAGGTCGCCTTCGTTCTGATTCTCGTGGGATTCGGAGCCAAGGCCGGCTTGGTGCCCTTGCACACGTGGCTGCCGGACGCGCACAGTCAGGCGCCCTCGCCAATATGCGCGCTGCTTTCCGGAATCAAGACGACGCTGGTGCTGTACGTCATTTTGCGGTTCGCGGCGGTGCTCAACGTGTCCGCCAGCGGCAGCGCCGACGTCTGGGCGACCGTGGTCGGCCTTAGCTCCGTCGCCATCGCGGCCTTTCTGATTATCCAAGTCACTGACTATAAGCGCCTGTTCGCTTTCTCGACCGTCGAGCATATGGGAATTATCCTCACTGCCGCTGGCATAGGCGGCGCCGCTGCGCATTACGGCGCGGTCTACCAGATTCTCAACCACGCGTTGACCAAGTCCTTTTGCTTCTTCGCGGCCGGCGCCGCGCTGCTCACGGTGGACACGCGCCAAATAGCCGCCGTGCACGGTCTGATACGGCGATCACCCGCGGCGGGCGCTGCTCTCCTGCTGGGCGGAGTTGCGATCGCCGGAGCACCGCCGTTGGCGGTATTTCTCAGCGAGTTCTCGATTCTGCGCTCCGCCATCGAGCGGGAGCATTATCTCACCGCGGGCCTGTTGGCCGCCTTCGTCGTAATCGGCTTTTTCGGAACGCTTTATCACCTTAACCGAATGACCTTCGGCAGGCCGGAGGAAACCGAGGCGGGCGCGGCTGCGGCGAGACTGCCCACAAGCTGTTTGCTCACTTTGATTCTGGCCGGATCGCCGGTAGTCCTGCTGGGGCTCTATATGCCCAAGCCGCTCGCCCTTCTGTTGCGCATGGCCGCGGACGGCCTTTCGAGGTAACGCATGTTCTTTGAACCAGGACAGATGGCGACGCAGGCGCGCACGCGCTGGCACGGACAGGTCCACGCCGAGCGCCACGACGATCGCACCAGCAGGATTGAATGCCCACCTCATGTGGTACCGGAGGTATGCAGCTGGCTCTTCTACGAGCTGGGCCTGAGCTTCGGCGGCTTAATCGTGGAGCAAGCTGGGCAATGGACCCTGCGCTACTTGTTCTACGGCGAACGCGAACAGGGCTGGGTGCACATGATCGCTCGGCTGCCGGCCGAACAGACTAAACTCCCCAGTATCAGCGCGTTGATTCACGCCGCCGACTGGCACGAACGCGAGGCGGAGGACCTTTTCGGACTGGTCTTCGAGGGCCATCCGAGGCTCGGCGACTTCGTGCTGCATAACGACGTTTGGCAGGAGAACCTAAATCCTATGCGGCGCGCGTTCGATGGGCGCAAACCCGTGGCGCATCGCGAGCCGGACGCTAACTGGAGGCCGCGCCAGATAGTTCACGAGGAAGGTTCCTTCGTGATGCCGATCGGGCCGATCTATTCAAGCGCGACCGGGCCCGTGCATTTCCTGCTCGAGACCGTGGGCGAAGACGTCATACGGGCCCAGCCGCGCTTGTTCTACACCTACCGAGGGCTGGAGAAAATCGCCGAGGGGCGCTCGGTCGAGGACGTCCTCTTGATCGCGGAACGCATCAGCGGCACCTCTGCCTTCGCGCATTCATTCGCGTTCTGTCAGGCCGTGGAAAGAATCGCCGGAATCGAGCCGCCGCCCCGTGCCCTCGCGCTGCGGGTCTTCATCGCGGAACTTGAGCGCCTGCGCCATCACGTCGCGGCGATCGAGGGAATCTGCGAGTCGACCGGCTTGGCGGTTGCCGCCGCGCAGGCAGCGATAATGGAAGAGGAATTGCTACGGATTTCTGCCGTGCTGACCGGCCATCGCTACTTTTTCGGGCTGAACGCGGTCGGCGGTCTCGCGGCAGACCTCGACGATTCGGCCGTGCGGCGCGCAACCGAGCAGGTTTCCGAATTGGGCGCGCGGCTTTCCGAGTTGGAAGAGATGCTGAGCATCTCCAGCAGTTTCCTGGATCGCCTGGAAGAGGTCGGCGACGTAAGCGCGACCGACGCTCTGGAATTCGGCCTGGTAGGACCCGTCGCCAGAGCGTCCGGGGTGGCAAGAGATTTGCGCACGGCGCAGCCCTATTCCGGCTATGACCGCCTCACCTTTGAGGTTCCGCGCGAGTCCGAAGGAGACGGCTACGCGCGGCTGCGCTTGTTCTTTCGCGAGGCAGCGCAATCGATTCGAATCATCGAGGCAACCGGCGCGGCGCTCCCGTCAGGGCCGTTTCGCGCGCCTGCGGCTGCTGCCCCTTCGGGAGCGGCATTGGGTTGGGTCGAGGCGCCGCGCGGCGCCGCTCTGCACTGGATTAGTCTGGGGGACAACAACGTCGTGGAGCGCTACCGTATCGTCACGCCGTCGTTTGCGAATTGGCACGGCTTCAGGCTCGCCGCCGAGCGTTTCGCCTTTCAGGACTTCCCAATCATCCTTGCCACATTCGCCCTATCGGTCCATGAAAACGATCGCTAGCGCAAACCGCGGCCGACCCGATTCGGCAAATTATACGCCCAGCCACGCCCGCGACGCGTTTCGGGCAAGCACGCAACGCGTTCGCCTGGCCGCGCAATCTGTAACCGCACCGAACGACCAAGCGGGTTAGCGTCATGAGTCAATGGGTTGTCAAGGGTCTTCGGACCGGAGTCAAAACCACGAACTACCCGCGCCTTCCCGACACCGCGCCGGGCCTTTCATGCGGGCTGCCGGCAACGACCGATCTTCGCGGCGAGCATGCGCAAGCTCTTGTCGCGCGGTGTCCGACCGGCGCGCTGAGCGTCGGCCGGCGCGGGATCGAGGTCGACCAGCGCAGGTGCATACATTGCCTCCGATGCAGACGAGGCGTCAACCAACAGCTTGCATGGGAGGCCAGATATGAATGGGCGCGCGTGACGGATAAGAGCAACCGCCACGACAATCGGTTCGGAGCGGCTTTTCGCCGCTCGGCGCATATTTTGGTGGTCGACGCGGGGGATTGCGGCGCGTGCCTTAATGAGGTCAAGCAGTTGAACAATCCCTACTACAACATGCATCGCCTCGGCTTCTTTCTAACGCCGACACCACGGCATGCCGACGTGATGCTAGTCGTGGGGGCGGTCACCGAACATATGCGCCTTGCGCTGCGCAAGGCATACGACGCGATGCCGACGCCGAAGCGGGTAGTGGCGGCCGGCGCCTGCGCGCTTTTCGGAGGCGTGTTCGGTCCCAGCTTCACGTGCGGCGGCGGCGTCGCGCAAGCGGTTCCGGTCGACGTGGAAGTGCCGGGCAATCCGCCGCCGCCGTTGGCCATTTTGCACGGATTGCTCGTCGCCGCGGGCCAGCGCCAACCGGCAAGCTCTTGCGGGTAATCTCGATGGCAGCGCTTTTGGTCGTCATTCTCGCGCTGTGTCTGGCCGGCATCGTTCTGCCGGCGGCGATCAGCGAGCATCGCATCGCTGCGACGGTTGGTTGGCTCGGCGCGCTGGCATCGCTCGGACTGCTGTGGTTCGGCGGTGCTTCCCTTATCAGCGGCGCATCGTTCCACTTGAAGCTGTGGACGATTCCCGCTCTGGCCACCCTTACTCTATCGCTTGATCGGCTCTCCGCTTTATACCTGGTCAGCGCGGGGATGGTGCTGTTCCCCAGTTCGATCTTCGCGGCAGCAAATCTGCCGGGCTATCTGGGGCGCTACAGCCTCCGAGGCTTCAGCGCGGCTTACTTCGGCCTCTTCGCAACGATCGTGCTCATCCCCTTGTCCGGCGATGCAGTGTCGTTCCTGATGCTGTGGGAATTGATGTCGGTCCTCACCTACCTTCTGGTGAACTTTGAGCACGAAAATCCGGACCACACGCGCGCGGGGTATCTGATGCTCGGGGTCGGCGAAGCGGGAACACTGCTCATAGCGCTTGCGTTCCTGCTGGTCGCCGGCAACGGATCGCTCGAGTTCTCCTCCATGAAGGCGATCGCGGCGAACATCAGCACAAACCTTCGATGGGCCGCGTTCCTGCTCGCCTTCTTTGGCTTCGGTGTAAAAGCGGGCCTGATACCCGTAAGCTTCTGGCTGCCCCAGGCGTACGCTGCGGCGCCGGCCGCCTTCGCTCCGGTGTTGGCGGGCGCGACGCTGAATCTCGGGCTTTACGGAATCATGCGCGTCAACGGCGTTGTCTTGCCCGCGTTGACCGTCGGACCGGGCATGGTCGCGCTCATAGTCGGATGCGTCACGGCGCTGCTCGGCATTTTGTACGCGACGACGCAAAGCGACCTGAAGACCTTGCTCGCGCATAGCTCGATCGAGAACGCGGGGATGATCACGGCCGCTTTCGGCGCGGGACTGGTTTTCTCCGCGTCAGGCCATGCTGGGGCGGCGTCCATAGCGTTTGTTGCGGCGCTCTATCACATGGTCAATCATTCGCTCTACAAGACGCTTCTGTTTTTTGGCGCCGGCGCTATCGAGTCGGCCGCAGGCACGCGTAACCTCGACCGGCTCGGTGGCTTGATTCGAGGCTTACCCTTGACCGCGTTATTTTTCCTCGCGGGAGCTTTGTCGATATCCGCGCTGCCGCCGTTCAACGGCTTCGTGAGCGAATGGCTCACCTTGCAAACTTTACTGCAAAGCGCCGAACTTAAGTCAGCGGGCGTAAAGGTGATCTTCGCCCTCTGCGGCGCGATGTTGGCGCTTACTGCCGCGCTTGCGGTGACCTGCTTCGTAAAGGCCTTCGCGATGGGCTTTCTCGGCATGGCTCGATCAGAGCAAGCGGCACGCGCGCGCGAGGCGGGAGAGCCGGCAAAGTTCGCCATGGCGATACTAGCGGGGTTTTGACTGGGGCTGGGGGTGACGCCGCCTTACGTGATACCCGTGATCGATCGACC
>JAJYYI010000016.1 GCA_021801125.1 Deltaproteobacteria bacterium | reverse complement strand
TCCGCACAATCGATGTCCGGTATCAAGCGAAGCTGGCGCAACTCGGCCTGCACCTCAACCGGCAGCATGCGGGCATCGACAATCAGTCCGTCCACCTCGACCATCCAGGCAAGTGGATTCTGCGCGAGTATCTCACGTCGGCAGTATTCAGGCTCAAGCGGAATGATCCTCAGGAGGTCCATGATGAACCGCGCACGGTCGGCCGTCGTGCGCCTTGAAACTCCGATCAGGCGGCTCAGCTCGTCGGCCTTGAGGTGAGGACGTTGAGTTGGGTCGAAAAGGAAATTTACCTCACCGATGACGTAGAGCACCGCACCCGCCCATACCCTTGTCTGCCCGCTCTCAAGCGGCGAAGGGCGCTTGCGAGCAAGCTTGCCGATCAGCTTGGCGCACAGAGCGGCGTACTCCGCGTCCAGGTGCTCGGCGCAGAAGTGTTGCACAAGCATCGATACCTCTGCTGCGCGGCTCCGCGCCAAGGCCGCAGGCTTAAGCCGTTGGTTTCGCGTCGCTGCCATACTCGCGCTCCTTGTTGCCTGCTAATCGTTGCCTTCGGCTTCCCACCGCTCCTTTTCACCCCTCGGCCGAGCAGGCTCCATCGACCCCGGGTCCGCCATCTTTTCCGCCGCACGGCCAACACAATGCAAGAATCCAGGACAGATTTGTACACAGGCCCGGTGGAAGACGTTGAACTCTTCGGGCACCTTCAGCCAAGGTACCAGCAACGCTACGCTGCCCGCCGATTGGTACCATCGAGACCCGAAGACCGACTTCGAAGGGAGGATCATGTCAAGTACGGCGATTTAGCGCTCATGGGACTGACCGCCGGAATTTGGTTCCTCGGTCGTGGCAACCAATGGCAACCAGCGGAATCGACCAAGGCGCTCAGATGGCGCAGGCGGCTGAAATCGACGTTGCATAGAAGTCAAACGCGGAGTGGACGTTCGTAGTTTCCGCGGAAAAACGTGGGCTTGCGCAAAGCGGCGCTAGCTGATTCGTAATCAGCAGGTCGTCGGTTCGAATCCGACGGGTGGCTCCAAATCCCAAAATCCTTCTCTCAGTGAGACTTTCTTCGCACCGCCGCCTGCGCCATCGGTGCCGAAGTCCTCGCCAGGAAACTGATGCTTGACCGTCGGCTTCGCCGTCTCGGCGTCCGGCCGCCTAATGTGTAGATCGGCCACCGTGCCAAGCCTGAGCTGCTCCGTCGGATTCGCGGGCCTGCCGATTCCCGCATCAGAGAGGGTTCCAGCCCAAAACGGGAAAGATGTCGTCATAGTAGAGCTCGACCAGGCCGATTACTGCCGCCCGGTCGCCGCTTGCCGCGGCGCCGTTGAGCGCGAGTTGAGCGCCAACGCTCACTTGGCCGTAATCATTTTGGTATGCGATGCCCGGCGTCAACCGAAAATCCGGCTTGGTCGTCAGACGAGGGGCGAGGAGCGATTGCGCATAGTTGAACTGGACAAAAGGCACCAGGTCGACCAGCGGACGCGCAAGATGGACTCGCTCGACGAAATTGTCGAGGTACCGAAGCGAGTATTCGACCTCAAAATTACCGAACAGGTCGCTGTTCGCGGGCCCTTGAATTCTCCCCGCGTAGCCCGTCTCCGCCTGCACGGCCAGCGGGCGCAGGTATTTGAGCGACGGGGAATCAGGCAGATCGCCGAATCCCTTGCCGAGCAGCATCTCGCCGCCCAGATGCGTGTAACCCTGATCAGGGATCCGCCGATCGCCGATAGGCAGGACTAGGAACGGGCTGACCGTTACTTGAAGTTCGTGTCGAGCCGACTTGTAGGCCGCCTGGCGGAACCAAATCGAAAGGTCGGTGGACCCCGCCGTCTTGCGTTGCCTCCTGGCCCCACGGTTTATCTGGGCCCAACCGCCGGTGAACAGCAGGCTCGAACTATCGGTTAGCTGCTTCTCAAACTGCGGCAGAAGCGAAAATTCATAATCGCTCTCGCGCGCAGTGAGACTCACGGCGTTGTCCGGGAATGCATCGTTGCCGACGATGGGGCTTAGAAAGACACGGTTTCCTATCACGCCGTGAGCGAAGGTGATTCCCGGCACAAGCAAAACGAACATCAAGGTGATCAGAGACGAGCCCAAAGGCCACTTTTTCGGCGGAAAGCGGCTCGCCATCCGATAATTCTCGCGGTCCATCGGACCAACCTTTCCTGCAAGTAACGAAACGCGATGCCCAGGCTGAGCGCTCGCACATGCGCAATGTGCGGCGCTCGGAACCTGTGCAGCGATGCAGCAGCCATCGGGCCGGCTGCGCCGACATCAGGCTGGAAGGTCGGTCAGATCAACAGCGAAGAACGATTGCAGAATGTTGTGATTCCCGGTCAAGCGGGAAACCAGGAATGGAAGGTATTGAAGGTGATCGATGCGAGAGTTCTATGAGGCCCGAAGCGGCAAACAGCGTCGCTGCCGGCGCCGCAATAAGCTGGGCATTGTCCGTCCGATGAGAGTCAACGCTCAGCCGAAAGTCCTTGCTCCCCTTGGGGCACCCATCGGCCGGCCGGGGCGCCGAGCCATGGGATTGCGGCAAAGTGCTGTTGCAGCTTGCGCCGACGACCACTTCGAGGTGGCAGTGGTTGTTCGGGCCGAGGCACAAAACCGTATCCGGCGGAATCAGGACTCCGCTCGCCAGCATAGCGAAAACAAGCACGCTGGCGACGGCGTTTCGAACAGTCCAACTCACAGACACAGGGTGTACCGGGAGTCACATGCGAGGTCAATAATCATCATCGGCTGTCCACAGCGCAGACTATCGCTCGGGGTCGCTACGCCAGAACCACGAAGCATTCCATGGAGCGGCGGGAATTCGTTGCTGGCCGACGCGCAGTTTTGCTTCCGTCCCGGGCTTGCAGTAGGCTAACAACCCATCATGTGCCGGTTTCTGATCCTGTTACTCGCCGTTACAGTGATCTTCGCGCCCGGCCTGGGCCCTGAGGTGTGGGCGCGCAGCGCGACGATGCAGCCTGGTTGCTGTGCTCGAATGTGTCGAAGCGGCGGAGCTATGGCAGGCGGAGCCAATTGCTGCGCAGTAGCGCCGGTCCCTTCCAATCCCGAGGGACCGCCGGCAAACATGTTGCCTCAGCATGAACCAGCTCCAACCGGGATAGTTCTGGAGCCGCGATTTCCGATTCTGAATTCGAGCCCATTGGCACCAGGCTCTTTCGTAGCCTGGTCGCCGCCGTCCGTTCAGTTCGATCTTCTCTGTTCCCGCCAGATCTGAGCATCCAGCCAGTTCCGCTTATACGGGAATGTGAGCCGTGCTTCGCCTTTGACCAGGCGTAGCTGCGGACCACATCGGCAGGGTTGCGGCGCGTTGCGCCGCATATTCGGCCGCGCGCCGGCGCGGACGAGAGGATCTGGTCAGATGAGAAACAGACTCAAACGGTGCCTTTTCGGAATCTGGGTGCCGTCGTTCGTATTTGCTCTCACGGCGTTGGCACCGAAGGCGTCAGCGCAGGTGGGGCAAGCTCTGAAGTGGCAAACTCCGCGCGACTCCGGCGGAGCAGCGCCGTCGTCGGAAGCGCTTCATGCATTGGTTGAGGAGGCGCTGGCGCACAGCCCGCTTATCGTTGCGGCGCGCCTCCACTGGGAGGCCGAAACGCACGTGCCGATCCAGGAATCAACGTTGCCTGATCCGCAAATCGCCTTCCAAAGCCTTTCGGTCGGCAACCCCGTTCCTGGCAACAATCTGCAAACCAACGATTTCGCCTATTTTGGCTACGGCTTTTCCCAGGACATCCCGTTTCCAGAAAAGCTCAGACTGCGGGCGTCGGTAGCCCAAAAGGAAGCCGAAGCCGCGCGACAAGCCTACCAGGCGCAGCAGAGGGCTGTCGTCGAGCAGGTTCGCGAGACCTATTTCAATTTGTTCTACCTGGGCAAGTCGCTCGGCCTTCTTCGACAGACTTATGGCGAGTTCCAGCGGGTCGCGCACACAACCGAAGCTCAATATCAGGTCGGGACGGCGCAGCAGCAGGACGTGCTGAAGGCCCAGCTCGAGATGACCTCCGTTCTGAACGAGGAACAGACGATGCGCGAGGCATTCGAGCAGGGCCAGGCGGAGCTGAAGGCGGTTTTGGGACGCGAGCAGGATTCTCCGGATATCCAGATTGGCGAGGTCGAGCCGAGCGCGTTTACCCTCGACGCCCACCAGCTAAGGAAGCTGGCGACGACCGCCTCGCCGGTGCTTCAGCAGGCCGAAGCCCTCGAGGAAAAGAGCGCGGAATCGCTCAAGCTTGCGCACGAGGGCTACATCCCCGATTTCAGCGTCTCCTACATGTACCAGAAGACCGGCGCGCGGTTTCCCGACTATTACATGGCGACCCTGGGCATCAAAATCCCGCTTTACTTTTGGCGCAAACAAACGCCCGCTATCGACCAGGCGGCGCTCGAAAACGGATCGGCGCAGGCAGAAGCTTACGCGACAAGGCTTTCCGTGATGTCGCAGGTGGAGAATCAATGGATAGCGATTCAGACCACCCAGCGGGTGCTCAAACTCTATCGCGGCGGGCTCATTCCCCAGGCTGAAGCCACACTGAGAGCGGCGACGGCGACGTATCGAGTGGGCAAGGTCGATTTCCAAACCCTGCTTAGCGCGGAGATCGATGTCCTGCGCCTCAAGCAACAATACTACCGCGTCATTGCCGACCACGAGATCGCGGTTGCGAAAATCCATCAGATTGTCGGAGACGCACGATGAACGCATCGCAGACGCGGAGCCACCTTATGAAGCCAACAAAACGGGACGTTCAAAATCCCGCCAGCTCTCGGTTTGGCGGGTTTGCAAGAGTAATCGGCCTGCTGCTGCTTTCGGGATTATTGCCGAACGGATTAGCTATGGCGGCCGACAGCGTCCGCCATCTCGTTCCCGTCCAAATCTCGCCCGAGCGCAGGCAGCTCATCGGTTTGCAGTTCGCTACGGTGAAGGAAAAGGAGCTGACCGATCGAATCGCGACAACAGGGCTGGTGGAAGCTGACGAACAGCATGAAGGCTACGTCCAGACACGTTTCGCCGGTTGGATAAGGCAAGTCTTCGTCAACCAGACATACCAGTACGTAAGAAAAGGACAGCCGCTCTTTACCATCTACAGTCCCGACCTCGTAAGTGCTGAGCAGGAGTACCTGCTCGCCATCAACAGCACCAAGGAGTTGCGACATAGCGACGTTCATGGAGTGGCGAGCGGAGCGAACTCGCTGGTTGGGGCCACGCTGGAACGCCTCAGGCTGTTCGGCGTTTCACCCCGCGAAATCGCGCGTCTCGAGCGCGAGCGCAAGGTGCGCGACGCTCTCGAGATCGACTCGCCGATGAGCGGTTACGCGGTCGAATGGTCGGCGCTGCCCAACAAGTACGTACAGCCCGACGCGAGACTGTACACGATTGCGAATCTCTCAACAGTCTGGGTGTATGCGGCGGTATTTCAGAACCAGATTGGAGAGGTGAAGGTTGGCGATCCAGTCTCGGTGACGGTTGACGCTTATCCGGGGCGGACCTTCAAAGGCCGCGTCGATTTCATCTGGCAGGCGATCGATCCAACCACCCGCACCGCTCATGTGCGTTGCGCCTTCCCAAATCCGGGAAGCCTGCTCAAGCTCGGGATGTACGTGAGCATCACCCTCAAGCCGCGGCTTGGCCGCGCCCTCGTCATACCCGACTCAGGCGTCTTCCGCACCGGGACGCACAATATCGTCTTCATCGATCGCGGAGACGGCTATCTGCAACCCACCGAAACCGAACTCGGCGCGCATGCCGGAGGCGAGTTCGTCGTGCTCAAGGGACTCAGGAGCGGCGAGCGCATCGTCAGTTCCGCCAATTTCCTCGTCGACTCGGAGAGCCAGCTCCAGGCCGCGCTCGGCACCTTCGTACCGCCGCCGCCAGGGGCGAGCGCCGCGGCCGAGGCGCCGTCGGGCACCATAGAGATCACCACCAAACCGAGCCCGCCCCACAAGGGCAACAACGAGGTGATGGTTACGGTGCGCGATTCCTCCGGCCATCCGGTGAGTGACGCGCAGGTTTCGGTGGTTTTCTTCATGCCTGCGATGCCGGCGATGGGCATGTCCGCGATGCGCGTGGAAGCCGGTGCGAAGCCTGCCGGGAAAGGAACTTACGCCGCGACGGTCAACCTGCCGAGCGGCGGAACGTGGCAGGTCACCGTCGACGCGGCGCAAGGTGGAAAATCGATCGTGCGTCGCCATCTCACCATGTCAGCAACCGGTGGGATGTAAAGGAGGCGAGGTCATGATCGCAAAAGTGATCGACTGGTGCAGCGACAATCGCTTCCTCGTCTTCCTTTTCCTCGCAGGAATCGTATTGGCCGGCGTATGGTCTCTGAAGCGAATCTCGCTCGACGCCTTGCCGGACATCTCCGACGTTGAAGTGATCATTCACACGCAATGGATGGGCGAGCCGCCGGACATCATCGAGGACCAGGTCACGTACCCGATCGTTACGACGATGTTGGCGGCGCCGCAGGTCAAGGCGGTGCGCGCCCAGACCATGTTCAACGATTCCTACGTCTTTGTGATCTTCAAGGACGGCACTGATCTTTACTGGGCGCGCAGCCGGGTCTTGGAATACTTGCAGCAGCTTGAAGGGCGGTTGCCACCTGGCGTTCATCCGATGATCGGTCCCGACGCGACGGGTGCAGGATGGGTCTACGAATACGCGCTGCTCGACAAACGCCATAACCTGAACCTGGCCAATCTCACCACGCTTCAGAACTGGTACGTGCGCTATGCGCTCGAGACGGTTCCTGGCGTCGCCGAAGTCGCGACCATCGGCGGATTCGTTCGGCAGTACCAGGTCAAGCTCGATCCCAACCGCCTGCTGGCGCTCCATATCCCGCTCCAGACCGTTATTGACAAAATTCGCGACAGCAACAACGAGGTCGGCGGACGCGTGCTGGAGATGACGGGCGCCGATTACATGATCCGCGGCCTGGGTTACATCAAAACCCTCGGCGATCTGGAGAACGTGCCGGTCGGAAGCCATAACGGCACGCCTGTCCTGGTTCGCGACCTTGGAGTGGTGAGCTTCGGTCCAGACCTGCGCGAGGGAGTCGCCGAATGGAACGGAGAAGGGGAGACGGTCGGCGGTATTGTAGTTATGCGTTACGGCGAGAACGCGCTTAACGTCATCAACGGGATAAAGGCGAAAATCGCCGAGATACAGAAGAGCCTGCCGCCGGGAGTGAAGATTGTCCGAACCTACGATCGTTCGGGGCTGATCGACGCCTCGATCGACACATTGAAGCGGGACCTAATCGCCGAGGCGCTCATCGTCAGCCTGGTGATCATCGTGTTTCTGTTTCACTTCCGCTCGGCTCTGATTCCGATCGCCAGCATTCCGATAGCCCTGATTGCGTCGTTCATACCCATGT
>JAJYYI010000134.1 GCA_021801125.1 Deltaproteobacteria bacterium | reverse complement strand
GTTACAACCCGATCGAGCAGACGCGAGTCGCAAAGAGGCGCGCGTGTACGACTTGTGCCATCAAGAGACGGTACGCGGCCGGCGGCTGCCTTGCGCAAAACGCGAAGTGCGATCACGCTTATGCGGCCATGAGTTTTCCTCGACGCAAGTTAGAGCCCGGCCTGCTGGCCACTTTCGTTGCGGTGGCCGAGGCCAAGAAGGTCTCGACCGCGAGCGATCATCTGCATCTGTCACAACCGGCAGTCACCGCTCAAGTGAGGAAGCTTGAGGATGCGCTGCAAACGACGCTTTTCGTGCGCTCAGCCCGGGGCGTGGAATTGACTGCGGCGGGCAGGCGGCTGTACGAGTTCGCGCGCGAGATCGAGGCGTTATTGTCCAAGGCCGAGCAGGCAATCGGCGAGAAGCGCGAGCCGCAAGGACGGCTCGTAATCGCGGCGAGCACGACGATAGGTTCCTATGTCCTGCCGCCAACGCTCGCCGCTTTTAGCCGACGCTACCCGAGCATCAGCCTGGAGCTGATTATCGAGAATACCGACAGCGTGCTTGAGCGCGTGCGCCAAGCGACATGTCCCTTGGGATTGGTCGAAGGCTTGGCGCGCGCGCCTCAACTTCGTCTTACACGTTTCGCCGACGACGAGTTGGTGTTGATCCGCGGTACCGATTCGGCCAGCAACGCGCGTTTCGGCAAGCCCGGCGCCGTGTGCAAAGCGCGTGAACTCACGAAGTTCCCTTTCATATGGCGCGAGTTGGGTTCGGGCACCCGCGCTGTGGTCGAGCAAGCCTTGCGCAAGGCCGGGGTACATCCCCGGCACATGTCGCATTCGCTGGTATTAGGCAACACGGAGGCGATCAAAGCGGCTGTCGCGGAAGGGCTGGGCTTCGCCTTTGTCTCACGCTGGAGCATCCAGAACGAATTGCGCGACGGTAGCCTTAAGATCGTGCCGCTGGCTGATCTGTCAATTCGCCGCGTCCTGTCCTGGGTCTTTCCTTCCGGTGCTCTCGATGGGCCGGCTTTACACTTTGTCAGGTTCGCCGAAGCCTCGATGCCGACGCCGCGCTTGGGCTGGTAGGCAGCGGCGGATAAGCCCACGCCAACGGGCTAACTCGGCAGGCGTCCAGTTATCAGTTCGGCTTATGTAACATCAGTAATTCCAATTTGACGGGCCGAGCCTGCCCAGACGAAACTGACCTTTAGGTAGCCCGCCTTGCGGGCGGCGCTATCGGAGAGGAGGATGGCGATTTGCGCAAGGCGAGCCCAAACGGTCCGGCAGCCACAATGATGGCGCGTCGCGCCTTCATGAAGATGGCGGCGAGCTTGGGAATGGCCGCCGCGACGGCCGGCTACGGTTTAGCGCTGGATGCCGCGGAGTACGTCACGATGCCCTTCGCCAATGGCGAGCGGCGATTGGCGCGGTTTCCCCAAAAGCGCGATTTGATTTTGCTGCGTACGCGTGCCCCGCTGCTTGAAACACCGATGAAGGTGTTTGACGAAGGCGTTTTTACTCCAAACGACCAGTTTTATGTCCGCTGGCATTTACCGGTACTCCCGACCTCCGTGGACGTCGACACCTTTCGTTTGCGCATCGACGGGCACGTCGCAAAGCCCGTCGAACTCACGCTTAAGCAGATCGTTAACGATTTCGCTCCGGTTGAATTGGCGGCGGTCAATCAATGCTCGGGCAACGGGCGCGGCTTTTTCGAACCGCGCGTCCCTGGCGGACAGTGGGGCAACGGCGCGATGGGCAATGCGCGATGGACCGGCGTGCCCCTAAATAAGCTGCTGGCCGCGGCCGGACTAAAGCCTGGTGCCGTGCAAGTCAGTTTCGACGCCCTCGACGCGGGTGCTATGCCGAAGACGCCGCTGTTCAGAAAGTCCCTGGACGTAGATCACGCGACCGACGGCACCGTTCTGGTGGCGTACGGGATGAACGGAGAGCCGCTGCCGATGCTCAATGGCTTCCCGCTTCGGCTCGTCGTCCCGGGATGGTACGCGACGTACTGGGTCAAGGCGCTCAATCATATCGAAGTTCTGGATGGTCCCGATTCGGGATTCTGGATGAAGAAGGCCTACCTGATCCCCGATACGCCTGGGGTGAACATGACGCCCGGTCAGAGCGACGTGAAGATGAAGCCGATTGGGCCGATGGTCCCGCGATCGTTCATTACCAACCTAGGCAACGGGTCGGCCGTGCCAGTTGGGCGCGGTGTGGATGTCCGAGGGATTGCGTTCGGCGGCGACACGGGTGTGGCGAGAGTTCTGTTTTCATCCGACGGTGGCAAGAAATGGCATGAAGCAAAGCTCGGGCGCGACTACGGAAAGTACAGCTTGCGCCGATGGCAGACCACATTCACGGCGAAAAGCCCAGGCACGCATCTCCTGATGGTTAAGGCGATCAACAGCCAAGGCGTCGAGCAGCCGATGCATCCTAACTGGAACCCAGGCGGCTTCATGCGCAACGTGGTCGAATCAGTCGCGGTTCGTGCGACGGAAAGAGCGCAGTCGTGACGAAGCGAAAACAGGCGCGCATGACGCTTATTGGGGCGCTGATAGTCGGCGCGCTCCTCGCCTTCGTGTGCCAGCTGACGCTGGTCTATGCTCAAGACTCTTCGGGCAAGCGCATCCAGTTGCATTCGCAGAACATAACGACATTGCCCTTCGGCGAGCGCCAGTTTTCCGGTGGTCAATGGGCCGAGATCGCCAACGGGCGCTGTCTCTTGTGTCATTCTCGAGGAATGATTGACACGCAGCCCCCGATGCCGCTGGCCGCGTGGAAGGGCGAGATTGCTAAGATGCGCTCCGCCTACGGATGCAACATGAACGATGACGAAGTCGACGGGCTCGCTCAGTTCATGTACGACCACAACCACGCGATAGGTTCGGCCTCTCGCTAAAGGTCGTGTCACGCGCACCGTTTGGGTCGCAAAAGCCCGCTGAAGCTCGCATTTAGCGTTAGTCCCGGGTTTTGTTCGCTAATCATCCGATCGCGCTGCAAGGTCAGTTAGCGCGCTTGACCGACATGGCGGGCGCAATGTCCACTGCTTTAATTGCAACCAACATTTACTTGGAGGCCGAGATGCTGCGCCGGACCCTGCGAGGTTCAGAGGGCCTTGGGGGAGACAGTGAAAATGACGAACCGCCTCGGTTGCGCGCTCTCGCGACGGGCGCTGAAATGGAATCCCGCCGTCGGAGATGCCGCGTGGGCATCGTTGAGATTAACGGCTTGGGGAATTGCGCAAAACGGGGGCGGCAGTGGGCCAAGTTGGTCTTGCGTGCTCTCCGGCAATTAATTAGCGTGAAGACGGCTATCGCGCTACAATTGTGTGAACCATTACGACGGTTGGTTCGCCCGCTATGCGATTAAACGGTCGTTACATTTTGAGTTGGCTTGCCCTCAAGTCCAACGGATCGAAAAAGTTGTCGCCTAGTCCAAGGACTCTTGTTTCGCGGATCTGGGCGGTCGGGCTTATCTCTGCGCTTCTGTCCGCGTTGGTCTATGGCATTAGCGGACTCGCGTTTGCTTACGACGACGGAGCGAAGGCCTTCGAGGCGCGCCCGCTTGTGGCCTATGCCTTATCTAACGATGGCGACAATATCATCGGTCAACTTCGAACCTACCAGATAAAGAAAGGCGAGACCCTGCTCGACATCGCGCGGCGCTATGACCTTACAGCGCGAGAAGTGTCCGAGGCTAATCATGGGCTGGACTGGTGGCAGCCGCCGGTCGGCCGCACGATCGTATTGCCTACGGAATGGATCATTCCCCCAGGCCCTAGGCAAGGCGTCGTCTTGAATATCCCCGAGATGCGTCTTTACTATTTTCCTGGCCACGTTGGCCCGCACCCAAAGAAGGGCGGGCTCAAGCATGTTGCATTTGTCGGGGATAGCACCGTGTACACCTTCCCGGTCGGACTTGGCCGATACGACTGGAGAACACCCATCGGTGCGTTCAGGGTGCGCGGCAAAACCGTCAACCCCACTTGGGTAGTCCCTGACGACATCTACCAGGAGCATCTCGAACGGGACGGCGAAGCGGAGCATGTGGTTCCGGGCGGCGTCCCAGACAACCCCCTCGGGCTCTATCGGATTGAGCTGACTCTGCCGCAGTATGCGATTCACGGGACCGACACTCCGTGGGGTATCGGGATGGAGACCAGCCACGGATGCGTTCGTCTTTATCCCGAAGATATTAAGCGGCTGTTTTACAAGGTGAAGATCGGCACGCCCGGGCGCTTTGTTTATTACCCAGTGAAATTCGGATGGCGCGGCGGCGGATTATATGTCGAGGTCCATCGGGACATCTATGGTCGCTATCCCGGGCTCTGGCAGTTTGCGCTGAACCAGGCGAAGCTCATGGGTGTGGCCGATAAGATAGACCATCAGAAGCTCGAGAAGGCTATCACCGAGGAAACCGGCGTTCCTACCTATGTGATGCAAGGGGAGAACCCGGACAATCTGTCAGCCGGACGCTAGCTCGAACAACCGCGCGCGGCGGGCGCGAAGACCTGCTCTGCTTTTTATTGGCAGTTTCCGAAAAGAGTTGGCCGTGAGGGGCATCGCGAGATCCTCCATGCCCTGCGCCTGCGGATTCGTCCACTCGGATTGCGCCGAGAAGGCGGGCGCAAGGCGCCGAGTTCCGATCGGCAAAGTGCGTTTGGCGCGCGCCGCCTTTGGCTTACCGTTGGCATGTCGCGCGCCTGTGAAGCCGTAGAAAAATGCATCGAGTTCCCTTTCATCGACCCTGCCTTGGCCCCGACGAAGAGCGCGAGGTAGTCGAAGTTTTACGCAGCGGCTGGATCACGACCGGCCCAAAGGCGAAGCGCTTCGAGCGCGAATTCGCCGCCTACGTGGGTGCGAGCCATGCGGTGGCTGTCGCGCATTGCACCGGGGCGTTGCATCTGGCGCTCTACGCGCTGGGAATCGGGCCTGGCGACGAAGTTATCACCACGCCTTTCACCTTTACCGCCACGGCGGAAGCGATCGCCTACCTGGGCGCACGCCCGATTTTTGTCGACATCGAGCCGGACGGTCTTAACCTGGACGTGAGCAAGGTCGAGGCGCTGGTCGCAACCGGCCGCCTGAAGCGCCTGCGCGCTTTGCTGCCGGTTCACTTCGCCGGCCAGGGTTGCGACATGGATCGGCTGTTGGAAATCGCCAAGCGTCACGAGCTTAAGGTGGTCGAGGACGCAGCGCATGCCGTGGGCTCCAGGATTCAGTTGGCAGGAAGAGGCATGGTGAAGGTTGGGACGATCGGCGACCTTTCCTGCTTTAGCTTCTACGCGACCAAGAACATCACCACCGCCGAAGGCGGGATGGTTACGACCGAAGACGAGGCTCTGGCGCACAAAATAGTCGTCGCGAGTCTGCACGGAATGAATCGCGATGCGTGGAAGCGCTACGACTCAACCGGTTCCTGGTATTACGAGATCGACGAGCTGGGTTTCAAATACAACCTTTCCGACGTGCACGCCGCGCTGGGCCTAGCCCAGCTCAAGCGCGCGGATGAGTTCCAGCGGCGGCGCGCGCAGATCGCACACCTATACAGCGAAGCCTTTACGGGGCAAGCCGCCTTGCAGGTTCCGCAAGCGCGCGAGGGCGTCGAGCACGCATGGCATCTGTACGTTCTGCGCCTGCGCGCCGAGCGTTTGCGGGTCGGGCGCGACGCCTTCGTCGAGCTGTTGCGCCAACGCGGCGTGAGTGTCTCGGTGCATTGTATCCCGCTTCACCTGATGCGCGTGTATCAGGACAGGTACGGTTATCGGCCGGGCGATTTTCCGATCGCCGAGGATGCGTACAGTCGATGCTTGTCGCTGCCGATTTATCCCGCAATGACTGACCGCGACGTGGAGTACGTGGTCGATTCGGTGCTGGCGACGGTCCGCGAGCAGTCGAAATAACCGACGGCGGCCGTAAATACCTGTAGACGCGCCAAAGCGACGCTGTGGCTGAGCCGCCCAAAGCCTTTGCGGGTCGGCGGAAACACCCTCTGGCTGCGCGCCGTACGGCTCGCGTTGCCGGCCGATCTAGACGCCGCCATGCTACCTCCCTGTCTTTTAAGCTAGAATTGGAGCGCGTTTGATTCCATCCGCGGACGCTTAGGAGGGTCGAGATGCGCGCGCTAGTGACTGGGGGAGCGGGTTTTCTCGGTTCGCATCTTTGCGAGCGGTTGCTGAGCGAGGGAGCCGAGGTGATATGCCTGGATAACTTTTATTCCGGCAACCGCGCCAATATCCGCCATCTGATGTCTCATCCGAATTTCGAGGTGATTCGTCACGACGTAGTTGAGCCGATCCTGCTGGAAGTCGATCGAATCTTTCATCTCGCATGTCCGGCTTCTCCGGTGCACTATCAGTACAACCCGGTGAAGACGATTAAGACGAGCGTGATGGGGACGATCAACATGCTTGGATTAGCCAAGCGCGTCAAGGCGCGGATTCTCCTGACGTCGACCAGCGAAGTGTACGGCAACCCGCAGCAGCATCCGCAAAAGGAAAGCTACTGGGGCAATGTCAACCCGATCGGGGTGCGTTCATGCTACGACGAGGGCAAGCGCGTCGCCGAGTGCCTGATGATGGATTACCACCGGCAAAACAAGGTGGACGTAAGGATCGCGCGGGTCTTCAACACGTACGGGCCGCGGATGGCGGTGAATGACGGGCGCGTGGTGTCGAACTTCTGCGTCGCCGCGCTGCGTGGGGAGGAGCTGGTGATCTACGGCGACGGCAGCCAGACGCGCTCGTTCGCCTACGTGGACGACATCATCGACGGCCTCGTCCGGCTGATGGCTGTATCGGATTTCGTTGGTCCGGTGAACCTTGGATGTCCCGACGAGTTCACGATGCAGGACTTGGCGCGGATGGTGCTGGAGATAACCGGCAGCCGGGCGAAGGTGACCTTTGGCGAGGCGCGCTCCGATGACCCCGAGCGGCGCAAGCCGGATGTCTCCTTGGCGCGCGAACGCCTGGGCTGGGAGCCCCGCACTGCACTACGCGACGGGCTCGTCCGCACCGTCGAGCATTTCCGCACCGTACTCAGCCTCACCCGCACCTAACTTGCCGCGACCGGCGCTTGGTTCTGCAGCCGCCTGCGCGGCTTTAGTCGTCGCCCTTAACTGAATTCCCGTCGCTGAGGGAGCGCGGTAAAAGGACAGGGATGGATTTCCTCAATGACATCGAGCTGCGGCCACTTGAGATCGGCGATGCGCGCTCGTTCCGCCCGGTGGGGCTGGCGCTGGGCAAGGGTGCGCAGCCAGTTGAAGTCGCTGTTACCGAGGCCGGCCATCGGCCCTCGCTTTCCGATCTACGAACACTTTGGAAGACGCGGCTAAAAGGTCGGGCAACGCCGCTCCTTATGGTAGCGCTTTACGACGGCCGCGCCGCCATCTGCGGGCCGGCGGGTGATCAACCGCCCGCTTATAC
>JAJYYI010000101.1 GCA_021801125.1 Deltaproteobacteria bacterium | reverse complement strand
CTGCGTCACCCGGTTGTTCGCGTCGTACTGGTTCTGCGCGTGAACATACCCGTCGGGCGTCGTGAAACTGAACATCCGCCCCGCCGAGTCATATGCGTAGGAAGTGACGCCGCCGTTCGCATCGGTCACCTGGGACAAATGTCCCGTAGAATCGTAGGTGTAATAAACGGTGCGGCCAACGTAGTCCTGTGCCTCCGTGACCCGATTGCTGGAGTCGTAGCTCAGCCCAATCCATCGTCCGTTCGGCGAAATGATCGTTGCGGCTCTGCTCAGGGAATCACGCTGGATCGATACCGTATTCCCGTTGCGATCCACGATCGACGTAAGCATGGCTCTGCTCCCAAAGTACATCTTGGTCCCGTCCCTGAGACTAAGAACCCACGCTCCGTTCATGGTGAGGGTCGAACCGAAGAACTCGCCGGGCAGCGTCGTATTCTGATACTGCGCCCCATACGAGTAGGTTCCCGAGGAGGTGCGGGCGTAATAGACCTTGCGGCCGTCGGGCAGAATCAGGTTGGCATAGGCGTAATTGCCGCTCGCGTCCGGCACGATGACGTAATCGTAGCCTAGCGTTACGCCGATGCCGAACGCCCGCGAGTACGGATCCAGCTCGCGGTACGAACGTGAGATGCCGATCGGAATGACGTCCTTCAGCGTCAGGTCATCGTGCTCGTATAGAAACAAACCAGTGGCGAGGTCGACCGGGTCGCCGGCTGTTGGCGTGTTGGGGCTTTTTTTGTCGTCTTGGGGGCAGCCAGGGCAGGCCGGGTTCTGATTTCCGGAATCCGAGTTCGGGGGCGGGCAGGCGCACAGGCAGGCATCGAGCTGGGAGAGGCAGCAGGCGGTTCCTCCCACGACGGAACCGCCCACTCCGTTGAGACATGCTGAATACTGATTGACGCACACCTGCTTGCACGTTGAGTCGAGATTTTGATCGCCCTCGAGCGCCAGCACGCCTTCGTCCCCTTGGCAAAGAAAATCGCAAGTCTGCGCTCGCGCCAATCGGGGCGAGGCCAGCGGCACCAACGATGCGAGTGCTAATCCCACTATAAGCAAGAGGATCTTCCGCCCGGTCGTGCTTGGCACGACAACAGCTTCCTCCTTCGGCAGCGGAGACAGAGCGCGACATGCCGCAACTTTCGCGCGTGGGGGCAACGCTCGCCTTGCTTTACCGGCCACAAACTCCGAAAAGAAAGTGGTAGTCGGATTCATTGCCCCCCTCAACGACCGCTCGCGTGATAGTGATTGGCCACCTGTGTCGCGCTAAGCGCGTAGCTATAAACCGCCGCCTCGTCGATGGTCCCGGCGAAGTAGTAACTCGACGGCTGAGACGGCCAGGTACCCGCGAGATTGTCGTAGCCGAGCCGCCAGTAGCCGGTGTAATTCGACGCGCCCCCGCTCGCGGCTCCGACCAGCGAGCCATCGACGTAGAAACTTAGCGTGTTGTTCGCCCAGGTACCGACCGCGTAGTGCCAATTGCCATCGTTATAAGAGCCCGGGGTTTGAATGGTGGCGTTCCCGCTTGTGCCGAAAATCAGTTGGCCTGAGTTTGTCATGTATATGTTGCGATCGTAGCTGCCCGAGGAGCCGGTTTGATTACCGCCGAAGCCAATGAGCTTGCCGCCTGCCGTGGTCGTGGTCTTGAACCATATCTCGACTGAGAATGGCCCCGGGTTGGTGCAGCTCAGGAAGCTGGTTACATAGCCGCTCGAACCATCGAGCGTGATCGCATTGTCGGTTGAGATTATGCCCGGCTGACCGAAGGTGACCCATCCGACATATATGCCGTTGTCGGAGACGGCTTGCGCCATCCCGGTATTGCCACCGCCGGTCGCGTCGGCGAAAGTAGGACCGCTCGACTCGTTGAGCTTCCAGTAGCTCGAAGGGCTGTCGGCCAGGACCACGCTGTCGTAATCGCCGGCGCTTGACGCGTTGAAATGATTCGACACCTGCGCGGAAGTCAGTGCTGTACTGTTCCAGACCGCGGCTTCTCCGAGCGAGCCTTTGAAATAATAGCTCGTCGGCGCAGATGGCCAATTGAAAAGATTGTCATAACCGATACGCCAGTATCCGCTATAATTCTGCGGCGCCGCCGAGGAAGTGGACGCCACCTGAATCCCGTCCACATACAGCGTCAGCGTCGAGCCGTCGTAGGTTCCCACAGCCTGGTGCCAGTTGCCGTCGTTGTAGGACGAAGGCGAAGTAACGTAGATGTCACTGCCACTGTTCTGGCCGAAGATGAGCTGGCCGGAATTGGTCATGTAGATTTGGCGGTCGTAGCTGCCCGAAGACCCGGTCTTGCTGCTTCCAAATCCAATCAACTTTCCGCCTACTTGCGTCGTGGTCTGGAACCAGATCTCAACGGAGTAGGTAGACGGGTTCGTGATCTGACTTGTGGTGCTGATGTAAGAAGTGCCGTTGCCGAGGCTTACTGCGGTGTCCGGAGTCGTCGGCCCCGGCACCGCATATTTGATCGCGGGCTCCGCATTCACGGCAGTCGCTGGACCGCTCTCGTCAAGCCGCCAATAGGCCAGAGGCTGGTCAGCCAGAACCGCAGTTGCATAGGCGTCGCTTGTGTTGACAGTGCCGGAAAGGTCGCTTCCGTTGTAGAGCTGGAGCGTCAGGCTGCCGGTTACGTCGCCGACGTCAACGAAAATAGAGTATGTGCCGGTCTGGGATAGCGGCGTAGGGGCGATGGACCCGTTGTTAGAGCTGCAGATAGTGCTGCTCGCCAGCTGCGAGCCGTCGGGGTTGTAGATAGTGATGCCCACGTTTGGACAGAAACCGAAGCTGCTGTTGGTAACATTCAGGCTTATCTGCTGGCCCGTGCGGCCGCTGAAGGTCAGCTTGCTGTCCTGGCCCGGCGCGTTTGCGGTCACCGTCACCGCCGGTCCGCCAATCGAGATCGCCCCGCTCTGGGTGGCGACGTCAAAAAGCTGGAGCGTCAGGCTGCCGGTTACGTCGCCGACGTCGATGAAAACGGTGTATGTGCCGGTCTGGTTCAGCGTCGTGCTGTCGATGAAGCCCGTGTCGCTGCTGCAAATGCTGCTGCTCGTCAGCTGGGAGCCATCGGGGTTGTAGATAGTGATAACGACGTTTGGACAGAAGCCGAAAGTGCTGTTCGTGACGTTCACGCTTATCTGCTGTCCCGCAGTGCCGCTGAAGGTCAGCTTGGTGTCCTGGCCCGGCACGCTGGCGGTCACCGTCACCGCCGAACCGCCAATCGAGATCGCCCCGGTCTGTGTGGCGGCATTAAAGAGCTGGAGCGTCAGGCTGCCGGTGGCGGCGCCGACGTCGATGAAAATGGTGTATGTGCCGGTCTGGTTCAGCGTCGTGTTGTCAATGAAGCCTGTGTTGCTGCTACAGATGCTGCTGCTCGCCAGCTGCGAGCCGTCGGGGTTGTAGATAGTGATGCCGACGTTCGGACAGAAACCGAAGCTGCTGTTGGTTACGTTCAGGCTTATCTGCTGTCCCGCGGTGCCGCTGAAGGTGAGATAGGTGTCCTGGCCCGGCGCGCTTGCGGTCACCGTCACCGCCGAACCGCCAATCGAGATCGCGCCGGTCTGGGCGGTGGCGTCAAAAAGTTGGAGGGTGATGTTGCCCGTACTATTGTTGCTGTCTACATAAACGACGTAGGTGCCAGTGGCCGGCAGCGTCTGCACGTCGATGAAGTCGCTCCCGCCGGAAACCTGCGTGGAGGTGAACGTAGAGCCATCCGGGTTGAGGATCGAGACCCACGGAGCGGAAAGCGTGTTGCCCGAGACGCTCAGGCTCACCTGCTGACCCGCGACGGCATCGAATGCGTACATTGCCTTGGTTCCCGCGGTGCTGAACGTGCCTGTAACGGCGGAACCGCCGACGGATATCTGGCTGGCGATGGCGATGGCAGATGGAGAAATTCCCGCCGGGGGAACGTAGAAGTAACCGCTAGTTGCTGCCTGTCCATAGGGTGTAGCCACCAAGACGTGGCCAGTAACCGCGGCGTTTGGCACGCTTGCGCCAAGCGAAGTGGCGGAGGCTGACGTAACCAGCGCCGCCCTGTCAGCAAATGCCACCTCGTTATTCACCGCATTCGGTTGAAAGTTGGCGCCACTGATGGTTACTGCGGTCCCGGACGTCCCGATCGCGGGTGTGAATCCGCTTATCGAAGGCGGCGCATCTGATGCCACGGTGAACGTGCCGGCGTTCACCGACCCATTCGGGCAGGTAACTTCCACCTGTCCATTGCTTGCGCCGCTCGGAACGGCCGCCACAATCTCGGTCGAGTCCGCCGAAACCACGGTAGCCTGGGTGCCGTCAAACGTGACCGTCGGAGAGGAACAGAAGTCGGTACCGTAGATGGTGACGTTCGAGCCCGTGGTTCCCTGGCTCGAGCTCATTTCGATGCTTGAAAGCTGATTTGTGGGCGCGTTGGTGATGGATAACAGGTTGCCTACGGCGTCGTACTTGTAGACCGCGGCATTACCGGAAGCGTCGTATACGGCAACCAGCCGACCAAGCGCATCATATACGTAGCTGGAGCCGGTGGACTGAGCCTGGGCGCCGCGACAAAGGAGAAGCAGACACGCGGCAAGCGCGAGACTCGCGAGCAAGCTCTTAGGGAACCTGGCTGCGGACCATCCACCAGGGAACGAGCTAGCTTTAGGCCTTTTTTCGGAGCCATCGTCCTTGCAAGATGCCATCCGCTCGCTCCCCCTTCACCTGAAGCAAGCCTGCGCTTCAGGACCGAGCCTCGCGTGGCCAGAATTCTCCCTTCACCAGGACCGGGATATTCTCAGTCCATGGCGTCAGCCGCGCGCGATCGCCTATCGAACCGATGTGTCTCTGACTTGTGTGTTTACCGCTCGACCGCAGGGAAGCGGCCGCAAGTAAAGGACGAGGTGTCCGAGGCATTTACGCAGGGCGGCAAACCGATATCGGACTGCATATCGGGTCGCGACGGCTCCCTCTCCTCCCTGAGTCCGTCGGACCCCACAAGTGCTCGACGAAAGCGTTTAGAATAATTCCACGACTACTGTCAAGTAATCGCCGAAAGTTCTTCCACTATCTGTTAACACTGGTAGCTATGAGTTGGCGTTCCAGGCGCCCGATCCAGTCTTTGATGACTACCGAGGTCTCAGCGTTACGCGCGCTTTTGGATGGCTATTGGTGAAACACTTGTGACGGCAGGTCGATAACTATTTGCTCAGCGCCCGCTGAAAGCGTAGCGCCACGGACTAGAACCTATGCGGCGACCTCCGCGAGTGCCACAAAGAACTTCACGTCGGCGTTCAAACGAAGATTTTTCGGGTCTGTCATGCGCACCCGCGCTCATACATCAGCCAAGGTTCCGCATCTGACCGATGTGCGCTTCACGAAATAGAAGCGTCCAGCCGCTGACGAACCTGCCGGCGGCTAAGCGTAACGTCGCCCTTGAGGTTCTCATCAAGCTTGACGGGAACCTCCCTCAATACGCGTCGCATGGCGGCCACAAGTCCGGTAGGCATCTCACGCAGGTGGCGACCGGCTGCTATATCGTCCTCGAACAGCGCAAGGTAAGCCCAGGTGCGAGCTATTACCGAAAGTTGTGGATCGTGACGGGATGAAAAAGGCGGCGTACCCTTCCGCGTAGCCAACGCAAACCCCGGTGGGAGCCGGGTTGGAAGGAGGACGCCACCGATGCTGAAGGTAGTCGAGAAGCGGGATGAGAGGGAAGCGGGCGAGGAAGTTTTGCTGCTGGATGAGATCGCGCGCGAGGAAGCGCGGCGGATGCTGATGGCGGCGCTGAAGGCGGAGGCCGACGCTTACGTCGAGCGCCATCGCAGCGAGCGCGACGAGCAGGGCCTCGCGCTGGTGGTGCGCAACGGCCAGGCCAAGCCGCGCAAGCTCACGCTCGGCGCGGGGACCGTGGAGTTGCAAGCGCCACGAGTCGATGACCGCCGCCACGATGAGGACGGCGAGCGCCGACGCTTCACCAGCCAAATCCTGCCGCCTTACATGCGCCGCTCGCCCAAGGTCGCCGAGGTGCTGCCGATTCTCTACCTGCGCGGGCTGGCCACCGGCGATTTCCGTCCCGCGCTTGAGGCGCTCCTGGGTGAAGACGCGTGCGGTTTGTCGGCGACCAACATCGCGCGGCTGACCACCTGCTGGGAGAAAGAATACGCCGACTTTCGCCGGCGCGATCTCAGCGGGCGCGAGTACGTCTACGTGTGGGTCGATGGGGTTCACTTCAAAATTGATCAGTTTTCTAGCGCGATCTCCATCCGCTCGCCCGCGGCGGTCATCCGCTCGCCGAGCGAGCGCGCGCCCTGCGTCAGCCGGTTGATCGACTCGGCGACCCTGTGCACCGGCCCGGTCGCGCGGTCAATCGCGCTGATAATGACCGCGAGGTCGAGCGACGGCATCAGCGTTGCCTCCGGGACATGCGCGCAATAGGCTCAGCCGTGGGAGGGCCTACGATGCTGTCCTGGATCCTGGTACCGCTCGGAATCGGATGCGCGATCGCGGTCGCGCTCGCCCTGGTCGCGCTCGCGCTGGCACTCGCATACGGCGCGGTGATGCTGCTGGTGGTCGCGCCGGCCAAGGCGCTACGGGCGCATCGGATGTGCCGGACGCCGGAAGGAAGCGCCGAATGGCTCGCGCAAGAGAAACAGAATCCGCGCGCGGCCGCGATGCTCGACTGGATCGCGGCGAAGCGCGCCGGCGACAAGGCCGCGCAGTCGGCCGCGCGCGAGCGCATACGCTCCCTATCTCCCTATGACCGGCGGCGTTCCGCGTCGCGTATCGCGCGCCGGCGCTCGTCCTCGAGCGCCGCGCTTTCGTTGAGCCACATCGCGATCTCATCGGACGGCATCTCCATCGGTTCCGCGTACCGGAACCCTCGCTCGAGGAGGAAGAGCAACTCGCGGCGTCCAAAAAAAATTTGTCGTCGGCGACGCGCTGCGCGCGAATCGTGTCGCGCCCCTTGGGCGCGCGAACCGTCGCCACGCGTCCGGAGGGCAGTGTAATCGGGTTGCCCCGCGCACGCGGGGATAGACCCCTCGTGTGCGCCGCGTCAATCATTTCTGTTTGCGTGTTGCCTCAGCCAGGAATGTTACTCCCGATAATTTGTCGTTGATCACACGGGCCTCGCTTCAAGGTTTGGAAGGAGTGCGCCCGCCGACTAAATTGCAGGATGCTGGCCGGGCAAAATCGTTTTGACAAGGGAGCGTCGGCGAAGCAGATAAACCCACCGTCCCTCTGGGGACGGTCCTGGACATTTGGGGGATACCGCGTTGTACCGCCGGGCGGAAAAATCTCCTGATTTCGTACCTTTTTGTACCGCGCATTACTCAAGAGGGGTTTTCAAATCCCCCCCTCTCCGCCAACGATCTGCTGGAATTACCCGACGAGCGGGGCCTCGGCCTGCGCAATGGAAGCGCGAGTCGTCAACGGGGCGCGCTGGTTTTCGCGAGATCGCTAT
>JAJYYI010000015.1 GCA_021801125.1 Deltaproteobacteria bacterium | reverse complement strand
CTCGCGACTTCGACCAACTGAGCTATCAGGCGCGCCGCGCCTTACGCCGGATGCGCCGCCGTCCGCCACTGGTCCGCTCCTTCTGGCGTCAAGCGCAAATGTCACTATAATATGCAGGACTCAATAGCAAACCACCGTTCGCATTGATGTCATGGACGACCATCTTGGCTACGTTGGCATTCGCGTTGCCGGCATACCCAATCGCGCCAGTGAGATCGGTCGCGATCCCGACTTTGATTGGACCGGCGGCGCTGGCCCAATCCGGGCGCAGCACCCAGCTTCCCGCGCCTACGGCCAGCGCACCAGCCATCCAGGCGGTGCTGCTCAAAAAGCGGCGGCGACTCATCAACTCGCTTCCACCAAACCCGTCACTGTTCTGCATCATTCATTTACCTCGCGTGCCGGTTATTAACCCCTCTGGCCGGAATTTGACGATCACGATCACTATCGCAAACACAAGGACATCGGCTAACACCGGCAGCACGATCCATGGCATAATCGCGCTTAACGCGCCGGTCACTCCCGCACCGACAACAGGCCCTTCAAAAGTCCCTACGCCACCGAGCATCACCGCCAGAAAACCCATTATCAGAAAACGCAGGCCCAGGTCCGCGAACAGCGAAAAAATCGGCACCATGAGCGCGCCCGCAAGGCCGGCAAGCGCCGCGCCCAAGGTGAAGGTGAGCGCGTACATCGTAGTGGTGGAAATTCCTGAAGCTCGCGCGAGCGCCGGATTCTCCAACGCCGCGCGCATGCGTAGCCCAAACGTCGTGTCATTGAGTAGCAGGCAGCTCCCCACGACCACCAACGCCGTGATGAGGATTATCGCCAAGCGCCACTCGGACAATTCCACCCCACCCACCGAAATCGAGCCCGACAACGGCTCCGGGACGGCGTAGTACAATCCGCCGATAAGACCCCTTACCGCCTCGCGTATCGAAAGCCCAAGGGCGTACGTTGCCAAGATAGCGGCGATCGGAGCGCCGTAAAAGCGGCGAATCACAAGCCGCTCGGCGACAAAGCCGGCCGCGCCGACACTTATCGGCGCAACCAGCATTCCCAGCCATACCGGCAATCCCCAGGTGTGGAAGAGATAGACGGTGTAGGCGCCGAGCAGGACGAACTCGCCATGGGCGAAGTTGAAGATTCCCATCATACTGGCGATGATCCCAAGCCCAAGCACGACGAGCACGATAATCGCGCCGAAGCTCAAAATCTCGAAGGCTGCGCTCAGGGCACTTTCCATCGCGTGAAAACCTGCTTACGGTCGTTCACCTACCGGGATTAACCGGCCTGCCTAAAGCCAATGCCTTCGTTGTCGCGCCGAGTTCAGAGCATCAAGCCGACAAGTGATCGGCGTGCACGGCTCCGCCGTAGATGTACTGGTCTGTTCTGTGTTGGACCTTACGCCAAGGGGAGGACTCCGGATACCGCGATGCCGCGGTCAGTGAATGTCATGGCTTGGCTTGCGAAATTCTGCAGAGGTCCGAACTCCTTGGCGTCGAGACGTAAACCTTCATCGTTCGCCTTTCGCTCTGTCAGGTCGCCACGACGCTCATTGAAAAATCAAACGTCAATCTCTCAGGCGCGGCTCTAAGGCTCGCGCCCCATACGGAACAGCTCGACCGCTTATGCCGAATAGCTCAGAAAAAACCAGGATGTCAAGCCCTGGAACCGTCGGCAAGCCGAGAGCGGTTCGTTTCCGCGCGCGAGAAAGCACGGGATCGCCGCGCTCAGTCGCACCGGGCCGTGCAACCTCTTGCAACCGAAAACTTGCGGAAAATCGCGCGGTATTAGCGTCTAGTCGGTTTGCCCGCGAGGAATTAAATGGGGGAAAAGTGGAATGGAAGCGGCGCCGGGTCACGCAGCCGTGCGTCACGAGTTCTAGTGGGTCAACGGATGAGCGAGCCGCACGCTCGCGCGACTAAGTCCCCATGCGCACCGCGACGCGGACAATTTCTTACGCCGCGATTCCTTCCTCTCGCAGCTGCTTGATTTTCTCGCGTGAATAACCAAGCAGCGAACCAAGCACGAATTCCGTGTCAGCCCCAAGCAGCGGAGCAGCAGACTGAACTTCGCTGGGCGAGTCGACCATCTTCCATGGAATGCCCGCGTGCGTCCTCTCGCCTACCTCCGGATGGGTCTTCATGACAAGAAACCCGCGCTGCAAGAGATGAGCGTCGTTGACGAGATCTTTATTGCTCATCGCAGGAAACGCCGCGACGCCAACGTTTTGAAGCATTTCCGCAATTTCCCAGCGATCGCGCCGGCAGGTCCAATCCGTGACCAGCTTATCCAGCGCATCCTCGTTGTTCTTCCGATCCTCGGCCGTAACGAAGCGCTCGTCCCGCGCGAGATCCGGACGCTCCATCGCAACGCATAACGACCGCCATTCCGCGTCGCTGCTGACCGCTATCGCCACCCATTTATCCGCATCGCCCGCGGCCTTGTAGCAGCCGTGGGGGGCCATCACTCGATCTCGGTTGGAATTGCGCACCGGGTCACGTCCGGTAAGCTGGTATTCAAGCAAACCTTCTCCCATCATCGAAACCGCGCTCTCCACCATCGAGACGTCGATATATTGCCCTTCGCCCGTCGCTTCGCGATGCGTCAGCGCCGCCAGGACCGCAAACGCACCGTGCGCTCCCGCATTAGGATCCGGATACGACAATCCTATTTCCCGCTCGTCGCCTCCGATATAGCCGGTCGTGGAGAAAAAGCCAGCAAACGCTGCAACGACTGGTCCGTAGCCAACGAAGCGCCTCGCCGGCCCGGTCTGACCGAATCCCGATATCGACAGCATTATGATATCCGGCTTGAACTCGCGCAGTTTGGAGTACCCGATACCGAGCCGCTCTGACACGCCGGCGCCGAAATTTTCCGTCACGATGTCGCAATGCTTGACCAGTTCGTAAACCATCTCCACGGCACGCTGATTTCTTAGGTTAAGCGTGATGCTTCGCTTCCCTTGATTGTATTGGTTGAAGTAGCCGGCGCGGTTCGCGCCGGGTTGATTATCCGCAAAAGGCGGAATGGAGCGCGTGACGCAAATTTGACGTGTAGTCGTCTCGATGCGGATTACTTCAGCCCCAAGATGCGCAAGCTGCAACGTAGCGAACGGCCCCGCCCATGCCCACGTAAAGTCAAGAACTCTAATTCCCTCGAGCGGCCGATGTTCCATAGCCAAGCCTCCGAACCTAATACTCAACTAACGACATTAGTCATTCTGAAAGGCGATAGGTCGATCGCTACACGATCCCCACGTTTCTTAGAGTTTCGAACTCCGAGGCGGAGACTCCCATCTCTCCGCATAGCACTTCCTCGGTATGCTCCCCCAGGCGTGGGGCGGGTCGCTTAAGAGCCCAGGTCGTTCGTTCGTACTGGGACGGGCGGCCGGGCAGTTTTATCCTTCCCAATCCCGGCTGATCGAGTTCCACGAAGTAGCCACGCTGCCTGAGCTGATCGCTCTCGAGCAGCTGACCCATCGTATACACCGGAGCCATGGGGATCTTTCGCTTCTGAGCTTCAATATATAAATCCGCCACTTTCCATCGAGCGAACCAGTCGGTCATCAACGCTTTAAGAGCGTCCAGGTTCTCCCCGCGCGCAACGCGATCTTTGAATAGAGGGTCCCGCGCCCAATGCGGATTACCCATGAATTCCACCAAGCGTTCCCACTGGTCTTCTTCAATGCAGACTAGAAAGATCTTCCCGTCGGAGCACTCGGCGATAAACCACGGCCCCACCGCTCGGCGACCCAATCGCGAAGTCTCGCGCCCGGCGTAACTATAGTGCATCAGGTTCATCTCGAGCATCGACACGATGCACTCTTGTTCCGATACATCGATACACCGACCTTTGCCGGTCCTCTTGCGGTCCCAATAAGCGGCGAGCGCCACGGTGGCGGCCTGGAGGCCAGCTTGGAGGTCGCATTGATGGCCGAACGTCTTCAACGGAGGGAGCTCGGGGCTAGGGGAAGCGCCGGGCGATAAGAACGCCCATCCTCCAGCGTTCGACGCGATTAGCTCGCTGCCGCGCCAGTGGGCTCGCGGCCCGCTATCACCAAACATGGAGATGGACGTAAGTATGAGCCGCGGATGCGCGTCCCTTAGATCAGAGGTCAGCAGGCCGTACTGCTCACGGTCCGGGAACGGTATGTTGTGTATCAAAATATCGGCGCTTTCCAGAAGCCGATCGAGCAGCTTGCGTCCCTCGGGCCGTTTAGAGTCCAAGACGACACCGCGCTTATTGGTGTTCAAGTAAACGAACAAGCCGCTCTTTTCCGGATCTCGCTCGTCATCAGGAAAAGGTCCCCATCCGCGAGTTATGTCGCCACCCAACGGTTCGACTTTGATGACATTCGCGCCAATATCCGCCAGCAGCTTACCCGCGTAGGCCGCTGACACCCCCCAACCGCATTCGACCACTTTGATTCGGCCGAACGACTTCTCTTGGTTGTTTATACTCATCGCTTGGACACGACCGATTCTAACCGGTGACGATCTCGGCGAGGCGAGAGTCGACGCAGGGCGGCCTCGTATCTTTCGTTCCGGTTAGCACGGCCTCATCAGGCCCTGAGATAACGCCGGTGCCCCCACTTCACCGAGCCCGCAACCCCACCTGGATTGTGATCTACGAGAACAGAGCCGGGCTTCGTTCCGCTTGCGCGGCGCCTTACGAGCGGCGCTTTTTCTCTTCCATCTCCCGCAAAGCTCGGCGCATGATCTTGCCTGTCACGGTCAAAGGGAACTCATCAATAAACGCGATTTCTCGCGGGGCTTCATGAGCGGCCAAACCCTTTTTCACGTGTTTCTGGATCTCCTCAATCAGCTCGGGCGAAGGAGCAATTCCCGGCAGCAGCTTGACGAACGCCTTCACGGCCTGGCCTCGCTGCGGGTCCGGAACACCGACCACCGCGCATGACGCGACGGCTCGATGTTCCATGATTTTGGCCTCGATTTCAGCCGGACCGATCCGGTACCCGGAACTCTTAATCACGTCGTCCGACCGGCCATGGAAAAAAATGTAGCCCCTATCGTCCATGTGCCCAAGGTCACCGGTGAGGCACCACCCGTTAACAAACTTCTCCCGCGTAGCTTCCGGATTATTCCAGTATTCCTTCATCACGACCGGGTTTGTCAGCCTTATAGCTATCTGCCCAGTCTCTCCGTTTTTGCGGCATGCGCCCTCCTCATCGACAATTGCTACTTCATGCCCCGGATAGGGCTTGCCCATTGCCTCAGGATCTGCCTTTTCGAGCGCCGAGCAATTGCCTATGAAGTAGTTCGCCTCGGTTTGCCCGAAGGCCTGGTTAAATTCGCAACCCAGTTCTTCAGTCACCCATCGTTCAAGCTCCGGACTCACCGGCTCCGCGCCGCTCGCTATACAGCGAAGCTTCAGGCGACGGTACTTCTCTCGCGGCTTCTGCACCTCCCTCATGCGCTTCAGCGCTGTAGGAGGCCAAAGCCCCACCGATGCTCCATATTTTTCGAGCAAGCGAAAGGTAACGTCCGGATCGAAGCGGCTGTCGGAACGATATGCAAGGACGGGGACGCCGTAGGGCCAAATCCCCAGCAGGCCGTCCAAAAGCCCGCCGGCCCATGCCCAATCCGCCGGGCTGTAATATAGATCGCCCTCGCGCAGAAAATTATAGGAGTAGTCGATGCCATTATGGCCGAGTACGTAGCGAGCTAGTTGAAGCACTCCCTTGGGATTGCCGGTTGTGCCGGACGTATACATCAGGAGGATCGGATCTTCACTACTCTTCTTATCCATAGTGAAATCCGCCGAGCCCTGTGACATCAGCTCGTCAAACGCGAGCACGCCAGGGGATTTACCGCCCGCGACGATTATATGCGCGAGATTCGGCGTATCTTTGCGAACGCTTTCAACCTTCTCAACGTTGTCGGCCTCGACCAGGATGGCACGCGCGCCGCTATCATTGAGTCGGTAACGAATCGCGTCAGGCCCGAAGAGCTTGGATATCGGCAGGCCGATAGCGCCCAAACGATAAAATGCCATGTGGGCAATCGCGGTCTCCGGCCGCTGAGGAAGATGGACCGCCACGATATCGCCGCGGCCTATCCCCAGTCCGCGAAGGGCATTCGCGAAACGTCGGCTTAAACTAGACAACTCACCGAACGTATAACGCGCGCGGTGGCCGTTTTCCTCTTCGTAGTACAGCGCCACGCGATCGCGTAGTTCAACATGACGGTCGAGACAGTCAACTGTCACATTGTAGTCGGATGGGATAATCCAGCGATGGCGCTCTTGCGCCTCCTTAAAGCTCTTCGCGTCCCTTACAGTTTGCTCTTTCAACCCGACCATTCGACGACCTCATGAGTTTCAGGTCTCAGCTAAAAACGTCTCCATTGCCGGCGACCGCGGATCTGCGACAACGTGTGCCTAGAGCGGCACTGCAACAGCTAACCCACCCCGCGACAGAGTAATCAAGACCTTTCTTCCTTGTCCCCACACGCAGCATCGACACCGCAATCCGAAACCGCCCGAACGAATGTGGAACCCCCTTGCCGTCCGACGCCTGATCGCCAGAATCGTTTACATCGACAAAAAACGGACGGCCATTGTCGCTGAGAGAACTTCGGGCACCGCGCGCCCGGCCGTGCTCAAAACCCCGGCGACGATTGTCCTGAAAAATCCTCGTCGGTAAAGCCCGGGGCAGCAAGCCCTCCGGCTGCCCTGCCCCCAGAAGTCCCTGGCGCTGTCTGACGGATACAACCCGTCGTCACGCTCCCTCGGCTTGCGCAGGTTCAACCCTTCTCGACGGACCGATTCAACGGGCAACGTACTCTGTCTTTAAAGGCCAAGCCTCTCTCAGCATGCCGACCGACTCGACGGCCAAACGCATCGTACTCGGAATTATCAGAAGCCCGACCAGAATCGCTACCACCGCGTCCGCACGCATCCATCCGGTAGCGTACGCGACCAATCCGCCCAGAATAACGGCGACGGAACCCAATAAATCCACCAGCACCTGGAGATAGGCCCCGCGGACGTTCAAGCTCTGTTCAGCTGCCGGTTGCAACATCATCAACCCGGCTACGTTTATAACCAGCCCGCCACCCGCGATGAGGAGCAACGGGAGACCTTGGATTACGACCGGGTGCATCAAGCGCCGCACACCCTCGGCAAAAATATACAAGGAGGTTCCCAAGACTATGATACAATTCAACAACGCGGCGGACGCCCCTGCGCGTTGACGCTTTTCAACAAACGCGCCATGGGGAGGCGTAACGAACCAACAAGCCACTAACGCGATAGAGAGGCCGAAGACATCGGTCAACATGTGCAGGGCATCCGCCACCAGGGCCAAGCTGCCCATCAACCAACCACCGACAGCCTCCACGAACATGTAGCTCGCCGTCATCGTCAATACGATCGAAAGCCGGCCTATTGAATCTCGCATAAAATAGTGACAAAGGTTGCGATGTTTGCTAATGTATAAGGCATGGGCAATCCAGCGGGTGTGCGGAGGGATTTCGCTGCGTT
>JAJYYI010000131.1 GCA_021801125.1 Deltaproteobacteria bacterium | reverse complement strand
GATCAGCTTTCCCCTATAATGTTTAATGGACACGCGGGCGGGGCATCCGTTTCCCAAAATCATCGTACGAGTCGTCGCAGGCGAACCTGTAAATCCGGCTAGCGCCACGCGGTCAGACGCCACGCCAGCGCAGTTTCTCGCAACGCTAGGGGGCGGAGGCCATGCGCTGCTTTGGTACGCGTGGTCGAGCGGTATCCGTAGTCGGCGGGACGCTGTGGCTCTGGGTAAGCCTATTTACGGTCACGCCGAAGTCTTCAGCCGCCCGGCTGAACTTCTGTCAAATCACCGTGCCCGGGGTGCTCACTCCGGAGCATCGTTGGGCCTCATCTGCTGAAATCGGTCTGCCAGTTGAGCAGAGCCCATCGTTTGAACCCCCGGGAACGGCTAACGACTCGATAACGCCGGCAACGGCCGCCGGGTCTAAATCCATCGAGGGTGACCGAGAGCGCCGGCTGTCTCTGCTTAAACGCCGACCCCGGGCCCGCGCTTTCATAGCCCAACCGACGGCGGAGGGATTAGCAGTTAAGCCGCTTCGGATGGCGTTTCTAAATCAGGTCGTAGTACCCGAGGCCGATCGCGGAGCGCGAAGCGCTTCGCGGTCGGTCGAACTGGCCTTCGGCCCGAGTATCTTGATGCCCCCTTTGCCGGGTGGCGGGTCCGGGGGCGAGACATACCCGAACCAGGTCGCACCAGGATTTGGCCCGCCGCAAGGGTCCAAGAAGTCTCAGGCCTCGCCCATTATCGAGATCTCAAACCAGGATTATTACGTCCCCGCATTAGGTCTGGAGGTGCGGCCTGCCGTCGGCCGGGTTTCCGATCAGCTTACGGTTGAGGGTTTGGCCATAGTGAACGTCGAGCCGAATACGCCCGCGGCAAAGGCTGGGTTACGCTCGCTTAAGCAGGGGCCTCACCGTTCTCGAGAAGGAGCGCTCACGCTCGTCGCGGTCGTAACCGGAATATTTTTTCCGCCGGCCCTGTATCTTTGGGCCTGGTCAATGAACGACGAGAATCGCGTTGGGAACGCCTGCGACTTGATTATCGGGATCGACGGACAACGCGCTGCCCATGTGCTCGACCTCGACGAAGAGCTGCGCGCGACCAAGCCCGGCGGTATCGTTTATCTCAACGTGCTGCGCCAGGGGAAACGGGCTCAGGTTGCGTTGCACCTCGCCTCTTCTTCAGCACAATCGGCCAATCTGGTGACGACTCCTGCCAAGTCTCCGAACGCCACGCAGGCGCCAACCATCCACAACAGCGCTTCGTCGCAGTAAATCAGGGACGGGGCATTCTGCGGCTCTGGCGCGAGAAATCTGCACGCACTCTCGATGCGCGCGCGAGTTGGACGCCTCGGCGCAAGGTGGCCCGTTGGCTTTATACTTTCGCCATGCGAGATTAGCGCTAGGACGGCGTCAGGTTCGCCTGCGGCTGGCGTTGCGAGTCAATTCCCGCGAACCAGAGGTTCTGCGATTCGAGGACCCCCGGAAGTATCGAGCCGCTCTTCGGGGACAGCGCGAGCCGGAAGGATGACCAGACTTAAACCTCTTACCTGGAGCAAGCTTTGCAACTCAGACGGCACCTGATCGTGCAAGAAACGGCTCAGGAAGCCTTCGGTGTCGCGCCCGAAAACCAATTTGCCGCAGAAGAATACGACATTGGGAAATTGATCGGCGAGTTCCAGGCACATCTTGTGGAGCTTGTCGACGGTATCGGTGGCTACCGCCATCCGCGATTCCGCGTTGTATCCCATATTCATCGCGAGTTGGCAATACGCCTTCAGATCGTTGGCGAGGTCGCTCTCTAATCGTTCAATTTCCTTTGGTCCTCTGAGCGAGCGGGAATTCACCTCGGCGACACCGAGGAAGACAACCTTAGCGTATTGACCCTTAAATAAGCGCGTTAGATTCAGCAGCGTAGCCAAGCCCAAGCCGTTAAAGCGATTCACTAGCAGCGCTGCGGTTGGCGCGTCAGGCCCGGGCTCGGGAGGCGGGTGGTCGGCCTTGGCCGCGCGTATCAGAGGCAGTACCTGCGCTTCGAGCCGGGCGATCGCTGCGGCTACGCGGTCGTAATGGCGGCGGACTAATTGGCAAGCCAGCACCAAGGCGCCGGTGATCAACAATGTCGTCCACGCGCCTTCGTCGAATTTGACGATCACAGTGGCCACCAGAATCGCGGACGTTAGCACGCAGCCAATTCCGTTGATCGCCAGCTTGCGCATCCAGCGGCGTTCTCCGAGTTTGCGCGTCTGCCACCAGTGCACGCTCATCCCGAGTTGAGAAAGCGTGAAGGTAATGAAAACGTTGATCGCGTAAAGACCCACCAAAATTGACACGGCGCCTCTGGTTCCGATCAGGATTAAGGCGCTGGCCACGCCTATCGCAAACACGCCGTCTTGGGTCACCAGGCGAACGCTGAGGTTGGCCAAACGCCTCGGCAGCCATCGATCGGCCGCCATCGTGGCCAGCACGCGCGGACCATCGGTGAACCCGGTTTGCGCCGCGACGAATAGAAGGCTGCCCTCCGTTAGCAAGGTAAACGTCACGATTCCCGAGCCGATCGCGATGCCATGCCAGTGCCAGGCCCCGGCCAAGCGGTCGAAGAGCACGGCGTTTAGCGTCAGGCCCGGGACAGGCGCGACGTGGAAGAGCAAATAGCACGACAATATTCCGGCTGCCAGAAAGGCGAGCGAGACCGCCATGTAGGCCATCGCGTGCTTGCCGGTGACCGTGCGTGGCTCGCGCAGGATGGGCAGCCCGTTGCTTACCGCTTCGATCCCGGTGTACGTCCCGCCGCCAAGGCTGTATGCGCGCAGGAAAATGAACGCTACAGCGAGGCCGCCAATGTCGCGCATGTCGGCGTGAGCCTGAAGCACCGCCGAGTGGATTACGCCGGGCAACTGCGCTGCGTGAAAGCTCAGGCCGTAGACGATCAGTCCCACATGCATCACGACGAAGGCTACAAAGATCGGCAGCATTGAGGTCACCGATTCCTTAAGCCCCCTAAGATTAATAGTGATCAAGAGCACCAACACCAGAAGAGAAAAGGTCAACTTGAACGGCTGCCAGTGCAGAGGGAAAAGGCTGAACAAGGCGTCGCTGCCGCTGGCAATCGATACGGTGATCGTCAGGATATAGTCAATCACCAGCGCGCACCCCGAAATTAACCCGACGCGCGGCCCGAGGAGGTCGGTCGCCACAATGTATCCGCCGCCTCCGGTCGGAAATAGATCGATAATTTGCGAGTAGGATGCCGAGATGATGAAAACTGTCAGTGCGGTGAGTAATCCCAGGAAGATAGCCAGATACTGGTGATGGCCGAGGGCGAGGAAAGCTTCCTCCGGGCCGTAGCATGAGGAAGTCATGCCGTCGGCGCCGAGTCCCACCCAAGCCAAAAAGGCGGCCAGTGACAGGCGGTGGAACACCGTGGGATCGTGAACGTCCCGCGGCGGTCCCACGATGATGTCGCGCAACGGATGGCTGTCGTCAGGCGGCGCTTGCGTCTTTTCCTGATGTTCGTTTACGGATGCCATGATGCTCCGGTCTTGCTGGGGAATCAGGCGTATGAACCCTAGCGCGTTTCACTCGGACATTATTCTATGGTAAACGTGGTGCGAGACCGTTCGATCTCGCCAAGCCACCCCGCGGACATTTGTTAAGAAGATGCTACCATCACGGCCGTATCGCGTAAGCCCTCGAGTCCGGGCCCGATTCCGCGCGCTCGCCCATCTTGGCTATTCAGCGCTCAGCGGATAAGGCTTGCTCAAACCGGGTGCGTTCGTAGCACGCGAAAATAATCTCTCTTCGCGATGCGTTAGCGTTGTCGCGCCAAGGTGGCCTAAGCGCCGACGCTCCGTTGTGTGAACCCGGCACGCCGGCCCGGCCTGCTAGGTTTACGCCAGGACAACGTCGTATGGGTGATCGCTCGTTGACTCAGACTATAGTGGCGCTATCTTAACAGGGTTTTGCGCGGCGCCCTACTCGCGCAGCGATCAGGCGCAAGCCGACTCGGTTTGGCCTTACGAGAAGGTGTCGCAGCGGCTTTTCGCGGATGGCGCGAGCAGGCGAGAGGGGATCCCGACACTCGGTGGCTCGCAAAGCGAGCTACCTTTGCTCCAACAGCCGGTAATAAAACATTGCAAAGATCGCAGCCACGCCGTCGTGCCAGGTGATCTTCTTGCCCTCGGCGTAGGTTCGGCCCGTATAGGAAATCGGCACTTCGTAAACGCGCCATCCAGCGCGCGCGGCCTTAATCGTTATCTCGGGCTCGAAGGTAAACCGATTCGAGCAGAGGGTTAATTGTACCAGCTTATCGCGCCTGAACGCCTTCAGACCGGTCTCCATGTCGCTGAGGTTCAGGTTGCTCAGCATGTCGCAGAGCAAGGTCAAAAAACGGTTGCCGACAAAGTGCCAGAAAAAGAGCACACGATGGGGTCCGCCCAAAAACCGCGAGCCGAAGACGATGTCGGCGCGCCCGTCCAGCAGAGGCTCGAGCAGCGCGCCGTAGTCCTTAGGGTCGTATTCCAAGTCGGCGTCCTGCACGACAATATAAGGATGCGAGACTGCGGCGAATCCGAGCCGCAGCGCGGCGCCTTTGCCCCGATTGACCGTCTGGCGAAGACAGCGGACTTGCGGATGGTTAATCGCCGCGAGATGGTCGCTTGTACCGTCCGTAGAGCCGTCGTCCACGACGATCACTTCGAGGTCAAAGCCGGTCGCTAGCACGCGGCGAATAACTTCGCGAATCGTGGAAGCTTCATTGTAGACCGGTATGACGACCGAGAACTTGGCGGATTTCGCCCGCGTCGAGGCCTCGCTGTAGGAGGTTCTCGCGGGTTGAGGCTCAGTGAGGGCGACGTCAATACCCCTGAGGGCGTCGCCTTGCGCGGCCGTCACCGTGCTTGAACCGCAGGCGGGGCGCGGCGGCGTACCAAGTATGCGGGTGCTCACACGAACCCTCACCGCTTGGCCGGCGTGCGAAGGAGCAGCTTCGGGTTCATCGCGAAAATCCGGCGGCGGCGCCACGCGCGGGTCAATCTCGCTCCCATCCCTCCCTGTTTGTCCGGCCGCAACTCGTTCATGGTTGTCACCCCGCCTCTGTGCCGTCACAAAAACAGTGCCGCCGAGCGCCGCTTGCGCAGGCCGGTCTACGTTGGGCTTTTCATGTAAACCTCGCTCGGTAGTCTCGTCGTTCCCTATCGTCGTCCGACTGCAGGCTGCCGCGTCCTACTTAGTGGCATATCGGGGTAGGCGACCATGTGCCGGAGTGAGGCATTCGCGAGACATAGTTGCGTGACAGCTGGCAAGGCGCGACAGAGGTGTTTGTGATTGCTGTTTGAAAAGGCCGAGCTAAAGGGTCGCGAGATGCTCTGAGATTAAGTTAGGATATGTTAAATCATTGCGAGGTAAGTATAGTGGGGGTTGCCTAGCGCAATAGTTCCGGGGAAGCGGCTTGCCGTTGGAGTCGCGCCTGTGTTGGTTTGCACCTCGCGTGCGCGCCGGCCGATGCGGTATCATCGGGCGCAGGAAGCCTAGTGGAATGAGGAACGTTCGTGTGAAGCCTTTAGCGTTCAGGAAAATATCGGCGGTGAGTCGGCGCTGCCATTGGTGGCTAGCCCTGGCGGTTGGTGCGTTCGGCTTGGTCGCCCTGTGCTTTGTTCCGGGAACGGGGAACGCTCAGGACACGCGCGTCATCTACCAGGTCTCCTCGCGTGAGGCGATGGCGATTGGGCGATTCGACGGCGGACCAAAGATCTCGACGCTGAAAAAGCACGGCAACTTTGGGCTGGGCACCTTTGACGGTCTTGATGGCGAATTGATCGTCATTGACGGCAAGGCCTACCAGGCAAGGGTCGACGGACCCCCGACATTGGCTGACGACGCCGCCCGCACTCCATTTGCGCTGGTCACGTTCTTCAAGCCCACTCAAACGATAACCGTGCATACGACGACGAACTTGCAGGTGCTCGAGCAGCTGATTTTGGCCTCGATGCCCTCCAAGAAAATTTATAGCGCGGTGCGGTTGACGGGCAGATTTACCTCGATCAAGGCGCGGAGCGTGCCCAAGCAGACTGCTCCCTATACGACGCTGGCTAAGGCGGTTGAACAGCAGCACGTGTTCACTTTGCGCGACGTTGACGCCACCCTGGTCGGCTTCTGGTCGCCGCCGGCAATGGCTGAGATGAGCGGTGGAGGATTGCATTTGCACTTCCTGAGCACGGACGGCAAGCACGGCGGTCATGTGTTGGACTGCGAGTTCAATCCGCTAAAGGTCGAGCTGGAACCGATCCGCCATATCGAAATCGTTCTGGTTGATCATTAGTCAAGTGCGAGTGCCGACATCGCGGCTTTTCAAAGGCCGTTTGACATACCCGTGGTCATTTAACGGTGCTCGGGCTTCTGGTTTCAGAAGCTACCTTTGCGCGCGGCGCGGTTTGCCGAAATGACGCTTGCCGCCGGCGCGATGGCCGAAGCAAAAGCTCTCCAATCGAAATCGCCGTTCAGTGAAAAGAGCTTTTACCTCGAGGAGTTCCACGGGAAAAGCCTGCTGTTCGCGCTGATCCCGCCTGCGGGGCGCAAACTCTCCGAGCTCAGCGCGCTGGTCAAAACGCTGCGCGAACTCAAGCGCAACCAGACGCGTTGCGTCGTGGTCGCCGGCAGCGCCGCCATCCCTGCGGTGCTAAGGCGCACCGCTCGCCTCAAGCCGCATCTTGCGTCCCATACCTTCGTTCCCACGCGGCGGATTGCCCGCCGGCCATACCCTCCCGACTCGGCGTTGGGCGAACTTTGGCTGGAGCTTAGTGAGAACGCGCTGGTCGTAATCAGCGTCGAGAGCGACGAGCCCGTTGATTTTCTGCGTTTCGTAGGCGCATTGGCCGGTCGCCTGCGCGTTTTCAAGGTCGTGCTGCTCGACCGTGCCGGCGGCTTGCGCGAAGCGGGCGACGCGCGGGTCTCTTTCCTTGAGATGAGACGTATCGGCCGCACGCTTCGGGCGCGAAATTCCGCCGTGCAGCGCCGCCTGCTGAACGCGATCAAGCGCATGCTCGATCGCGAGGTGAGTTCTGTGAATCTCACCACGCCCAACGGCGTTTACGAGGAGCTTTTCAGCTATCTCGGAACCGGCACGCTCTTCACAAGGGTTCCGTACGGCACAGCGTGTCCCATCTCAATCGATGAATTCGACCAGGCGCAAGCGTTGATCGAGCGCGGCCAGAGAGAAGGCGCCTTATTAGAGCGATCGCGGGAGGAAGTTGCGCGGCTTTTGCCGTCGTGTGTCGGCTACCGGCTGGGCGAGGAGCAATTGGCCGGCATCTGCTCGCTCCTGACGGAGCCGTACCAACGCCAACGTGCCGGCGAGATCACCGCCCTGTATACACTCACCCGGTTTCAGCGTGAAGGCGTCGCTTCGGAATTGGTCAAGGAGGTGCTCAAAGAGGCGCGGGCGCGCCGGCTCAGTTACGTTTTCGCCTGCACGAGCGAAGCGCATGCCGCGCGTTTGTTCGAACGATTAGGCTTTCGACGGGTTTCGCCGCACGACGTCGCGCCGCCCAAATGGTACGGTTACGATCGCGCGCGCCGTGCCAGGCTGCTAGTCTTTCGCCACGACCTCTGATCGGCGCACGGGCGCAGCTACCTCGCTATGCGGAGCTGACGCAGGAGGCGATCGCGCCTAGGCGCCCTGGTCGTTCGCCCGCGCGCTCGGCGCGTTTCGCGTACCCGCCGTCATGCTACCGGCGGCGATGGCACGCGGGGATTTGCGGCGAACTGTTGGCCCGCTCAGAGCGGATTTGCGTGAAGCCACTCAATGGTCTGTGCGGCGCTTTCGTCCGGAGGAAACACCGGGTAAAGAACATGCTCGACAGCCCCGCCGCGCACAATCAGTGTGAGCCGCTTGATAAGGTGCATTCCGTCCACGTCGAAGGTCGGGAGGCGCAGCGCCGTGCAGAGCTTGAACTCGGCGTCGCTCAGGACTTCAAAGGGCAGATTCAGCCGGTCAGCCATCTCGCGCTGATACTCGGTCGTCTGCGTGCTCAGACCAAAGACTTCGGCCTTAAGCGCCTTCAGCTCGCCGTGATGGTCGCGAAATGAGCAAGTTTGCGGCGTGCATCCGCGAGCGCCAGGAATCATGTCCCAGCCCTCGGGAAGCGGTTTACCTGGCACCCCCGTCATCGGGTAGCAGTAGATCACCGTTCGCGGCGCGGTGAGCGCCGCAAGGTCAACCGCGCGCCCCGCGGTGGAAGGAAGAACTACATGGGGCATGGGCGTGCCCGGTAGATGGCGGCACGCACCGTCGTCCACCGGCCGTGGAAGGCCGGTCGGCAGGGGAAAATCCGATGGTTTCGACATTACGCTAGCCTCGTCAGGGCGATGGCGCCCTATGCGGCGGAACGTTCCGCGATCAGCCGATCCAGCTCCGTACGAAGACGCGCCAAGACTTCGTCATAGCTGAAATTCCCAAGCTTACGGTTCTTAAGCTTCAAGTTGACCGTGGTGGGACCGCACCAGAGGCCCAAGTCGGCGTCGTCGGTCTCTCCAGGTCCGTTAACCCGACAGCCCATCACGGCTATCGTCAGCCGATGCTGAGCGGCGTAGGTGGTAAGCTCCTTTACCTGTTCCGCAAGTTCGACGAACTTTTCGTTTTCAACCCGCGAACAGGACGGGCATGAAATGATGTTAAGCCCCTTGCCGAAGTCCGGCACCGAGATAAAGTGCCCATTGGTGACGTCGGCCAAAATCTGATGCCCGGCCAAGACCTCCTCGTGCTTGCGCGCGTGAGGCAGCGTTAGCGAGACTCGTATCGTGTCGCCGATCCCTTGGGCGAGAAGCTTCTCGAATGCCAAGCGGGTCTTGATTATGCCGTCGGGTGGCAGCCCGGCCTCGGTGACGCCGAGATGCAGCGGGACGTCGGGCCGCTGCGAAGCGAAGCGTCGATTTGCCTCGACCACCTTGGCCGGGTCCGAGTCCTTGAGCGAGACCACGAAGCGCGTAAACCCCAGGTCATCAAGGAGGCCGCAGTGATACACGGCTGACTCGATCAGGGCCGCGAGCTGATCACCCGGATATCGTCTGAGGAAATCCGGCGCCACGGAGCCGCAGTTGACCCCGACCCGCATCGCCAGATTATGCTCGCGCGCGACCGAAACCAACCAGGAAACCTTGTCCGCGATGGACTTGGCCTTCTCGATATGGTGAAGATGGCCGGGGTTGTAGCGGATTTTATCAACGTACGGCCCAACCTTGTCCGCGATCCGATAGTTTTCCTGTAGATCGACGGATAGCACGACGCCCGGGCTTTGTGCGCGGATTTCTTTTAGCGCCGGAACCTCTTTTTCGTTGTCCAGCGCGATACGGACGATACCAGCTCCCGCTTGAGCGAGCTGATGCACTTGGCGCACGGTGTCGTCGATATCCATCGTGCGGGTGGCGCACATTGACTGCACCACGACCGGCGCTCCACCGCCGATTTGCGTACCGCCAACATCAATGGCGCGCGTCGAGCGCGCCATCCCCGCTTGCGACATGTGATGTCCTCGCGTTTCCTTGCTCGCTTTCGCGGCTATTTATGTCCGTGCTCTTCGAAAACCCCGAACGAGATGCAGCTATGGGCGAATGCTCCGCCGGCCCGCATCGCCATCGCGACGAACGCCGCTTCGGCCAACTCCGCTTCGGTGGCGCCGGCGTCCTTGGCGCGCTTGGTATGGTCCTCGATACACCATGGGCATTGGGTGATCTCCGCCGCTACCACGGCCATTAACTGCTTGGTCTTGGCGGGCAGCGCCCCCTCTTTGAAGACTTCCTTGTTCCAATCGAGGTAGAGCCTGAAGGTGTCCGGCTTCAGCTCCTTTAGCTTACGCAGATGCTTTACGTTGCTCGCGTCGTAGAAGTTGTTCACATTTGTCTCCTGCGGATCGATTTGACGCTGCCCGGCTTCCGGCTGTAATCCGTAATGCCCGCTGCGGCGCTAGCTACTTGGCCTCAGGGTCTCCGGGCAGCCTATGGGACTGCATGGGACTGAGTATGACGGATTCACCCGAACGTATTCGCCCAACCTGTTCGGCAACGTGTTCGCAATGGCGCTGTGGCGTCTTGCCGGCCGCATTATAGCAAAGACTCTCGCATGGCTTAATCTCGCGGGTTGTCCCCCGACCATGCCCCACGCCACCAGTGGCGGCGCGGGTGCTTGAGTACTATGCAAGCGTCTGCTTGAGCACCTCTTCCGCTCGCGCTTTGCGGTAGGCGCTCAACCGTTCGCGTATCTCGGGATGGCGCGAAGATAGGATCGCCGCGGCGAACAGCGCCGCGTTCGCCGCTCCGGCCTTCCCGATCGCCATCGTGGCGACCGGTATTCCCTTGGGCATCTGCACGATCGACAGTAGCGCATCCATTCCCTTAAGCTCGGTCGAGGGTATCGGTACGCCGATCACCGGCAACAGGGTTTTGGCAGCGACGACACCAGGAAGATGAGCGGCGCCGCCCGCGCCGGCGATTATCACTTCGAGTCCGCGATCGATCGCTGTTGTCGCGTAATCGAGCGCCAAGTCCGGAGTGCGGTGGGCCGAAAGCACTCGCGCTTCGTAGGAAATCTTAAACTCGTTCAGAACCTCGCAGGCCGCCGAGAGATACTCATAGTCGTTTTTACTTCCCATCAGAATCCCGACCTGCACCGTGGGCTGAGCGGTCATGCGTGATAACCTCCTTCCAACCAAGGTGTTCGGAAAAAAAATAAAACTATGTTTGTTTAATGGCGAGGAGCCAATTGGCCAACTCCGTGAGGTCGGCATCGTCGTAAAACTCGATCTCGATTCGCCCGGCGCCGCCACGCTTGGTAATGACTCGCACGCGCCGTTTGAGCGCTTCGCGAAGGCTGTCGCTAAGGGCCTGTAGGTCAACGTCGATCGGGCGTTTGGACGGCGACCGCTCGGACGCTGGGCGCATCGCGCGCGCCATCGCCTCGGCGCCACGCGCGGAGACTCGCGCTCCGACGATTCGACGGGCCGCCTCTAATTGAGACTGCTCGTCGTCAAGCGCGACTAACGGGCGTGCTTGACCGGGGGTTAATTCGCCCCGCTCGATCATTTCCACGATCTCCTCCGGCAGGTCGAGAAGGCGAATCGAGTTGCTCACGTAGGGTCGGCTTTTGCCGATCCGGCGGGCGATTTCCTCTTGGGAAAGTCCGAATTCGCGGCTTAGCCGCAGTAGAGCGCGTGCTTCGTCAATTGGGCCGAGATCCTCGCGCGCGAGGTTTTCGACCAAGGACATCTCCAGCGCGCCCCGATCGTCAAGCTCCTTAACGACTACGGGGACAACCGAAAGGCCGGCTTGACGCGCCGCCCGCAGCCTGCGTTCGCCGGCGATTAATTGATACGTATCGCTGCGGGCGGAGTCGAGCCGAACCACGAGCGGTTCGATCAGGCCTTGGCTCTCGATCGACCTGGCGAGTTCGTCCAGCCGTTCGCCGTCGAATTTCGTGCGGGGCTGGAAAGGCGAGGGGAAGATCCGGTCTATCGGGACGTTGAGCAGACTAGCGCCGGTGTGACCCGACGGTGGTGCAGGCGGGGACTCGATCAGCGCGCCCAGACCGCGACCGAGCGGTTTGCGTACCATCTAGCTTTCCTTTCCTTGATGCTTTGGCTGGTTGCCGACTTCGTAGCTGCTCTGACGTTGGCCAGCCGGCGCGGAATGAACCGCGCTTCGGCGCTGGTCAAGTTCGGTCGCTAGTGCTCGATAGCTCTGGGCGCCGGCGGATTTGCTTTCGTAATCGAGCACGGACAGGCCGTGGCTTGGACTTTCGGATATTCTTACGTTGCGCGGGATCACGCTGTTGAAGACCTGCCCAGCGAAATGTTGGCGGATTTCCTGGGCCACTTCATGGCTCAGGCGATTGCGCGAGTCAAACATCGTGAGCAGGATCCCGCCGATCTTGAGATGGGGATTGAGCGTATCATGGACGCGTTTGACAGTCTTTAAAAGCGCGCTTAACCCCTCGAGCGCGTAATATTCGCATTGCATCGGGATGATCACTGAATCCGCAGCGACTAGTGCGTTGAGCGTGAGCAGGCCGAGCGACGGGGGCGTATCGATAATTATATAGTCGTATTGGTGATCCACCGCGGAAAGAACTTCCTTAAGCCGCCTTTCACGATCAGCGACGCTCACCAACTCGATTTCCGCGCCTACGAGATTTGGCCCTGCCGGAGTCAGAAACAGGGAGCGCGAAATGGCCCTGACAATCTGGGAGAGTTCCGCCTGGCCGATTATGGCCTCGTAAGTGGTGACCCCCGCTTCGGCCCATGACGCCCTGACCGAAGCGTCCGGTACGAGCCCCGAGGTAGCGTTCGCCTGTGGGTCGAGATCCACGAGGAGGATTTCGCGCTTCAGCTCAGCCAACCCGACGGCGAGATTTACCGCGGTAGTGGTTTTTCCTACACCACCCTTCTGATTTGCTACGACAAGAACTTTTTCCAAAATCTTGGCACCCTGCGGTTAGTCTTGTTCCAGACAAGTGCCCGGTCTGTGGCAAAAAACCAGCCCCGGACAGGAGCCGAATCTGGGCGAGCGCTTGGCCTGAAGCAAGACACAGGTAGCGGATCGCTCGGCCCGCTCTGTTTCACGTGAAACGATCGCTGATTGGTCGCCTGGTAGTTGCCCCGGCCGCAGCGTGGACGACCCACCGTCGTCTTGTGGCCGAATAAGACTGAAGATGCTCCGACAACTGTATCAAATCAAGCAGGGCGTCACCTTTTGGCGGATAATCAGTGCTCGGTCGGAAGAATTCGCTGTCTTGCGCTGGTTGAGGGCTCCGGTCCGCTCCTTCACCCCAGGCCCGAGCTGGTAATCCAATTTCTGGGAGTTGCAAAATCCGAGGCGGCGCGCCCTTGCAAGGCCGATCTCCTGATTCCGTGTTGCATATAGTATCGCCACGCCCCCTTCCGAGAGCACGCCGTGCGCGAGGCTAAAGAATTCCTCTGGTAGAGCCACGGCGCGACCGACCGCGGCGTCGAAGCGGGGAAGAACCTGGGCATTGGGCAACGCCGTTGTCGAGACTTCGGCGTTATCGAGGCTAAGTGCGGCGACTACGATTCGCAAAAAGGCGGCGCGCTTGCGCCGGCGCTCAAACAATACCACCCGCGCCGCGCATCCGCTCGCAAGCACCACGCCAGGAAAGCCGCAGCCACTGCCGATATCAGCGACCTCTCGCCCTGAATCGAGGCAGCCGCGCAGACACGATGCCTTGCCCTGGAGCGCTAAAAGGCTCGCGCAATCGGTGATATGGAACGCGAGAGCCGCGGGATCCTCCGGGCGAGCGGTCAGATTGAATTGCTTGCCCCAACGCGCGAGCAGCGCCGCGAAAGTCTCCATACGCCGGAAGAACTCCGGTGCCAAGCGTAACTCGGGCCAGATTAGTGGCAGCGAGCGCCGGAGAATATCGCTAACCTCGCGGCCGACCTCCTCGGCCACGGCGTGCCGGCGGTCGTCAGGCGCGGTTGGTTGCTTGGTAAGTCGGGCTCGTGAAAGGCTCAAGGAATCCGCAAAGACTCCAATTCTTCTCTATTCGGAAGCGCCGCTCGCGGCCGCGCGCTCGTGGTCAGTCCTTCTGCGGCGCTTGAGATGGACCGCTAAGATCGACACCGCAGCCGGCGTAATTCCCGGGGTCCGGCTTGCCTGGCCAAGCGACCTCGGCCTCACGAGGGACAGTCGTTCGCGCACTTCGCTGGATAAGCCTGCGATCGCGTGATAGTCGAGCCCTTCGGGAATCGGTGTTTCTTCGAGGCGGCGCAAGCGCATGATAAGCTCCGTCTCGCGTCTTACGTAGCCTTCATATTTAATCTCGATTTCGAGTTCGGCCGCTTGGTCGACGCTGAGTGCGGGCGTCGCACCGGCAAGCTCTGTCACGCACTGGTAGGAAAGCTCGGGCCGGCGCAAAAGCTCGATCGCTCGCACCGGCTCCTTTATCGGCGCGGAACCGACGCTTAGCAGGATCCTATTCGTGGCGTCATCGGATCTCACCAGCGCCTGGCTAAGTCGTTCTCTTTCGGCGGAAACGGCGGCATCCTTGCGGCGAATTTGCTCGGCGGCCTCGCTGCCGAGCAGGCCGAGCCGCTCTCCGATCGCGCTTAGGCGGCGGTCGGCGTTGTCTTCGCGCAGCAAAAGACGGTATTCCGCCCGCGAGGTGAACATCCGATAGGGTTCGCCGCCGATCCCGCGGGTGACCAGGTCGTCGATTAGCACGCCGATATACGCCTCGTCGCGGCGCAAGATGAGCGGCGGCTCGCCCCGCAGCTTCAGCACCGCATTAATCCCGGCTATCAGGCCCTGTGCACCGGCTTCCTCGTATCCGGTGGTGCCGTTAATCTGCCCTGCGAGGAAAAGCCCCTCAACGAGCTTGCTTTCGAGCGATGGCGTAAGCTGTGTCGGATCGGCGTAGTCGTACTCGATAGCGTAGCCGGGGCGCATAATCTCGGCTCGCTCCAAACCCGGAATCGAGCGCACCATCGCGACCTGCACGTCGAGCGGGAGGCTCGTCGAGAGGCCGTTGGGATAAACCTCAACGGTGTCCAGCCCTTCGGGCTCCAGGAAAATCTGATGGCGCTCCTTATCGGCGAAGCGCGCGATCTTGTCTTCGATTGAGGGGCAATATCGCGGACCGCGGCTCTGGATTACTCCGGCGTACATCGGCGACCGGGTCAGGTTGGCGCGAATAATCTCGTGAGTCGTCTGGCTCGTGTAGGTGAGATGGCACGCTATCTGTCGGCGCGTGACTCCCTTGCTGCGGAAAGAAAACATCGGGGGCGGTTCGTCGCCCGGCTGGATCTCTAGCGCCGAATAGTCAATCGTGCGCCCGTCTAGCCGCGGACAAGTGCCAGTTTTCAGCCGACCTATCCGAATGCCGAGGTCCCGCAGATGCTCGCTTAGCCCCATCGCGGCGAAATCGCCAGCGCGCCCGGCGGCGTAGTTTTTGTCGCCGACATGGACCAGGCCCCTCAAGAACGTTCCGGTGGTCAACACGACGGCGTCGCCGTAGAACTGCTCGCCGATTTGGGTTTCGACGCCAATCACGCGACGGTCGTCGAGTAGGAGTCGCTCGACGCTGCCCTGACGGACGGTTAGGTTTGGCGTCCGTTCGACGACCCGCTTCATCCGCGCGCGGTACGCCGCCTTGTCAGCCTGGGCGCGTCTGGCTCGTACCGCCGGTCCTTTCCTAGTGTTGAGAAATCTGAACTGGATTCCCGTTTCGTCGATAGCGACGCCCATCTCCCCGCCTAAAGCGTCGATCTCTCGCACCAAATGACCTTTGCCGATTCCCCCAATCGCCGGATTACAGGACATCTGGCCGATATGGTCGAGGTTTAGCGTGAGCATGAGCGTCTTTTCGCCCATGCGCGCCGTAGCCATCGCCGCCTCAATCCCGGCATGCCCGGCGCCGACGACAATCACTCGGTAATTCACCGCTTGCGTTCCCAGAAGCAAAGCTTTGCTGCTAAGCAAACGTGCTGAATAGCCTTTTTAACCATGCCCAAGAGAGCTAAAGCGTGCGGTTGTCTCCCGAAACAGCTTGCTTAACCTAGGTTAATTTCAAAACATGGTTTTATTAACTGCGACGCCGCGCCTATCTTACTTCGCCCATCCTAGCCGAATTCCGGCAAATATTCGGTCTTCGCGCTCACTTTCCGATACAAAACTCGCGGAAAATCACGTCCAGAACGTCCTCAGACGTTACCTCGCCGGTTATCGCGGCGAGCGAGCGGGCGGCGGTTTTAACGTCGAGGGCAACGATCTCGGGCGGGGCCTTTCGGGCCAGGGCGTCGCGCGCCGCCCCGATTGCGGACATTGCGTCATCAAGCGCCGCGCGGTGGCGTTCGCGCGAGATTGCAACCGAGTCGGCTTGCCGCTCGCCGCTCAGGCCTTCGAGGATTTCCGCTAACTTTTCGCGAAGCTGATCTAGTCCATCGCCGCGCGTGGCGGAGATTTCGACGATCTCGGAGGCGAAGCCTAGACGACGCAGGTCGCCTGGAGAAAGCTGCCTCGGAAGATCCACCTTATTAAGCGCTGCCAAAGTCGGGCGGTTACGAGCGATCTCCAGCACCTCGCGGTCCTCACTTTCCAGCGGCCGCGACGCGTCGAAGACAGCGATCAGCAGGTCCGCTCCCTCAGCGTTAGCTCGCGTCCGTTCGACGCCGATACGCTCCACGACGTCGTTGGTATCGCGGATGCCGGCGCCGTCCTGTAAAATCAACGAATAAGTCCCGACTTTAATCGCATCCTCGATTACATCACGCGTAGTTCCTGGGATCGGCGTTACGATCGCGCGTTCGACGCCGAGCAGCAGATTGAGCAGGCTTGATTTTCCGACATTCGGTTTGCCGATGATAGCGGTGCTGGCGCCGGTGCGCATCAGGCGGCCTCGCGCGAAGCTGTCGTGCAAACTTTTGAGGTCAGCGAATAAGCGCGCGCATCGCGAGTCAATCTCCTTAGTGTCCGGCAAGGCGAGGTCCTCATCATTAAAATCAATTTGCACCTCGAGGTAGGCTTCGATCGCGAGCACCTGCTCGCGCATCGCATGCACCTTGGCGGACAACGCGCCGTTGAGTTGAGCCAGCGCCTGCGCGACCGCGCCTTCGCTTTGCGCGGCAATCAGGTCGGCGATAGCCTCGGCTTCGGTCAGGTCGATGCGGCCGTTCAAAAAGGCGCGTCGGCTGAACTCGCCGGGCTCGGCCATGCGTGCGCCGGCGTTGAGCGCGGCGGCCACGATTCGGCGCACGAGAAAGACGCCGCCGTGGCAATGGATTTCGGCTACGTCCTCCCCGGTAAAGCTCTTCGGCGCCGGCATCGCCACCGCCAGCGCCCGGTCGATCGGCGCACCGCTTTCGGGGTCGCAGACCGTGCCCAGGTAAAGCCGGCGCGGGGCAAGCGCGCCGGTGCGCGCCGGATGCCATATCCGGCGCAAAATCGGCAAAGCGCAGGGGCCCGAAAGCCGCACTACGGCTACCGCGCCTTGGCCGGCAGCGCTTGCGGGCGCTACAATAGTATCGTATGTGTACATTCCCTATGCTTGTCAGGTAGCATCAGTGTCCCGAATTCTTGAATATGTCAGTTCCGCTTCATTCCCGACATTTATGGCCTTAATGGTCGTCCACGAGCGACGTGTCTAATGCGGGCTCGCGATGCGCCCGCCTTGCCGACCGGCGCAGAGTATGTTTCGATTATGGACCGCGTGTTTGAGGATATGGCGCCGGATGGACGTGTTGAGGCGCCTTTGAGCCGGCGGTCGGCAATCAATATCAGGCACGCGCAAAACCGCTCACGAAGTCACGGCGATGAAAAGAACTTACCAACCGAGCAATGTCCGACGCAAACGGACGCACGGCTTTCGCGCGCGCATGGCGACGCCCGGGGGTCGCAACGTGCTGAGACGCCGGCGCGCCAAGGGCCGCCATCGCTTGACGGTGGAGACCCCGCCCAAGCAGCCCGGCTAGGCCTGCCTGGCGGCGTTGGCTTCGCGCCACACCATCGCCTGCGCCGCCGGTCGGATTTTCTTGCCGTACAGCGCAACGGTCTCAAGCGGCGTACGCGCCATTTTTTGGTTGGGATGCTCCCCGGCTTTGACGCCGCGGGGCCTAAGCTGGGCATCACGGTGTCGCGACGGATCGGTACGGCGGTGGTGCGCAACCGACTTAAGCGGCGCGTGCGCGAGTGCTTTCGATTGACGCTTCGGCCGCTCTTACCGGCGTCCGCCGCTCTGGTCGTGGTAGGGCTCGCCGGCTCGGGGGAACTCAGGTCAGCGGCGATTGCGCAGCAACTGACTGCTGCCGTCAAAGCACTAACCCGAGCGATGGAAGAGACGACCAGAAGGTGAGAGCGAGATTGGAAAGTTTACGGTCACGCTTGCCAGGCCTTGCCGGGAAAGCTGAGTTAATTGCCAAGAGTGGCGCGCTTGCAGCGCTTTACGTTTACCGGTTAACGCTCTCGCCATTCCTGGTCGTGCTGGGCGGTCAGGCTTGCCGCTTTACCCCGAGCTGCTCGGAATATGCCGGCGAGGCTATCGCCGAGCATGGAGTGCGACGCGGCGGCGCGCTCGCCGTAAGGCGGCTGCTCCGATGCCGCCCGGGCGGGGGTTGGGGATACGACCCGGTGTCGCCCGCCGTGCCGTCTACACGCAAAATACAAAGGTAGCGACTTGGACAGCCGCGCGTTCATTGCAATTCTCATATCGTTGGTCACGATCTTCGCTTATGAAGAATTCGTGCTTAAGCGTCTTTATCCGCCCCGAGAAAAGCAGCCCGTGGCGCAGCCGTCGGCGTTGGCGACGCCGGCTCAAATGACGGCACCCTCGCGGCCTGTCCTGAACGGTCCCGTTCGTACGGCGCCGGGCGAGGCCGGTACGGTCAGGGGTCCGGAGCACGTGGTAGAAGTTGAGACCCCGCTTTATCGCGCACGGGTTTCCAGCGTGGGCGGGCGGCTGACCAGCTTTAAGCTGCTCCACTACCGCGAGACCGCCGGTCCCAAGAGCCCGCCGCTTGAAATGGTGCGTCGCAGCCAGGGGCAACCTTTCCCGTTGGGGCTGGCTATCCGGCGCGGGACCGAAGTCAGTTATGACGCGGCGCTTAACTACAGGATTGAGGCGCCGCCCGAAAATGTGCTCGAGCCGGGCCAGAGCGCCACGGTAACGCTTACCGCACCTGGTGCCAACGGCCTGACGTTGACCAAGACGTTGGTGTTCGCCGCCGACAGCTACGCATTCCAGTTCCGCGCCCGGGTGGACGGAGATCTCGGCAAGCTCAGCGCTTTCGGAGTCGAGTTGTCCGAGGAGCTGGGAACCGTCGAAGGCTATCGCAACGCGTCCGCTTTGGAAGCAGAAGTCAATGGCAAGACCGTAAGTGAAGCGCAGAGTAATCTTGCCAGCGGCGTGGCGCCGTTGTCAGGCCAGATAACGTACGCCGGGTTTGGCGATCGATATTTCCTGGCGGCTCTGCTGCCCCGCAATCCATCGCAAGGAATTCTGGAAATGGGCCTCGACGGCGCCCAGGCGGTGGCGTTGCTCTGGTTTCCGGTCAGCGGCGGCGCCACGGCGCAGGCCGACCTGACCGCGTACCTGGGCCCTAAGAAGCTCGACGAGTTGGAAGCGGTTAACTCGCGCCTTCGCGACTCGATTAACTTCGGCTGGGCCGCCATGATCGCGGTGCCCTTCGTACACGCCCTTAACTTTTTTCACCGCTTCGCGCCCAACTACGGCGTGGACATCATACTGTTGACGATCGCGATCCGGCTGCTGTTGTTGCCAGTTTCATTAAAGAGCCAGCGCTCGATGTTAAAGATGCAGCGTTTGGCGCCCCAGGTTGAACGGCTGCGCGAGAAGCATAAAGACGACCAGCAACGCCTCAACCGCGAGATGATGGACCTTTACCGGCGCAATCACGTCAGCCCGCTTGGCGGATGCCTGCCGACGCTCCTTCAACTGCCGATCTTTATCGGGCTCTATGAAGCGCTGCTCAACGCCGTCGAATTGCGTCACGCTCCCTTCATTTTGTGGATCCACGATTTGTCCGCGCCCGAGTGCCTGACAATTCCCCACATGCCGGCGCTGCCTTTTACCAGCTGCGGCGGAATACCGGTGCTCGTGCTGCTAATGGGCTTGAGCGCATTCGTGCAGCAAAGGATGGCGCCCCAGCCGGTTGACCCCAGCCAGCAGCGGATGATGACCTGGATGCCGCTGGCTTTCACGTTGCTTTTCCTTAATTTCCCTTCGGGCCTAACGCTATACTACTTTTTCACTAATTTGCTTGGCGTGGTTCAACAGTACGTTCTAAATCGCGAATTCCAACAGGCTGCCTCCGTTGCCACATGACGAACGATGTCAACTCAATCGAAGTCTCCGCACGGTCGCTTGATGCCGCCGTGCGCCAGGCGCTTGAACATCTCGGCGCCCAAGAGGACGAGGTCATAATCGAGATTATCGCAAGTCCGCGGACCGGCTTGCTGGGATTAGGCGCCCGTCCGGCGCGCGTAAGAGTTACGCGCCGCTCCTATCATGCGGCGGTTGGTGAGCAAGGCCTCGCCAAGGCGGCTTCGGGCGTCGGCGGCGAAGCGGCGGCGACTCCCGAGCGAAGCGTAGCGCGCGCCGAAAAAGAGCCGGGCGGCGGCGAGAAATCGCGGCCCGGGGCCGGCTCTCGGAGCACCGCTCGCAAGCTTGACCTCTTCACCTCAGGAGAGAGCGCTGGCGCTCAAAGCGCGGATACGGTAGCGGCAGGCCTGACTTCCACTTCGCCGGATTCGACCGCCGCGGAAGTCGCCGGCTACGGCCCCGCCGAGACGGCGACGAAACCCACCAAGGCGCTCGAGGAACAGCAGCGGGAAGCGGTCGCCGTGCTCAAGGAAATTCTTTCGCTGATGGGCGAGCAGGTGCGCACCTCGGCCGCCGAGGTCGACACCGAAGCTGGTGAGCATGCGGCGATCGAGATCAATTTAGAGGGCGAGAGCACGGCCCTTTTGATTGGACGGCGCGGGCAGACGCTGGAGGCGCTGGAATACGTAGTTAATCGTATCCTCGCGCGCCGCACCGAAAATCCGGCGCCCGTTCTGCTCGACGTGGAATCGTATCACGCGCGGCGCAACCAGCGCTTGGCGCGAACCGCGTTGGCGCTCGGCGAGCAAGTCAAGCGCCAGCGAAAGGCGGTGAGGCTTAAGCCGATGCCGCCGCGGGAGCGACGCGTGATCCATATGACGCTGCGCGACGATCCGCTTTTGATCACCGAATCCGCCGGCTCGGGTTATCTGCGCGCGGTCAAGATCCTCCCCGCCGCGCAGGCCGGCCAGCAACCGTCGCCCGCGCGCGGTCGCAGTTGAGGGAGCCATCACGTAAAGTGGAGCGGTTAGCTTAAATAGGCGTGGCCTAGCCGTGATGCTTTTACCCGACGGTGGGCCTATAATCGGAGTCATAGCTGAGCGGAGCCGTGGTTGAAGAGAGGGGCGCGGCCGGCCGCTGACGCGCGCAAAGGCGCAAGCCGGCAGCGTGGCCGACGGGTCGTGGCGCCATTCGAGCGCCTGATAGCGTCGCAAAAGCGCAATCTTTGACGAGGACGCATGCATGGGAGATGAACCGCGCCAGCAATTTGTCAACTTCTGCTTCTACAAGCTTGACCCCCAGTTCCGCCGTCTCGACGAAGGAAGCAAGGCAGCTGAAAAGGAGCGCTTTGTCGCCGAAGTGCGAGAGTACGGCAAGCGCATGATAGTGCGCTCTTACTCGACCGTCGGGCTGCGCGCGGATTGTGACCTGTTTCTGTGGCGCATCGCCTATGACCTGGAAATGCTCCAGGAGATGCAGGCGAAGCTGCTTGCGACCGGGTTGGGTCGATATCTGAGCGTAGCGCACAGTTTTCTTGCGATGACCAAGCGGTCTACGTACATCGACCAGCATGAGCACGCGGGTTCCGAGGGCGCCAGGCTCAAGATAGTGCCCGGCGGCGGCAAGTACATCTTCGTTTATCCGTTCGTCAAGACGCGCGACTGGTACATGCTGACCAGGCACGCGCGGCAAGGAATGATGAATGAGCATATCGAGGTGGGGCATCGTTATCCCTCGGTTAAGCTCAACACGACCTATTCCTTTGGCCTTGACGACCAGGAGTTCGTCGTTGCCTTCGAGACCGACTCGCCGTCAGATTTTCTCGATCTGGTCATGGAGCTCCGTGAGACTGAGGCAAGCCGTTACACGCTGCGCGATACGCCTATTTTCACTTGTATTCTGCGTCCGATCGAAGAAGCGGTTGATCTCATGGGCTGAGGTGGCGGGCAGCGCGCGGCAGAGCTGGTTGGTTGCGCCGGATCCGTTTGAGAGCGTTGGCTTTGGAGAATTGAGCTTATGATCCTGAAGGTCTCTCGCCTGGGAAATCCTGTGCTGCGCGGCGTCGCGCGAGAGGTTGCGCCGCAGAAAATTGGCGACCGTGACTTTCAGCGGCTGCTCGACGATATGGTCGAGACCATGCACGAATACGAAGGGGTTGGCCTTGCCGCGCCTCAAATACATGTGCCGCTGCGCGTGGCGGTGCTGGAGGTCGCGCAACATCCGCGCTACCCCGAGATGGCTCCAATTCCGCTCACTTATTTGATCAACCCGGTGGTAACTCCGGTTGACGAACACACGATTGAAGACTGGGAAGGATGTTTGAGCGTCCCCGAGTTGCGCGGTCTGGTGCCGCGCTATAAGTCGGTGCGCGTCAGCGCGCTGGGGCGCGAGGGCGATAAGCTGGACTTCGTGGCGACCGACTTTCATGCCCGCGTCGTCCAGCACGAGACCGATCATCTGAACGGGATGGTCTATCTCGACCGAATGAAAGACTTGCGCTCGCTAAGCTACCTCCTGGAGTGGCATCGGTACGCTCTAAGCGAGCCTCCCGCCAGGAAGACCGGATCAACCAAGGCGGGACGCCGCTAAGCTATGGAACCTTTGCAGCGCTCCTTGAGCAGTTTTGACGGGGTTGGCCGATGCCGGCGGCGGGGTCGTCGGCCGGGATGCTCGGCGACGTAAGCGCGCGGATTTCGAAGTATGCGTTTTTGTCCGCATTGCGGCGCTCCGCTACTTGCAGGAGCTAAGTTCTGCGTTCAGTGCGGCCAGCAGCTGACGATGCAGGCTCGCCCGGCGGGGAGGGTGCCCGACTTTCCCGAAAGCACGGAGCGAAGCTGCCGCCACAACGCCCGCAAGAGCGCGGACCTCGGGTTTCTTTCGGTCTTCTCCGGTTTGGTTGTCGCCGGCGCGCTAATCGCGTGGGTTCTAATCGTCCGCGAGCAACATTTCGACGCGGTCGCGAACAATCCTTTAACGCCTGCCCCAAGCCAGAGCGCTGCGGCCTCCGACGCCGGCCTGCCGGCGAATCATCCGAAGATTCAGCTGCCAGCCGAGGCGATAAAGTTTATCCAGGCGCTGAAACAAAAGGCTGAACAGAATCCGAACGATCTCGCGCTATGGGATGAGTTCGGCGACGTTGCCTTTCGCGCGGCGCTTTTGGATCCGACCTTTTACGAAGCGGCGGCCCGCGCCTATACGCACGTCCTTAAGCGAGACCCGGACAATCTGGGCGCTCTGCGCGGAATCGGCAACGTCAACTACGACCGCCATCATTACGACGAAGCGACAGCCGCTTACGAGCACTACCTTAAACAGAAGCCCGATGATCCTGCAGTCCGTACCGATTTAGGCACGCTTTACCTTTACACCGGAAACGCGGACCAAGCGGTGCGCCAGTACGATCGGGCGCTGCGAGTTAAGCCTGACTTTTTCGAAGCGTACTTCAATCTTGGCGTGGCATACAACCAGCTGGGGCAGTCGGCGAAGGCCCTCGCGGCTCTCAACCGAGCGCTGACGTTGGCGCCGGACGACCGCGCTCGCAAACAGGTGCGCCAGTTGATAGCGGAGGCGAACGGCGCGCCACCCATGGCTGCCGCGGCCGGTCCCGGACAGGGAATGGATTTCGAGCGCTCGCCAGCACCCGTCAGTCCGAGCGGAAATGGTGGAGCGCAGCAAGCGACCGCAAAGGCGGGCGCGCCCGCCGCGCCATCCGCATCCAGTGGACCGGCGCCCGCGGCTAAAGATGGCTCGGGCGGCGGGCCCTTGGCGCTTGCGGTTGTGAAGGTTACCGGCGCGACGTCTGCTCCCTCTACCACGGCGAATGGCGGGTCAGGAGCGTTAAATGGTTCCGCAGCGACCGCTCAGTCCGCGTCCACCGGTCCGCCGAGCGCCGCTGCAGGTAGCGCCGATCGGGAAGGGGGCCAAGCCGCCGGACTTGCCGCCACCACGGCAAATCCCGCGGTTAGCGAAGCTTCTGCGGGTGCTGCGAGCGCACCGCGTCCCTCTGCGGGCAGCGCCGAGGCTCCCCAGGTGGCGGCCAACGACGCCGGTGCAAGCAGCGCCGCCTCAGGAGATTCGAACGGCGGCAATCTGACGGCCATGGGTGCCGGTTCTGGAGCAAGTGGCGCCGGACAGCAGGTTTCGCGGGCCCTGACTGCCTCGGCGTCGGACCCCGGCTCATTTGCAAATGCGATCGAGGATATGCTGCGCCAAATACCGATTGCCGGTCCGCGCGTTAAGGATGTCCAATGGCCGTCGCAGCTCGAGGCTAAGGTGCTGTTGGAAAATTTTCCGATGGATCAGATGCCGCCCTTCGTCAAAGAGAAGTTTCTTTCCGACATCAAGCAAGGGATCGACCAGGCAAAGAAATCGTGGCGCATAGACCAACCGTTCAGGTTAGAGTTTGCTGATGCCGGCACTGGTCGAGTGATGGAAACCGTGACCCAGTAAACTGCTGCGCGCCGCCGTTATCGCTTTTAACTAACCACACACCTAATCTGCCTCTTTTTCGCCAATAAACAGAGCCTTACTCGCAAACCGTCGGTTACGTCCGTCGGCGGCCCCAGTGAAGTGTTTTGCGAGGGATTATTCGCGTTGTTTGATGCGAGAAAATTTGCCCGGTTTCGCGCATTGCACTGAAGTTAGCCATTTTGAAAAAAGAAAATGCCGCCCCGATCGACGGGCGACAAAATTTCGCCGCAACCAGATGCGGGCTTGTCGGAGGATCATGCGTTTCGTTCTTGACGCGTTCCGAAACCCCAGCCGATTGCGTGCGCTTCTCTAGCCCGCGGTAAACGATCCGTAACCTACGGATGACGTGCGCTTAATGTAGGCACGATTGACGCCCGCCTACGCATTCTCAACGATCGAAAGAGCGAGTTCATATTGAAGTTCTCGGCCCTCTGCGGCGTCTAAATAACAGGCATGCTTATTGCGAGGCCTGACAAATGCAGGAACGGAGAACTTGAACCCGTAACCGCTGAGGCCATGAGTTACGATGAACACGATGTGCGCAGAAGAAACGATAGACAAGTTTTGCCGGGTAGTTAAACCGATTCGAGACAAAGCAGGCCGCATCCGCTTCAACGAGATGGCCCGAATGATTAACGAAGTCGAGAACCTCGGACGGCGAATGTACCTAGTTCGCTTTGACGACGGCAGTACGACGTTTCTTTTCCCCGATGAGATTGGATTTGAATAGTCGTACGCGCAGGGCCCTCCTAGGGTGAGCGTTCGGCTGTGATAGAGGCTCAGTTTCCGATATGCGGCGTCGCGGGGGCGCCTGGCATCGCAGACGAAGCCGCCCGCGCCATTAGGGAGTCTCTTGAAAGCTATCTGACGTCGGCCGGGGCGAATCGGGCAAGAAATCAGAATAAGACAGTTCGGCTGAAGCCGGTCACCGAGGGGCCTGGCTGCGCAAGGAGTTGCAGCGCTGAGGAGAAATGGTTGTCCCAGCGTTTTCGCCGGCCCCTCCGTGTTTCATCAGCTCGCGCCGTGTCGATCAACGGTGGATATTATGCATGATTATCGGGTTTCATGCCGTCGTTTTCAGTGGATTCGGATGCTCCGTCGGTAGGCTGTAAAACCGACTCGTGGTAACTTCCAGGGCAGGGTGCAAGTGACACCAATGCCGGTGGTAGTCCCCGTCTATTTCGATTATGCCTCCTCGCTATGTTACATCGCGTGGCGAATAGTCAGCGAGCTTCAGCGTGAACTCGACGTTGTGCCGCTATGGAAGGGTGTACCGATTTCCGCTCGAGACCGGCGGATTAAGCCGGGTCAGCCGCTCACCGCGGCGCAACGCTTCAAGGTGGCGATGGTGGCGGCCGAGACCGGCATTTCCGCGACGGCGCCGTCTCGATGGCTCGATTCTCAGGCAGCGTTGGAGGGCGCGGAACTCGCGCGGGAAGCGGGCGTTTTCGGTACTTACCACGCGGCGGTGTTCCGCGCCGCTTTCGAAGCTCAGCTGGATATCGGAGACCCCAGCGTGCTCGCAAAGTTGGCCGCCGGCGTAGGGATGGACGCGCGCGAGTTTCTGGCTGACCTCCAAGCGCACAAGATGGTTGCCAAGCTCGAAGCCAACAAGCGCGAGGCCGAGGAGTTTTCGGCGCTTGGATATCCAACCTTCATGTTTGGTCGCTATCCGTTCACCGGTATCCAACATATCGACACGATGCGCATGCTCTTTCGGCGGTTTCTCGAGGTTCGCATTGCCGAAGGATACAGCCACTAGCCACGCCATGGAGGCTGCCGGGCTTGAGCAGAGGCGGACGCCCGTCCATCCTACGGATTGTCGCGCTTAAGCATAAATTCTCCGCGTTCGCCGACATCCGTTGAGTAAAGATTCAGGATGTTGCGGGTTTGGTGAAAGGCGTGCGGTTGCGCGCCGAGCGTGACGCCTAAGCGGCGCCTCTTCTTGCGCGAAAGAACTCGCGCAGCAGATTCGTGCATCGGTCCGCCATGATCTGCGGATAGACCTCGATTCGATGATTCAGGCGGCCGTCCCGTCCGACGTCGTACACGGAACCCGCGGCTCCGGCCTTTTCGTCCCATGCGCCGAACTTGAGGGACGCGAGGCGCGCGTGAACGATCGCCCCCACGCACATCACGCACGGTTCCAGCGTGACGTAGAGGGTCGCTTGGTCGAGCCGGTAGCCGTTCCACACTCTGGCTGCCTCCCGAATAGCGAGAATCTCGGCGTGCGCGGTCGGATCGCAAAGCTCGATCACGCGATTGCGGCCGCGTCCGACAATCCGACCTTCGACGGCCACGATCGCGCCGACCGGAACTTCGCCTGCATCCATGGCACGCTCGGCCTCAGCCAAGGCGTGGGTCATCATTTCGATGTCGGATTGGCTGGGTCTCACGATTTTCTAAACTGATAGCGGAGAAGGAATTTTCGGAGCGGGTCAAAATCCGATCCGTGCCCATGTGTTATCATTTTATTAATCACTCTACAGCAATTGCCGAGAGCGCGGGATTCTTTGCGCCCGCAGGTTTTGGCATCGGAAAAACCAAAAGGCCTCTCCGGCGTTGTCTGGGCTCTCGCTACGATTTAAGCGGACTCTTCTTAGAGGCTTGTGCGCGGTTCGGAGTACGAGTGTCCCGCGATGGGCACAACAATTTTGCGGTCCTGCGACTACGCGCATCGGTTCCAGGGCTAAAATGTGTTCCACTTTGCTCCACTATGAGGGTTAAGCTCAAACTTCAGTACGATGGCGGCAACTACTGCGGCTGGCAGGTGCAGGACGGTCAGGACTCATTGCAGGGGCGCCTCGAGAGCGCGCTGGAGCGCCTTTACGGTTTTAAGATTCGCGTTGTCGGCGCCGGGCGTACCGACGCCGGCGTTCACGCACTGGGCCAGGTAGCGGCGTTCAACGCGCCGGAGCGCTTCACGACCGAAGAGCTGATGCGCGCGCTAAACGCGCTTACCCCGTCCGACATCGTGGTGCTGGAGGCGAGCGAGACAACCGACGATTTCGACCCCCGACGCGACGCCTGCTCACGCGTTTACGAATATCAGATCCTGAACCGCGCCTTACCTTCGCCGTTTCACGAACGCTACTGCTGGCATCTGCCGCAGCCGCTTGACCGCGATGCGATGGCGCAGGCGGCCCAGTGTTTCATCGGCGAGCACGATTTCGCAGCGTTCCGCAGTCTCGGCTCGCCCACGCGCAGTACGGTCCGGCGCGTTTACGAAAGTTCCTGGCGGAGCGCGGGCGATCTCTTAATCTACCACATCGAAGGCAGCAGCTTTATGCGCCACATGGTCCGCACGATGGTCGCCGCGATGGTGGAGGTTGGGCGCGGACGGCTCGCCCTGGAGGCCATCGCGTCGATCCTCGGCGACGCCGATCGCGCGCCGGCGCCCGCGCCGGCGCCCGCAAGAGGCCTGTTCCTGGTTGAGGTCCGCTACCGGCGAAGCTAGGGTCAGCAAGACCGCGAACCGCACATGGTATCACGCGAAAGCTCGCGCACAGTGTTTGGCCGGCTATTGCTCCGCAAAAGCCTTGCGCAGTCGAGAAAAAATTATCACAGGGCTGTGAAACCCTTGAAACTCACGCGCTTTTCGTTCACCCTGATTTGAAAATTAACGCGCACAGCGTTCAGGGAGGATGGGATCATGACGCAGGCCCAATTAACGGCCTACCTCGCCGAGAAGGTCGGATTGACCAAGAAACAGACCAAGAGCACGCTCGACGAGCTAACTGCGGTGGTCGTGCGCCAACTCAAGAAAGAAGGGACGCTTAAGCTGGCGGGACTCGGCGTCTTCCGCAAGCGCAAGACCAAGGCGCGCGTGGGACGCAACCCGTCGACTGGCGAGCAGATTAAAATTCCCGCGCGCACGCGGCTGCGATTCACTCCCGCCAAGAGCCTAAAGGACGCAGTGCTCGGCACGCGCTAGCTCCGGCTCCTCCACGGCACGCGCCGCATCCTAGGGCCACACGAACAGGCCCAAGTCCGGTTCTTGCGGGATCTAATGCTAAGCTCCGGCGGCGCTAAGCTGCCCCAGCTGAAGCAAGGCTGGGAAGTCGAGCACGCGGGAGCTGCAGGAAACAGGCCCGCAGACTATCTTGAGTTTTTACCGGGAGGCGTACGAGCAATTGCGCCCGATGCGGCGCGGGCCGGCTTCGCGAGCTCCATCAGCAGCTTAATCTGCTTCTCGTATCCACGATCCGAAGGCTGATAGTAGCGCCGGCCCTTCAGCGGGTCGGGCATGTAGTCCTGAGCGACCAGCGCTTCCGGATAATCGTGTGGATAGCGATAGTCGCGGCCGTAGCCCAGAGTTTTCATCAACTCGGTCGGGGCGTTGCGCAGATGCAACGGAACCGGGAGCGCGCGAAAACGTCCGACATCTTCGCGCGCTCGCCCCATCGCAAGATAACTGGCGTTGGACTTGGGCGCGGTGGCCAAGTAGGTTACACCCTGCGCGAGCGGAATGACGCCCTCGGGCAGGCCGACGAAATCCACGGCGTCCTTGACCGCGATCGCGAGCTTTAGCGCGTCGGGATCGGCATTGCCGATATCTTCCGCCGCGAAGATTACCATCCGACGCGCCACGAATAGCGGATCCTCTCCAGCTTCTATCATCCGCATCATCCAGTAAAGCGCCGCGTCGGGATCGCTTCCGCGCATGCTCTTGATGAAGGCCGAGATTACGTTGTAATGCTCCTCGCCGGCGCGGTCATACAGCAATGCCTTATGTTGGTTCGCTTCGCGCACGTGCGAAGCGTCGATGGCGCTCGCCTTGGCCCGCTGCGCCATCTCAGCGGCGACCTCGAGGGTGTTCAGCAGCTTGCGCGCATCACCGGCGGCACTCTCGATCAACTCGTCGAGCCCTTCTTGCAAAATACTCAGCCCCGCTCGGCCCAGCCCGTTTTCGCGATCGGTCAGGGCGCGGTTGACGAGCGTGCCGAGGTCGGCTTTGCCGAGCGGATGCAGCACGAGCACGCGGCTGCGGGAGAGCAAGGGCGCTATCACCTCGAATGACGGATTTTCGGTGGTGGCTCCGATGAGCGTGATTAGCCCGCTTTCGACATGCGGCAGCACGCCGTCCTGTTGCGCGCGGTTCCAGCGGTGAATCTCGTCGATGAACAAAACCGTGCGCCGGCCGGTCAGCGCAAGCTCTCGGCGCGCCGCGTCAACCGTCTCGCGCAACTCGGTCATGCCGGAGTTGACCGCGGAGAAAGCGCAAAACACCGCGCCGCTTTGCCGCGCGATGAGACGAGCAAGCGTGGTCTTGCCGCTGCCCGGCGGTCCCCACAAAATCAGCGAGTAAACCGCGCCCGCCGCAGCCATCTCGTGCAGCAGGCGCCCCGGCCCGAGCAGATGCTCCTGGCCGAGCACATCTTCGAGACGCTGCGGCCGCATCCTGTCGGCCAACGGCCGATGCTCGGAGCGGGCGGCAAACAGCGTCAAGTTTTCGCTCTTACGCTTCGCCACGCTTCAGTCCAAGGAAAGTCCGGACCCGCTTTGCATCTTATATCATCGTTGCCATCATGATGTTACCGCGTGCCCGAAATGGCGCGCACGCCGGCGACCACAGACTGCTTTACCAATCGCGATCGGCTATGGGAGGTTGTTTTTGCGCTACGAGTTGCAGATCGCCGCGCGCTACCTGATGACGCGGCAAAAGACCCGCTCGATCTCGGTCACCACCGTGTTCACCGGACTCGGGATAGCTATCGGCGTGGCGGCCCTGTGCATGGTGATATCGGTCATGAACGGGTTCGAGGCCAATTTGCGCGAACGGGTCCTGCGCCTCACGCCGCCCATCGAGGTCACGAGCGTCAGCGGGCCTATCGCGGACTACCAGGCCCTGGCGCAGCGGATAGATCATGTCGCCGGCGTAAGCGGCTCGGTGCCCTTTCTGAATTCTCAGGCCATGCTGAGTTCGCGCTCCGGCCTAAGCGGCGCGCTAGTGCGTGCGCTGCAGCTCGACAACCCGGTCGCGCTCGCTCAGCTGCAAAAAAGCATGCGCCTGGTCTCGGGGTCGATAGATCGCCTGACGGCAAGCTATCCCGCCGTCGCGACCGGCGATGGGGCTCCGCCAATGGTCGGTGCGCTCATGCTGGGCGGCGCGCTGGCGGCCAAGCTCAACGTAACGGCCGGCGACCGGCTCAGAGTCATCTCCCCGATCCTCTCCACCGACCAAGCGCAGTTGCACGTGCGGGTGGGTGAAGTAATCGTCGGGGCGCTTTATAGCTCGGGAGTTTCGTTCATCGACCGCAGCTTGGTCATAATGAATCTCGCTTCTGCCCAGGGTTTTTTCGGGCGCGGACCAAAGGCCGATGGCCTCCAAGTCTACCTAGACGACCTAAGCCAGACCCCGCGTGTTACGGAGGCGTTGCGCAACGAGTTGCCATATCCGTACGTCGTGCGCAACTGGACCCAGCTTAACCAGGCCTACGCTGCCGGCTTCGCGATGCTCAAGCTGGTCTACTCGCTGGTGCTGATGGTGCTCATCGGGGTGGCCGCGTTCAATCTAATCGCCACGCTTATCATGACCGGCATGGAGAAGCGCAAGGACATGGCGATTCTGATGACGATGGGCGCCTCAACGCGCGCCGTGAGGCTCATCTTCTTTTTCAACGCAGGGCTCTTGGGGGGCCTCGGGACGCTGGGCGGCTTAGCTCTGGGGCTGGTCGGTTCTTGGGCCCTCGCCCGGTATCACTTTATTCACATTCCCGAGGAGATATACGGCACCTCGACAGTGCCGGTTGCCATTGTCCCGTCTGAGTTTCTGATGGTCGCCGCGGCGGCGATGACGCTGTGCCTGCTAGCCAGCATTTATCCGGCGCGCCGCGCATCACGACGTCGGCCCGTGGAAGTGATGCGCGGGGATTGAGGCGCCGGCCGCGGAGGCGCTTGGCGCGCGCGAGGGTGCGGCGCGCCCTACTGCTCCTTTGACCCGTAGCTCACGGCCAGACCGGCGCGCGCGTCGGACTGGATTCCGTATTGCGGTATAGGGTAACGCAATCCATTGGCGGCAAGCTTTTTCATCCCGTCGATCGCTTTGAGCAAGTCCCGCGGCTTGATCGCCATCAGCAGCTCGTCGTCGAGCACCCCGCCGTAACGGCGCTCGGCGTAACAAGGTATCGAAAGGCTCGGCTCTCCTGTTCGCAATGCTCTGCCCCAGGAGTCCGCGCATGCCGACTCGCCGACCACGCCCCACTGAAACTTTCGGTAACCTGACCATTGGAGGCCGTTGATGAAGATGATCATTTGGCCGGGCGTGCCGTAGATCAAGCAAATGTCGGGCGGATTGAGACGCCCCGCTGCAAGCGGTGAAACCACCATCGCCGTGTACTTTCCATGAGGCACCACGTCCATCGCGTGCTGATGCGCGGATGCGTCGGCCGCCGTTGAGAACCAGACCCCGGCCATATGCTTGCCCGATAGCCACGCCTCGTCCTGCGCGTGCAATCCGATAACTGCTCCGCACTGCGCGCCGACGAGATCCTGCATCGTAAAGCCGACGGTCCAGCCGAGGCGCGCGGCTTGGGCGACGATCTGGTCGGTGGTATGTATGGTTTTCGGCCTTCGAAGTTTCGGGATCGCAGCCAGTTCCTCGGTCGTCCTGAAAAGCTTCATCCCGATCGGCGTTGTCTTAAGTCGTAACAACCGGTTCAGATCCTCCACAATCGCGGCCCAGTTGTAAGCGGACTCTCCCACGCTTGGATTTTCAGCGCCGCTCTTTACGTCGCTCATTGCGCGCACCCTCCCCATGGTGTGTAGATCCCACGATAACCCGGTCTTTGCGCGCCGGGAACCTTCCACCTTCGGAATGTGGCTGGGGAGGTCCGTTGGACGGTCGTCAAGTAAGGCTGCGGCGGTAAGCCGGCGAGGAGCCCGGCGACCGACCACGCTGCCTCTACCTACCGCGTTTTGGTTCAGCGCGTATTTCAGTCATGCAGGTGAAACCGGCCGCGAGGCTATGGGCCTCTTAGGCGCGCGGGCTCCAAAATGAGATCAAACGCTGGGTACGTTTGAGAGACGAACTGCGCGGGCAAAGTGAAACCGCGACAGGGCGGTTTCAGATCCGGGTACGCGAGGCTCGCGCTAAATGCGCCAGAAGCGAGACGCCGGGACTCCGACAGCTTCCGGTGCGGCCCGAGCGTCGCTGCGTTGACCTAGTCGTCGGCTTTCTTGCCGGCGAGCCTATTGCCAAGCCTCGGTTTGCGAATCACTAACGTTTCGTGACCGCGAACCTTGATCGTTCTTGCGGGCTCAGCGTGTCCCTTAACCTTTGCCCCAGGATCGTTCGATCTCCGGTCGCCGGTGTCGCGTTGGCGGCGCCAATCGCTAAGCTCGCGAAAGAGTTTGGAGGCCAGCTCGCCCTCTAGCGCGTCAGTCGCTTCGTTGTGGGGAACCTTGTCAGTTGGGGTGTCGTCGCTCATCTCCTGACGACTCATTGGGTTTCCTCTCCTGCTCGTTGGATCACAAGCCGCCCCGTTAACCACGCCGGGTCACGTTACCATCTGTTTATCGAAGGACTTTTATTTGGGTGAACGAAGCCAGGTAGAAGAATCCGGCCTTTACGCGGTAAAAGAGCACTTCTTATTGTGCGATTCTGCGGTCCCTGGACGTCGGCAGGCAGAGACAACCCGTTGCCAGCGACATCCCTCCCTACTGACCGCCACTACACTACGCCGTCCCGCTGGCGTTCTTGGTACTTCAGCGCACAAAACCGAGATGACACAAGGCAGAACGTCGTCGGCAAAGGTCAGTCTACTGCTTAAATAAACCCTGAAGCTTTAAGGCCAAGCCGATGTCACCCGATATCTTGAGCCTGCCGGTCATAAAGGCAACTTGGCCGTTGAGCTTCCCGTTTATCATATCGAGATAGTCGCCGGCTGCCATCGAGATCGTAATGTTTGGTGACGGGTGAGCCCCCTCTTTGACCTCACATTGCTCGTCTTTGATTAGGACGTTCCACTGTCCCCCACCTTCGCCTGAAAGGTTGAACTGGTAGGTCGCATTGAGGCCTTTGGCCGCTTCCTTGTTAAAGGCGCTCGGCATCTGCTCGAAAGCCTCTCGGCATGTTGCTGGCATAATGCGTGTATGGCCTCCCTTCCGGCGAATGCGGCTCGCGGGAGCGCTAAGCCACAGTTGCCATCTAACCGCTGATGCCAAAGCTTGTCAATAGGCGTCAATGTGCTCCATCCATGCGCACGCGAACCCGAACAATGATACGAGCCGACCGGTTCGCTTCCGTTGCCCGCGTTGGCCGCGCGCAACGCGCCGCCGCGTGCTAAGAGCGCGGTTTTTCTTGAATCGGCGTTTTTGTTAGAGATTGAGGCGCGCGGCGCATAGAGGAGCAGCTCAAGCGGCCACGCTCTCGATGCTCCGCGCCGCGTTGTTGGAGGTCGCGGATGGAACTTAAGCACGTCGAGACGCCGGAACTTTCAATCGGGTATCTCGAAGGCGGCCAGTCGGGCGGCGTGCCGCTGGTGATGGTGCATGGATGGCCTGATGACGCTAGCGCCTTCGACGTGGTTGCCGCGCAGCTAAACGGAGAACGGCTGCGGATTCTCGCGCCCTATCTGCGAGGCTTCGGTCCGACGCGCTTCAAAGCCGAAGAAACGATGCGCAGCGGGCAGCTTAGCGCGCTGGCTGACGACCTCGAGAAGTTCGCGTCAGCGCTTGGTCTCGAGACGGTGATCCTGGTGGGCCACGACTGGGGAGCACGCGCCGCCTATATTTTCGCCGCGTTACATCCCGCCCGCGTGCGCGCGCTGCTTACGCTCTCGGTCGGCTACGGCACCAACGATCCCGGGCAGGAAATTTCATACGCGCAGGCCAAAAACTACTGGTATCATTGGTTTTTCGCCACTGAGCGGGGCGCGCAGGCGCTCTCATCCGATCGGCGCGGTCTAGTTGAATTTCTCTGGCGCACGTGGTCGCCGCGATGGCGCTTTAGCAGCGCCGAACTCGAACGAACCGCGCGTTCATGGGACAACCAGGATTGGGTCGCGATAACGCTGCATTCGTACCGCCATCGATGGGGATTCGCTCCCGGCGACTCGCACTACGACTCGCTCGAGCGCCGACTTTGCCCGTTGCCAACCATCAGCGCGCCGACGATCGTGCTCCATGGAACCGAAGACGGTGCCACGATGGCCGAGACCAGCGCCGGCAAGGAGCATTTTTTCACTGGCCGCTACGAACGGCGGCTGGTGGAGTGCGGCCACTTTATTCCACGAGAAGCTCCTGCCGAGGTAGCCCGCGCGATTCGTGACCTGATCATGTGAACTCGTTCAGCAGGGTTTCCGTGCGTTTGGGCCGGTGCCCGCGCATCCCCGCGCCGAAGGTAGCGCCGGCCTCGATAGCTCGCTAGACGCATACTGCACGCATTTCGCGCCAGACGCAGATACCATGACCGTGACGGAACGTCGCTATGAACCGGCTCGACCCAATGATATTGCCCACGGCGCCGCGTGCTGAAGGCGGGGTTGATGGCGCCTAGAGTCGATGGCAGCGTCTTTGCGCGGAATGGCTAGCAGAGTTTTCGTCAAGCCTTCCAAAGCAAAGCGCGAGATTGTCCACTCGCGTTTCCAGGCGGTGCCGCCCGGCTATCCGAATCCGCGCGACGGCGCCAGGGCCGACCGGCTGACATGCAGGGTAGCGAGTTCCGGCCTGGCGGTCGGCTGTGCGGCGCTGGGCGCGGCATTCCTGACCCTTGCGGCGCCTGCGGGCCGGGCACACGCCCAAGACGTGCAGCGGGGCGCTCAAAGTTACGCGGCGCACTGCGCGAGATGTCACGGTGCCAGAGGAGCGGACGCACCGCACTCGCCGATCGGGACGCCGGGGCACAGCCTGGCCGATTGCCACTGGATGCGAATGATGTCGGATGCGACGCTCTTTGGTATCATCAGAAACGGCGCGAGTTGGGCGGGGATTGAAGGCATGCCCGCTGTGAGTCCCTCGGTTAGCGACTCGGACATTCGGGCGATAGTTTCCTTTATCCGGAGTTTCTGCACCCAAAGCCAACCCTAGCCCCGGCTGACGGCCAACGCTCTTTAAGGGAGGAAAGTGACGTGCGACTTTTGCATACGATGATTCGGGTCAACAACCTCAATGAATCTCTCGCTTTTTACCGTGACGCGCTGGGAATGAAGATATTGCGCCAGAAGGATTATCCCGATGGGAAGTTCACGCTGGCATTCGTCGGCTACGGCGACGAGAAGGATTCCACGGTGATCGAACTCACTCATAACTGGGACAAGTCAAGCTATACGCACGGTGAGGCCTTCGGTCATTTGGCGATCGGCGTGGAGGACATCTACAGCGCCTGCAAGGAGCTTAAAAACAAAGGTGTGAAGGTGGTTCGCGAGCCCGGACCAATGAAGTTCGGCGGCCCGGTCATCGCCTTCATCGAAGATCCCAACGGCTACAAGATTGAACTAATTGAGCAACGGCAGTAGACGGCGCTGCCGAGACGCCGCGCGCTTCAGCCGCCGGGTAGAGCTCGATCGCGGCTCCATGGACGCCTATTGGGGCCGTCGCGCAGCGCGTGCATGGGTTGCTGTAACTCTTGGGCGGCTGACTCTGTGCGGACTTGAACCTCGCAACGGCAACCGCGCAAGCAGCCGTATGACGCGATATTCAGGCCAGCGAAGCGAGGTCAGCGAAGAACCCGGGATAAGTCTTCGCCACGCAGCTGGGATTTTTGATCCTTATCCCGCCGAGCTTCAGCGCCGCCACGGCAAAGCTCATCGCGATCCGATGGTCGTTGTAGGTCTCGACCGTCGCGGGCCGCAGTTGAGAAGGGCGAATAAAAAGCCCGTCGTCGTTTTCCGTGACGTCGGCGCCTAACCGCTTGAGTTCGGTTGCCAGCGCTTTTAGGCGGTCGCTCTCGTGGTGTCGGATAAACGCGACGTTGCGAATCGCCGTTGGCGAGCTGGCAAACGGCGCGATGGCGGCGAGCGTCGGAACCATGTCCGGCATCGCGCTCATGTCGATCTCGACGCCGGCCAGACGTCCCCGGCCGGTGACCTCGACCCCGTCGTTTTCGCGGCGGACCTCGGCGCCCATCATCTCCAATACGCCGAGGAATTCGAGATCGCCCTGAACCGAATCCGCTGTTACGCCGGGCAACCTAACCCGTCCACCGCATAGCGCGGCGGCCGCAGCGAAGTAGCTCAAACTGGAAGCGTCCGGTTCGACCGTAAAATTCATCGCCATGTAACGCTGCTGGCCGGGGACGCGTATTACGCCGCCGGCGCTGTCGACGCGCGCTCCCCACCGCTGCATCAGCTTAAGCGTCATATCAATGAAGGGGCGCGCCACCGCGCCAATCACGGTCAACTCGAGCCCGTCGGACCAAAGCGGTGCGGGCAGCAGCAAGCCCGAGGCAAATTGCGAAGATTGGCTCGCGTCAAGCTGGCATTTGCCCCCCCTGAAATCGCGACCAACCGCCTCGATGATCAGCGGGGGACAGCCGTTGCCTCGCTCGCTGACCACGTCCACGCCGAGGCTGGTCAGCGCTTCGATCATTGGGCCGATCGGCCGCTGGCGCATCCGCTCGTCACCATCGATACGGAACCGGCCCCGTGCCAGCGTCAAAAACCCCGTCAGAAAACGCATTGCCGTCCCGGCTCCGCCTACGAAGAGATCGGCAGCGCGGGCCGGTACCGCGCCGTCTTGCCCCTCAACTACAACCGCGGCCTTCACCTCGTCCAGCTCGACCCGCAGCCCAAGGGCGCGCAAGGCGGCTAGCATATAACGCGTGTCGTCGGCGATAAGGACGCCTTCGAGCGTCGAGCGTCCCGTAGCCATTGCCGCGATTAACAGCGCCCGATTGGTGATACTCTTGGAGCCGGGAACCTTGACTGCGGCGTCGAGCGGATGGGTGACCGCTGCAAGCTCGAGTTCTTTTGGTTGGTCCTTCATGCCGCCGGTGTAGCCATGAATATACATGAATATACCGGCATCCCCGGCGCGAGAAACGCCGTACATCTTGGTTTGGACGCTGGATGACGGATCCGCGTGTGTGGCGAAGGGTTATGAAAAACAGTGGCGAACGAGCCGTCGACGGAACACCCTCGCTTCGGCCGCCGCGATTTATGCCACCTTTCCGATCCCCGCTGCCGCGAGTCGTAGCAAAACGCTGTATCGCGGCCAACGCGCGACGCCTCTTGAAAAATCTCGGGGGTCGGGTAATGTCTATCCAGCCTTCGGGCTTACCGGCTTGTCAGGCGCAATTTGGTGCAGCTGAGGACGATCGCCGTTCGGTCGAGCGCAGCAAGGGTGACGCTGGCTAGAAAGAACGCGACAGGTGATGCGATTTCAGGCAAAACCTTGTAAATCTTACTGAACTGTGCGTATCATCTTAAAAGCGTCTGTCGGGGGCGGTCTCCGACAGACGGCGTGACGAAGCGATGGACGCGCTGCGTTTGACATTTCGCAGGCTTCTAACCGCCTGGGGGCGCTGTTTCGGCCGCCGATGGGCTTGGTTCCCGCTTTCGCTCGTTGGGCCTATTGCCCCATTGTCGCTAATCGCCGCGTGGGCCGCCTCGCAAAGCGACGCCTTCTCAACGCCCACCTGTATTCAACCGAACGTCGCTTTCTGGGTGGATGTCTTTTCTCGCTATTCGTCGCGCGACTTTATCGTCCATGACAAAGAGCACATAACGAGGGTCTTTGAGGTTTATCACCTCGACGGTGATGGCGAGCCATCCGCGAATCAGGTGGAATGGGTTAACGCCTATCTGAAGGCGAAGTACCAGCGTGTTCTCTCCAATCTCGCGCGCGGATGGCCTCCGCTGGGCAATGATGAACATCATGCGGTAACGCTTTTTCAGGGCGAGCCGCCGACGAGCTATCTCGAAGCTATCGACAACCTGCGTGTGCAGCAGGGGATGCGCGACCGTTTCCGTGCGGCTCTGGTGCGCGCGAGTTTCTATGAATCGATAATCAAGCGCGAGCTGATCATAGAAGGCGTCCCGACCGAGTTGGCGATTCTCCCCGGGGTTGAGTCAGGGTTTTACTTGGGTGCGCGTTCTCATGCCGGCGCGGTCGGCTTATGGCAACTGACGCCTTCTGCCGCCCGTGAGCATAGTCTGGTTGTCGGACGATACTACGACGAACGCTTCGACGTGGTGCGATCCACCGACGCCGCCGCGCGAATCTTGCGGCTCAATTACGAGCGTTTCGGCAATTGGCCGCTGGCCATGACCGCGTATATATACGGGCCCGCCGGCATGGCTGAAGCCGTTAGTTTCTACGGCAAGGACTTCGAGCGCATTTATACGAACTTCAAAGGACCACACTTCGGGTTTGCTTCCCGCAATTATTACGCGGAATTCCTGGCCGCTCTGCAGGTGTATCGAGACAAAGAGAATTATTTCCCGGGGATTCGAGAAGAGATCGCCGCAACGCCGCCGCCCGGCTTCGAGCCGCCTGCGCCAAGGGTTGCCCGGCTTCATTACGCAGTGGCTACGGGCTCTCACCACGCTCCGGTCCATCGTGCAATGGCTCGTACGCATACAAGCGGGCATCATTCGAGCCGCCGGCACCACAACCACCATCACAAACGCCATACGGTCGTGACGACTCGCGCTTAGAGTTGCACCCGGGCCTCGCACAAGTTGCTTGCGGGCGCCGTTCGGGCAGCTTCCGCAGCCCCCGCACGGTCTCGGGCAGCGGCGCCCAGCGCGCGAGCTCGCAAGCGAGGTTTGCCGCAACGGCTCAAGCCCCGCGCGCATGGGCTTTCTGTTATGCTGGCGGCTATGGCGGATGTGACAAGCCGCGCAACCGCGGATGACCGTGATTTGGCTGCCCTCGAGCAGCGGGTCGGGTCAGTGGCGCATCAGACGATGCGCCTGGTGATAGATCACGCACCGGATGAACGCCTTGCGCTGGGCTTTTTGCTCAAGCTCGAAGACTTGGCGCGTGGTTCCGTCACCGCTGCGTTGTGCGACGCAGAGCTCGCAAGCGACCTTGTCTTCTGCCTAGGTTCCTCAGAGGTGGTCGGCACCACGCTTTGCGGCGCGGACAGCGCGTGGCTGGATCTGTTTCGCGAGGCGCGCAGCCAGGATCTGTCCTCGTTCGTGGCGGGGTTGCGTTTCGATTTCGACCAGATCGCCGACCTCGGGGCGTACCGGGCCGCCCTGAGCGAAGCCCGCCGCCGGGCGTTCCTTATCGTTGCGGTCAGCGACTTGCTCAGGCGCTTTAGCGTCACGCAAACGATGTCGGCGATGTCGGCGCTGGCCGATCGTTGCGTGGAAGCGGCCTTGGCGGGGGCGATACGCTTCAGTAAGAAATACGCGGCAACGAAGGTTGACCTCTGCGTTCTGGCACTCGGCAAGCTCGGAGCCGAAGAACTCAATCTGAGCTCTGATTTGGACCTCACCTATCTTTTCGACCCTCCAGCGGGCGGCAGCGAGAGCGGTTCGGGCGACAGCCACGAGCAGAAATTGGCAGCGACCAAGCTGGCCGAACTAACGACGGAGCTGCTGCGCGAAGCTGGCTTCAGGATCGATTTACGCCTACGGCCTGGAGGGCGCTTTGCGCAGTTGGTTACCTCACTGGACGGCGCGCTGAACTTTTACGAAAACTTCGGCCAGACTTGGGAGCGCGCCGTGCTTTTGCGCGCCCGCGCGATCGCCGGACCGCGTGAACGCAGCCAGTGGCTGCTCGGCGAGTTGCAGCGTTTCATTTATCGCCGCTACTCCGACTTTGACACGCTGAGCCAGTTGCGGACGATGAAGAATCAGATCGAGCTGGAAATGGGCAGCGCTGACATGGTCGCCCGCAATATCAAGCTTGGCCGTGGCGGGATTCGCGAATTGGAGTTCGTTGTGCAAGCGCTGACGCTCGTTTACGGCGGGCGCGACCCGCGAATCAGGACACCGCGCACTCTCGAAGCGCTGGAACGGCTGGCCCGCTGCGGCTACCTTAATGCGCAGCGCGTGTGCGAGTTGACCGAGGCGTATCTGTTCCTGCGCGACGTGGAGCACAAGCTTCAGGTCGCGGCGGGCCTGCAAAGCCATACTCTGCCCGCCGACCCGTCCGCGCGGGCGATAGTCGCCGCGCGCATGCGGATGGGCAAGGGCGCGGAGGCGGCGACCGCCTTCGAGCGCACGCTGGCCGCCCATCGCGACCGCGTCGCCGCAATTTTCAGCGAGCTTTTGGGAAGCGGCGATCAGGCCAAGGCTGAGCGGGTCTCGCGCGAGGCACGGCAAACCTGGCTTGACGCACTGGATCCGGAATTATCGGCGGCGGGACTTAAGGCGCTTGGTTTTGCAAATCCGATCGAAAGTGCGAGTCAGCTTGTCTTGCTCGCACGGGGGCCGGAGCACGCGCTTATCACCACGCGGCGGCGCGAACTTCTGGGCAGCCTTGGCCCGCGACTGCTGGACGAGATGTGCGCCGAGCCCGATCCCGACCTTGCGCTGGCCAACCTGGCCCAGTTCATCGCCGCGGTGGGCGCGAGGACCTCGTTCTTGGCGTTGCTTGAAGCGCACGAGCCCACGCGCCGGGCGCTGTTGCGTCTTTTCGCTTCGAGCCAGTACCTCTCGGCGTTATTCATTCGCCATCCCGAACTGCTCGACACCCTCGTACGTTCCGACCTCGCGCGGCTGACGCGCCTTAGGGCGGAGCTTTCCGAAGAGCTCAAGGAGCGGCTGGAGGTGTGCTCGGATTACGAAGGCCGTCTCGATGCGCTGCGCAGTTTCCGCCATCAGGAGTTTCTACGGATCGCGATCGCCGACCTGAGCGCGCAGATCGGCCTGGCTGACGTTCAGCGTGAGCTGACGGTGCTGGCCGAAACGATGCTGCACTTCGCGCTCAACGTGGCGCGAGACGAGGTTAGTGTAAGGCTCCCGCTTGCCCGAAAGATTGCCTTATCGGTGGTGGCCATGGGACGCCTGGGGGCCGCCGAGATGTCCTATAACTCTGACCTCGACCTGATCTTCGTTTACGACCCGCTCAATGCTGATCCCCTTTCCAGCCATGAGGCGGCGGCTAAGGTTGCGCAAAAGCTTATCGGGGTGCTGGAGACAAAGACCCGTGAGGGTTACGTCTACAAGCTTGATCTGCGACTTAGGCCGTCAGGCAACGCTGGTCCGCTGGTCACGTCATGCGACGGCTGGCGCAAGTATTACCGCGACGGGTGTGCGCTCTGGGAGCGCCAAGCGCTGATCAAAGCGCGAGCGGTGGCGGGTGAAAAAGCCCTGGGCGACGAGGTCGAAGCTTGCCGGGAAGCCGCGGCCTTTGACGCGGGGCTTACTGGCGAGCAGGTCGACGAAATCGAGCGGATGCGGGCGCGGATGGAGCGTGAAATAAGCCCGGAGACGGCGCACTCGCTTAATCTAAAGCAAGGGCGCGGCGGCCTGGTGGACGTCGAGTTCCTGACGCAGATGCTCGCGCTGCGCTACGCCCGCAAGAGGCCGGAACTGAGGCGCGAGCGCGCAACGCCACGCTTGCTCGACGCGCTTGCTCGCGTCGGCTTGCTCGACTCGCCCGAAGCGGAGATGCTCAAGTCGCACTACGCCTTTCTCACCCTGCTGGAGCATCGCCTTAGAATTCAGCGCGACGAACCGGCGTCTGCGATCTCGACGAATCCCGCGGACTTGACACCGCTGGCCAAGCGCATGGGCTTTGACGGGCCCTACGGCGCCCACCGGTTATTAGAAGAGCTTGAGTCTCGGCGTTCTCAGGTGCGAGAAATTTTCTCCCGTCGGTTTGCCGAGGAGAAGCGGCGTGAAGCGCCGCCTTGGCCTGCAAGCGGGTCGTCGGCGGCAGGCCGCGTCGCTTAGAGGTCCGACTCATGCAGCATTGAACGCGCGGCGCCGGTCAGGCGGCTGGACGGCGGTGTGCCTGAAGCTGGTTTTGGCCGCACCTTTTTCGCTTTACGCTTAGTCGAACAAGATGACTGAATTGTCGAGGTTAACTCTGATTACCGGCGGTGCCCGAAGCGGGAAGAGCCGTCACGCCCTTGAGTTGGCGCAGGCCCTCGCTGGCGAGGGCCGCGCCTTCTTTCTGGCCACGGCGCAGGCGTGGGATACGGAAATGGCCGAGCGTATCGCGCATCATCGTTCGACCCGTCCCGCGCGGTTTGAAACTATCGAAGAGCCGCTCGCTCTTTCGACCGCGGTGCGGAGCCTGGAAGGCAGGGCGGCCGTGTTGGTGATTGATTGCGTAACGCTCTGGGTCGCCAACCTGTTGGGGGTCGGGCTTGCTGACGATGGGGTAAAGCGCGAGGGCGCCCAGCTCGCATCCGCGCTTCGCGCAGTATCATTTCCGACGATCGTGGTCAGCGGCGAGACCGGATGTGGAATCGTGCCGGAAAACCCACTCGCGCGCCGCTTTCGTGATCTGCTCGGCATAGTCAATCAGCAGCTCGCCGTGGCGGCCGACTCGCTAATTCTGATGGTCGCCGGCTACCCGATGCGCGTCAAATAGAGCGGATTCGAACCGGAGGGGGGCCGGTCGCGAGCAACCGACCGGAGGCCTCAAGAAGCGGTCGAGGCTCGGCTCAGTGAGGCAGTCGCCGCCGGGCGTGGTAGCTCTCTTAAACTCCTGCGAAGCGAGCTAGCTCCGCGTGGCGAGGTAAGCCAGCGCCTCCCGCGCAGGCGTGAGCCTTATTCCCAGCGCTTCCACCAGGGGTTTGGTGTCGCACACGCTATCGACCAGCAAAAAGCTCACGGCGTCGCGGGAAAGAATCGGACGCGGCAGCCTTTCACCAAGCGTTGCGACCAGTTTCATCAGCGACTGCGGAGCGTGCAGGACCGGCCGACGATAGCCGGTTACGTTCATAACGAGCCTCGTCAGGTCATCGAGGGTCATTTGCTCAGGTCCCCCGATCTCGAAGGTCCGTGCTTGGGGGGCCTTAATAGTCAGCGCCACGCATGCGGCGAGATCCTCCACCCAGACCGGTTGCAACTGCTGCTGCCCCGAGCCGGGTAGCACAATCACAGGGGAGAAGCGCAAAGCCCTGGCCAGCATGCTCGTCACGCGGTCGCCCTGCCCAACGACGATCGAAGGGCGGAAGATCGTGTAGTTCAGACCAGAGCGCCTGATGGCTGCTTCCGCGCGCCCTTTGGCGCGAAACGCCGGATGAGAACTGTGTTCGTCGGCGCCGAGCCCGCTCAGGTACACGAAATGGCGCGCTCCCGCCGCCTTAGCCGCCTCCAGCAGCGCCACGCACCCCAGGTGATCCACGCGTTCGAAGGTTAGCCCCAGGCGCGGGTTTTCCACCGGAAAGCCGTCGAACTGGGCCGCGTTCACGATCACCGCGGCCCCGCGCACGGCGCTTTCGAGCAAATTCGGATCGGTCAGATCACCACGGACAAAGTCGGCGCGAATCGACTCCAGGCGTGAACGCGCGCGGTTCGGCGAGCGACTCAGTACCCGGACTCGATACCCTGGGAGGCGCGAAAGGCGGCGCGCTATGGCCTGACCGATAAACCCGGAGCCGCCCGCGATAGCAATGGTCGTCGTGCTCTCCGCCATGGTCGAAATTCGCGTTCACATAAGCGGCAGCGGCATTCGGCCAGTCGCCTGTTTTGCGGCGCAGCGCGACCCAAGGCTCAGCGACGCCGGGGCGCTGGCCGATCCTACGCTGGCCCGGTCGCTGTCGCCCGGGTCGCGGGCTCGAAGGGTTTGAGAACGAACGACGACACCTCGGGGCGGCAATTTATGCGAAGGCGCACGCAGAACGTGCCGAGCCCCCGATTCGTGTATACATAAAAGTCTTCGTAGCGGTTCAGCCCGGCATAATACTTCGACCCCAGCTGAAGAATCGACCGCAGCGGGCTTCCAATAAGCGGGAAGCGGATCGCGCCGCCGTGGGTGTGACCGCTCAGCACGATCCCGGGTCGAAGATGGCGCAGGTAGAGCGCCGTGTCGGGGTTATGTGCCAGCACGACCGTGCATTCGTGAGGCCGCACCCCCCTGAAGGAACCGTTGGGATCGGCACGCCGCGTCATCAGATCGTCAACCCCAACCACCACCAGAGGATGGCCGCCGCAGTTTAGCCGGTGATGCTGATTACGCAAGGGTCTTACGCCGGCTTTGGCGAGATGCTCGGCTATCGGCGCAAAGGAACACCAGTTGTCGTGATTGCCGGGGATCGCAAAAGCCCCAATAGTCGGGTTCAAGCGACCCAGCGCCCGCGAGAACGACGTCAAATAGCGCCGCATCGCGGGAGGGTCGGAAAAGTAGTCGCCGGTCAAAAAAATCAGTGCCGGGCGCTCTTCATTGACGAGCTCGATCGCTCGTTCAAGGCGCTCCAGGTCTTCGTCGCGATCAACGTGAAGGTCGCTTAGCTGGCATGCTCGCAGACCCTCATGAACGGCGGCCAAGCCGCGAACCGGCAATTCAAGCCGCACGAGCTCGAGTTCGTCAAGCGTTCGCCGCCACAGGCGATAGAGCGGGCGCGCAAGGAAGAACGGCTCCGCCTTGCGCTGCGCCTCGCTTTCCTCGGGCGCCAGGTACTCGGCAGGGCTAATCGAATTCACTGTAGCCATTGACTATCTCGCCGCGGTCAGAAAATCGTACGAAGCTCCGCGAAGCTCAAAAGCGTGGTCACTCGACCATCGCTCAGGTCAAGTTCCTCTTGTTCGTGCACCCAGGTCTGGGGATGGGGAATGTACACCGCTCGGATTCCCGCCCGGACGGCAGGGTTGATGTCCGAGCGAGGGCTATTGCCGATCATCACCGTATGCGCGTGCGCTAACTGGAGCGTCCCCAGCAGCGTGCGGTAAGCGCTCAGGTCTTTTTCCGCCGCGACTTCAACGTGCGAGAAAAAAGCTTCCAGCCGCGAGGACTTGAGCTTTGCCGTTTGTTCTTCCAGCTGCCCCTTCGTGAACAGAATTAGGCGATGGCGTGTAGCAAGTTCAGCCAGCGTTTCGGGAACATGCGGGCGAACTTCGCACTGGCGGCTCAAAAGGCGCTGACCTATTCGTTCGACCTCGGCCTCCATTCCGTGCAACGGCCCTATTTCGGCGTTGAGCACTTCTACCAAGTTCTGCAGCGCCAGGATATAGGGTTGCCGTCCGTAACCGTGCGTCTTGATTACGTCGAGTTCGCGCCGGCGCATCAGCGCTCGCACTTCTTGCTCTTCCAGCGAACATCCGGCCGCCCGCAATGCCGCGACAAACTCCTCTTCGGCTTGAAGAAAATGGACGTTCGACTCCCAAAGAGTGTCGTCGGCATCAAAGATTAGGTTCAGCGACACCATATTGTATTGAGGTTAAAGCTTAACCGGCCCTTCCTGCCTAAGCAAACCCAAGCCCGAGAGGCACAGACGGGGCTGGTGTGATGAGACGAGGATGCATGGCCGCCCGCACGCCGACAACGATGAGAGCTGATTGTCGCTCCGCTTTCGAGTGGACGATATGGCGGCCGCCAAGCTAAAAATGGCCTGTGTGAAAGACCCCGGGCGAAGGCCTGCGGATCAATTGCCAAGCAACAGCGATCGCCTGCCAAGGAGCGTGTTAGGCCGATGGAATTCGGAATTACATTTAAGGGCGACATAGCGCCTGAGAGAACAATCGCCTTATGTCGGCAGGCCGAAAAGGTCGGCTTCAATTATGCCTGGTTCTTCGATTCACACGTGATGGCGCAGGAATGCTTTTGCATGATCGCCGCCTGCGCGCGAGAGACGAAGCGGCTGCGCTTGGGCCCCTGCGTGACTAATCCTCAGGTGCGCGACTGGACGCTCGCCGCGAGCATTTTTGCCACGCTCAGCCGGTTCAGCAACCATCGAATCGACGCCGGCATTGGTCGGGGTGAAAGCTCGGTGCGGGCGTTGGGTCGCAAGCCCGCGAGCGTGAAGACGATGGTCGAGTTCGCCGAGTCTCTGCGCGCGATGGTCAGGGGCGACGGAATTACGTATCGCCGGCGCGAGGTTCGGCTCACATGGTCCAACACGAGCCTTCCGATTTGGATTGCGGCATACGGCCCCAAGGCGCTGGGAGCGGCGGGCATATACAGCGACGGCCTTATCGTGCAACTCGCGGACCCGTGGCTCGTGCGATGGCTCGTCGAATTGGCCAAGAATGCTGGAGCCTCGGCGGGTCGAGACATGACGAAGTTTCGCGTGATGGTCGCAGCGCCGGCTTGGGTCGGGGACATCGAGATCGCCCGCACGCGTGCGCGCTGGTTTCCGGCAATGGTTGGGCGGCATGTCGCCGACTTGGTGGAGCGGTACGGCAAGGATAAACCGACGATTCCGAAGCACCTTGTCGACTATGTAGAAGAACGCAAGGCCCGCAACTACGTGAAGCATGCCGAAAGCCTCGTCGAATCCTCGCCAAGCCCCAGCAACGAGATTGTCGACAGCTTTGGAATGCTCGGTCCGCCAGAATCCCATGTTGATAAACTCAGAGAGCTGCAACAGATCGGCGTGACCCAATTCAACGTCTATCTGATGTGCGGCGAGGAGGAGCGGCAAATAGCCGAATACGGCGACCACATTATCCCGAAATTCAGATCGCGCGGCGCCGCTTGAACCGCACCGTTTCCGAGCCGCGGCGCGCCCTTCGCTGAACTTTGGCGCCAGCCTTTGTCTCGCTGAAGTTGCCAAGGCCTTTTCGATCAACGTGGGAACGTCGGCGAGTAGGCTGCAACGCTCGCCAGCCTTACATGACCGTGCGCGCTACGAACGGATCGCCCAGAAAAGCCCGTAATCGATCATGCCACCGCGCAGGGCACGGTAGGATTTGCGGACGTGCTCGTACACGTTGTCCAGTTCCGCACCGGTGAGCTGTTTGACATAGCGCCGGTACCATCTGTAGAGCGGCCCGAACTGCAGCAAGCTTAAGAAGAAACAGCAGTAGCTTCGTAGAATGTCCAGGTTATACTTCGTCGCAATCTCAACCCGGTGTAACCTGAAACCGGCGTGCGCTATCGCGCGACTATAGCCATCATACGTCTCCAGGTACGGAACGTCCCAAGTCTCAAGAAAATCCCGGTAGACTAGACGACTCTCGACCGACGCGGTCACCGCCGCGTCGACCGCCAGTAGATCCGCGAAGGCAAGCGCGCCGCCGGGTTTTAGCACGCGGGCAGCCTCGCGCAGAAAGGCGAGCTTGTCGGAAAAATGGGCTGGGGATTCGATTGACCAAGCGAGGGAAAACGAAGCGTCCTTCAACGGGAGCGCAAGTGCGCTGCCGACGACGAACCGCGCGCGCGGCCGCAGCTTCGGTTTGGCGTTGCTCTTCGTGGCGCATACGATGTTGTAAGGAGTCAGGTCCACGCCGACAACTTCCAGCCCTTTGCGTTGGCGCGCGCGAAGCGCCGGCCCTCCGCGACCGCAAGCTATGTCCAATAGACGGCGGTCGGAGGCGTGAGGACCTTTGGCATGAAGCGCGAAAAGCCTATTGGCCAAGCGATCGATAAGACGCAGATGGCTGCTCGTATGCAGGTGCTTATGGTTCGCTCGCGAGTAGCCGACGTTCAAGTACGCTTCGGTCGCTGACCATTGACTGAGATAGCGGTAGAGGTCGGCGTGGGGACTGGCATGGCTGTAGTGGGCTCGGACTTTGGCCAGGTTCCACGAGGGATTGCGAATGCCGCGCGCGCCGAGCCGAGTTGACCCGGCGCGCCTCGGGTTGATTGATTAAGTCTCCATCTGCCGTGGGCGAGGCGCGTCGGAATCCTAAACGGTGTCCGGTCGTCTCCGCGTTGGCGATCCAGCAGCCCTTTCGCCATCTGTCTAAAGAACCACTCCGCGGCAATGCGCGCCAGCGGCAGATTTTCGAACGCTTCGTCTTCCAAGTGGGCCAAGCTTCGCTGCACGATAACCAACGGCCATAGCATGACGCGCTCCATCCAGCACAACCTCACTCCCAGCACGTCCGCCGTACGTTCGTCGAGCAGCTCTCTCGTAAGCATCCGAGGAACCGCGCGTAACGGGTACGCTATAAAAGGAACAAAGCTTTCGAGGTATGCGAGCAAAGTTCTTTCCAAAGCCCGACCCTCGCTGGTTTCGGCGATCGATGAAGGCCACACGGCCTCGTATAATTCCCGCGCCTCGTCCATGCTTTCCGGCTGGCTTAGCAGGAGGTCTTTTTCCACCCCCATCACGTAGCCTACGACGTTCCAGCAGTGCAGATACGCAGTCTCCTGCTCGCTGCTGAGCTCGACGCCCAGCTTATGCAGGCTGCGCAGCACGATGTACGAGAAACTCAGCGCAGCCATGCTCATCGCGACCTGATGAATCGGGGTGCCATAATTCTTCGGCCAGCGAACGCGCAAGCAGACTTCGGCGAGCGAGCGCGGCTCAGTGTCACGGCCGCGAGAAGGCGGCGCGGTGATGATCAGATGCCGGATCGCCGCATGCATCAGGCGGACCTTTTGTGCCGTGAGTATCCCCTTGCCGCGCGGCTTCAGGCCTCCCCCTGACATGACGTCGATCACGAATTGAGTTGTCTCATAGATGCGGCGGCGAACATGACGCTCCAGCTGCTGCGTGAGACCGAGCACCCGGGCGGCGTAGTCCGTGGCGTAGGCTTCGGGCAGGCTCGCGCATCCGAGGATTGAAAAGCCCATCATGCCGTACTCCCTGTAAAGCGCCTCTCCTTTCTTGATTAAAGCAGGATCGGTCCAGGGGGGCAGTTCGGCGCTTCGCTCCAAAAAATTGCGCCAGGCTTTGTTGGCACGGGTCGAGAGACCGGGTGGTTTCGCTGCCGAGGCGGGATCGCTTCTGACCAAGCCGTCGAGAACCTGGTTGACGATGTCGATCCCGTGCTCCTCGAAAAGTATGGCGATCGTTCGGTCGGCCAAGCGGTCTCCCGTTCGTCGCATCCGACTTAAAAAACCGGGCGTCCATCGCGCCTTGCTCATCGATGACCCCCCGCTTCGGGAGCGATCGGTGTCAGCTCGGCGAGCACGCGTTGGGCATCAAGGAGGTCCGGGGTGTCGAAGCCCTCGGTGAAACGTCGATAGACGTCTTCGAGTATCGCGCGGGCGGCTTGGTTTTCGCCGCGTCGCATCCGCAGGCGCGCAAGACTCGTCGCGGCGCGCAATTCCCACGATTTGGCGCCCTGGTCGCGAGCGCATTCGATCGCGCGCAAGAATTCAGCGCCTGCGCGTTCCTCATCGGGCGCCGAGCTCAACAAGAGCGCCTCCCCGGTAAGACGATAAAGCTCGGGTTCGTAATATCTCTCATTGGTTGCGCATGCTTCGGCGGTAGCCTTTTTGAGGACCTCGAGGCCCTGCTCCGCCTGGCCGGAAAAAGCCAGGGCGTCGGCCAGCAGGCCGAGCTGATGTGGGCGCGTAATCCGCGCACCCATAGCATGCCAGGCCTGAATTGCGTCGCTCAAGTAGCTGGTCGCCTTTTCGGTCTCGCCGGCGCGCGTGAAGGTCCATCCGAGCGTGTAGGTCGCAGCCATCGTCCACATCGGGAACCCCCGTTCGGTGGATAAGGCGATCGCGCGCTGCGCCAGCTCTTCGGCCGCTTCCGTTTCGCGGCGAAACTGGCGAAACGTCGCGCCGTAAGCAAGCGCGTATGCAAGGCTGTACTGATGAGACCGCGCTTGGGCCAGTTCAAGCGACGCCAGATGAGCCGAGAGCGCCTGATCCGGGTAGCCTTGCAGCCAGAGCGTCCAGCTCAATGTGGCGAGGGCCACCACGCCTGGATCTTGACCGTAAACGAGCGCATGGGAAGTGTGCGCGCGAAGATCGTACAGCGCGCCTACGCGCTCGAAATGGGCGCGCGCCGCGGCCAAGTCACTCCCGCCGAAAAAGGAATTTTGGCCCTGGGTCGCATGGGCTTCGATCAAAAGGTCGGCGTCTTGTTGGCGCTCGGCCATGGTCAACAATTGTTTGCCGATCCCGTGGGAGGCTTCGTATTTACCGCAGACCAGATAATAGGCCCACAGTCCCCACAGCACCGGATAGAGCAACGGCGTCTCCCCCAATTTTCCGCACAACGCGCGCGCCCGAGCGTAAGCCCGCTCCACCTCGCCTTCGCTGTAGCCTTTGGCAAAAATCAGCGCCATGCCCAACAAAGCTTGCATCATGAGTTCCTGGTGGATGCGCTCCGGCGTCTCGGGCAGGTCGCCTAGCACCTCCAGGCCGTTCTTGAGCTGCGCTATCGCTTCGAGATTTCCCGACCGCTCGATAGACCGGCGCGCGGCTTCATACCAGTAGCGGGCTGCCTGCTTTCCGAGGCCCGCCTTAGTCAGATGGTGGGCCAACAGTTCGGGCTGAGTATGAACCGTGTCCGGAAAGTGTTGCTCCAAGGCATCGGCGATGCGCGCGTGGTATTCCCTGCGCGTGCTCCTCAGCAAGGACTGGTAGGCCGCCTCCTGAATAAGGGCGTGCTTGAACATGTAGGTCCCGTGAGGTGGAACGCCGCGTTGGTAAAGCAGTTCAGCGTTGACCAAGGAGTCGAGTTCGCGTTTTAGGGCGCTCTCGGGCAGGGGCGACACCATCCGCAGGAAGTCGTAGCGGAATTCTCTGCCGAGCGTTGCCGCCAGCTGCGCCACGCGCCGAGCCGTGACGAATTTGTCCAACCTGGCCATCAACAGGTCTTGAAGAGTGGCCGGGATGGCCAGGCTCGTATTCGGGCTCGCCGATCCATGCAGCTCGCCTTGCTCTTCGGGTGGTCCTGAATCGCACAGCATTTTCGTCAGTTCTTCCACGAAGAGCGGCACACCATCGGTCTTGCCCACGATCTGCTCGGCAATCTCGCTCTTTAGCGCTTTGCCTCGCGTCAGCTCCTCGACCAGCGTGCGCACGTCGGCGTCGGAAAGACGGCCGAGCGAGACCGTCGTCAGATAAGGGTGTGAATCCCAGGGTGGGCTAAAGTCCGGCCGAAACGTCACAAGCACCAAGATTCGCGAAGCCGGAGCCTGTTGCACGAACAGATCGAGCAGCTCCAGTGTCGAGGCGTCGGCCCAGTGAAGGTCTTCCCAAGCCGCCAGGACGGGATTGCGCTGTGCCTCGGCTATCAGCAGGTCGATTAAGGCTTGGAGGGTCTTCTGCTTTTGCCTGAACGGACTCAGATCGAGCGGCGGGTAGTTCTCGGCGTGCGGCAAAGAAAGCAGCGGTGCGAAGAGCGGCACAGTCGTACTCGGGGAAAGGCGGTACAGGTTGAGCTTATGCTCTAGCTTGGCCAACTTTTCTTGCGGAGTATCATCGTGGTCGAATTGAAACAACTGGCGCAGATGCTCGACCACCGGCTGCAGCGCGGTATTCTGATAATACCGCAAGCATCGAAGTTCTATTTGCGTGCAGCCTTGGCGCGCGATGTGCTCTTTTAATTCGCGCATCAGCCGCGTTTTGCCGATCCCCGGCTCGCCCTTAAGAAGCACGACACGGCTCTGCCCTTGTCTTGCCTGTTCCCACCTCTCGAGCAGCAAGTCGAGTTCTTCGCGGCGACCGACCATGGGAGTCAGGCTCGTCCCGCCGCTCGGGAATGAGTGGCTTTGGTCGGTGCTTTCGCCCAGCACACGATAAAGCTCCATGGGCGTGGAAATTCCCTTGAGCGGTCGAAAGCCCAGGCTCTCGCAGACAAAGCGCGTCTCAACCAGCTTCTTCGTAAAGCCACTGATCACTACGGTGTTGGGCTCCGCTAGGGCCTGGATTCGCGCTGCGACGTTGGGGGTTTCTCCCACGATCGCCATGGATTCATGTGATGCCTCGACGCCTAGATCCCCAACCACGACAAGGCCGGTATGTATGCCGATGCGGACTCTCAAAGGCGCCCGGTGAATAACTTCATGCGGGCGCAGCTCAGCGTTTAAGTGGGGCATCGCCCCAAGGATCTCGCGGGCGGCGTGTACCGCGCGTTGCGGACTGTCTTCATGCGCTTGCGGATAGCCGAAGTACGCCAAGAGCCCGTCGCCCAAATATCGTGCGACGTAGCCGCCAAACCGTGAGATCGCCGCGGTTCCCCGCCTCTGATACGCGCGCATCACCTCGCGCAACTCTTCCGGATCGAGCAACTCGGAGAGAACCGTGGAGTCGACCAAGTCACAGAACATCACCGTTAGTTGGCGGCGTTCTGCTTCGCAGGAGACAGTGAGCTTGGTGTTCGACTCGGTCTCATCGACCGTGTCTACCTGAACTGTCTCGGCGACATGGACTTGCGCGGCCAGCGCAGTACCGCATGTGTCGCAAAATCTCGCGTGTGCCCGATTGATGTTGGCGCAAGACGGACACTTTCGAGGCAGCGCAGCGCCGCAATTACCACAGCTCAAGGCGTCCTTGTCGTTGGTGGCCTGACACTCGGGGCACTTCATTCTCAGAACCCTTCGAAAGCGTCTGAGCCGCTTATATCACGGTTAAGCGTTTAGTGACTAGGCGAAATTCAGCTCCGCGGAATCAAGCCGCAGGCCGCAACGATCGGTTCGCCCCCCAGCGAATGACGAGAGAATCTTTACGACTCGCTCAGCACGTTCTTCGCAGGGATTGGAATGCAGCGCGTCGTAAGCTAATTCATTCGGTGGCTACCCGTGGTCCCCTGAGCCAGACGCCGGCGACGCCGTGCGGTCATCACATATTTACTCACACGTAATGGGTGCGGCTGCTCCGCGACCTCTTGGAATCAGAATTATAAACGAAGACCAGTCGAGCGCGCGATTGGGCTTTAAACTTTGTAGCCCAATCGTCGGAGTAAGGCCTGTCGCTCGCGTTTTTGCTCTTCGTTCTCCACGCCCTTGGGTGAGGCGCCGTCTATCACGCCAAGAAGTCCTCGACCTTCATCCTCGCATGCGACGACGACGCGAACTGGGTTAGCGCTCGCGCAGTACACGGTGCAGACCTCGGCGACCATTTTTACCTGGTTGAGCACGCTGATCGGAAAGGCATTGCCCAGCATCACGACGAACACGTGACCGGCACCGATCGAGCACGCGGCTTCCACCGCGAGTCTTTCCAGTGCTTCATCCGTACCGCTGCGTCGCACGAGGCATGGTCCCGACGCTTCGCAGAAGGCAAGGCCAAACTTGATGCCCGAGGCCGCTTGAATCAACGTCTCGTGCAGATCTTCGACGGTCTTGATGAAATGGCTCTGCCCGATGATGACGTTGACCTCGGGCGGCTTGTTAATGACGGCGGTTTTTAGCTCGACCATCAGACTCTTCCATCCTCAATAAAGAGTTGCGGCCAGAGTCTCGGGCCCGGGCCCTCGGTTAAGACGGTGTTCCGTTCCGCGCTTGGCTCTCGCTTCAGCCTCGCGAACGCGATTTCCGGTTGACCCACCCCTTAGTCTTTCCCCGAGCAAAAGAGATTTAGACCCTGGTCCCACGAAAGGGTGTATCGCTTTGCACTTGAGCGGAGCCCTGCCAACTTCGCACTCTGTAGCCGGCCCGACCCGTGTGCTTGGAATTCTATTTTTGATGTTGGCGTTTCCGGGCACAAGGAAAAGGAGAAACCTTTAGCGGATGCTGTAAATTCGGCGGTCGGGGGCGCTTCATCCATGGCGGGCGTCGTTGACGCGATGCGCGCGTAAGCTCGATCGCTGAAGTGTATTATACAAACCCGTGTTGCATGGCCCGGCTACGGGTGGGGAGGGTTCGATGAGTTCGGTGGACGCTGCTTGGATGCGAAGTGAGGTCTGGTGCGGGTGGCGGTAGAGCGTGGTCTTTTGGATACGGGAGCGCGTACCGCAGATAGATATAGCGCCGGCTATGCATTTTTTTTTCGGATCGGGTATTCATTATGAGTGCTAAGCGACCGCATTTAATAGCCCGCAAACAAGCCGCCGCGAAACGCCTCGGGGAGATGGCGGTTAGCGGTCTTGGGGAGGTTAGTCGATGGCAGTGAAGGGAACGGAAATACCCGTGTTGTCTGAGGACGAGCACCGCAGGCAGCTTAGGCGAGCAGTTATTGCAAGCACCGTCGGCACCACCATCGAGTGGTACGACTTCTTCTTGTATAGCACCGTGACCGGACTGGTGTTTGCGAAGCTGTACTTTCCCAAATCGGACCCGCTGGTGGGGACTTTGCAGGCGTTCCTCATATACGCGGTCGGTTTCGTTGCGCGTCCGGTGGGCGCCGCCATTTTTGGCCACTACGGCGACCGGATTGGGCGCAAGTCGACGCTGATCGCCACGCTGATGCTAATGGGGTTTGCCACGTTTTTGGTCGCGCTGGTGCCGACCTACGCCACCATCGGTATCTGGGGCGCGATCATTTTGACTGTTCTACGCTTCGTCCAAGGAGTTGGCGTCGGGGGCGAATGGGGAGGGTCGGTGCTGCTGTCCATGGAGTGGGCGCGGTCTAATGAGCATCGCGGCTTCATCGCGTCATGGCCTCAATTCGGCGTGCCTGCGGGCCTGTTTTTGGCGAACCTGGCGGCGCTTGCCTTCAGCGCGATCTCCGGGCCCGGCTTTATGACCTGGGGCTGGCGCATCCCGTTCTTCCTGAGCATCTTTTTAGTGGGGATCGGACTCTATATTCGTCTGGGTATTCTCGAGACGCCGACCTTCATGCGGCTCACGGCGCAGAATAAAATCGAGCGCGCCCCGATGATCGAGGTAATAAAGCGTCAACCCAAGGAGATCATCCTCTCCGCGCTCGCGCGGGTGGCCGAGAACGCGCCATTCTACGTTTTTACCGCGTTCATCTTCGTGTACGGCACGGTGACGCTGGGCGCGTCCCGCAATCTTTTGCTGGTCGCGGTGTTGGGTGCGTCGGTGGTGTCATTCGTGACCATCCCGCTCTCGGGGTATCTCTCCGACCGGATCGGACGCAAGCGCATGTATATGCTGGGCGCGGCAGCGGTCGGTGTGTTCGGGTTTCTCTACTTTGCACTGCTCGACACGCGTATCCCCGCTCTGATCTTCGTGGCGATCATGCTGTCGTTGATTCCGCACGGCATGATGTATGGCCCACAGGCGGCGATGATCGCTGAGAGCTTCACCGGGCGCCTGCGTTACAGCGGGGCCTCGCTCGGTTACCAGTTGACTTCGATTATCGCCGGTGGCCCGGCGCCGCTGATTGCGACCGCGCTTTTCGCCAGTTACAAATCGGGCTACGCGATAGCCGGCTACATCCTCGCCCTGGCGCTGGTCAGCCTCGGGTCAACCGCGTTGCTCAAGGACTACACGCTAAAGGATATCGCCGAGGAGTACGACGAGGGCGCTTAGCCGAACTTTGCGCGCATCGGATGGGATCAACGGTTTGACGAGAAGCTCCGCAATGTGCAGCGCTTTTGGTCTTGAGAGGCTTGAAGCCGCACGAAAAATGAGCGAAGGCGTGCCTAGCCTTTCATTTTTCGCGCGGCGAGAGGCCTAACGTTGAGGCGCGGCAGTGGCGGTGAGTTCATTTGTGAGGATTCGCGGCAGGATTTCTTTCACGCGGCGCATGGGCTTCTACGGGACCGCCGGCCTCTTTCCAGGCGCGAAAGCCGCCCTCGATATGGCATACCGGCTCGAGCCCCATGCGCTGCACAATCTGCGTGGCGAGTGCCGAGCGCAACCCGCCGGCGCAGAAGAAGACAAAGCGCTTGCCCGAGCCAAAAATTTCCTTGTGGTAGGGGCTCTGCGGATCGACCCAGAACTCGAGCATCCCGCGCGGCGCGTGAAACGCCCCGGGGATTCGTCCGTCGCGTTCGAGTTCGCGGATGTCGCGCAGGTCCACCAGCACGGTGTTGGGGTCGTTTTGAAGCGCCAATGCTTGCACCGCGGTAATCGTTTGAATCTCGGCGTTCGCTTCGGCTACCAGCTCACTGACTCCCTTCTTAAGCTTCGAGGCCACGGTCATCCTCCACGCACTTTTTCTTATCGCTCGGTCATCCTGCGGGTCAGCAACGGCTCGACCGCTCGCTGAGCCGCGCGCGGTCGCGGGCTCCCAGGTCCCTTGGGCAGGTCTTCGGTCGATTGCTCGGGTCACCAGGCGCTCAAGTGACCAAGGGCTCTCTTGCTCTAGTGCTTGCTAGGTACCGCTTTTGAGGGTCGCTTTTGGTGATGAGCTTTGCACCTTGACCTGTTTCCGCAGGGTCCTATATTAACTCACAAATCGCCGGTAGACCACGGTGAGCCTCGCGTACCGGTCCAGCAACTGCGCTCGGCAGATGGGGAAAACATGATGAAACGGCTCGTGTTTTGGGTAATTGGGGGTCTCTTATTTGCCGCTCCCTGCGCGGTACAAGCTCAGCAGGCGGCTACCGCTGACAAACCTGTACCCAAGGTCGGCGATATACACGAATACGCCAAGAAGTTCGCCACTGTTGAATGCTCCCGCTGGGTGATCAAGGAAACCAACAAAAACGGATTTCTGATCGCTCAATGTAAAGATAATTTGGCCTATCTTTCGGTAACCAACGATTACAATCTAACCAAAATCGTCACCGAAGATGGCGAAATTCTAGCAGAATTTAAGCCGTATCTGCCGTCGATCTCGTTTCCGCTCAAAGTGGGAAAGAAATGGACCGGGAAATATTCGGGTTATACGGCCGATGATGGCTTTCGCTGGGTCGCAGTCGCCAGCTGCGAGGCGTCAGCTTATGAGACGGTCAAGGTGGCTGCCGGCGAGCTTCCCGCCTATAGGATTGATTGCGTTGACAACTGGGAATTAGGCAACATGAGCGGCCATGCTTACTCAACGAGCTGGTATTCTCCGAAAGCTCTGGCCGTAGTCCGCGTCTCTAATCCCCGATTCCCGAAATGGAACATGGAGCTGGTCAGTTACTCTATCAAATAGGCATGATGGGCGAGGCATGCGCGCCGTCCAAAGCGGACAACGTCAAGCCTCGCCAGTCATGAACCGGACGGGGGTATCCAACCGCCGACCGCTGCCGTTCAACGGTTCTTAAAACTCACCGTGGGAACCAGAAAAACCCGAGATCAGTCGCCAGAGGATTCGGATGCTGCGGCGGCGATGGTGTGAAGCGAGGGGGTATTCAGAGCATGCATTTGGCTTACTACGTCGCAGACAATCTGCGTCTCCACGATCCGGCAGGCTTGGCCAGGCGCACTCTGAGAAAGCCATTTCCCGCGCATCCCGCGCGCTCGCAAGGCGGCAAAGACGCGTCACTCATACGATCCCGTCTTTGCGGCGTGTTGATCGGCCTCTTGTGGGCTATTTCAAGCGCGGGTGCGGCCAACGCGCAGAACCGTGGCGGTGTCGTGACCGCGGGCGTCGAGCAGGACATAGCCGGCTTCGACCCGTTGGTCGTCGGCGTCTACGACACCGGTCAAACCGCGACCGCTGCGCTGCTGTTCGATACGCTCACCAGAATTGACGACGAAGGCAAGGTGCAGCCGCGTCTGGCGCTCTCCTGGAGTTCGACGCCGAACTTCAAAAAATGGACTTTCAAGCTCAGGCCTGGAGTAAAGTTCCATGATGGCACGCCCTTCAACGCCCAGGCCGTAGTCTTCAACTATGAGCGGATGCTCGATCCGCAAAATCATTGCCGGTGCGCCTTCTACCTAAACGCAATTTCAAACCTGAACGCGCCGGATGACCTGACCGTGGTTTACCATTTACGGTATCCGGTCGTGCAGCTGCCGGCGCTGCTTTCTCCTCCGGTGGTGACCAACGTTTTCCACTCGCCCAAAGCGGTGAAAGAAATGGGCGAGAGCTACAACCGCCATCCTGTGGGTACCGGACCGTTCGTGCTTAAGTCCTGGCAGGCGGGCGACCGACTCGTCCTCGAGCGCAACCCGAACTACTGGGCCGCTGGCCATCCGTATCTTGACCAGGTGGTTATCCGTCCTCTGCCCAACGCTGTGACCCGCTTTGCGAGCGTGCTCTCCGGCGACGTGGACATCGTTTGGGAGGACACCTCAGATAACATTCTGAAGGCGCGAAAGAACCCGGCGCTGCGGGTTCGCGAATACGTCGGCTCGGGCGTCTCCGCCATCGTCTTCAACACCCTGAAACCCGCGCTCAGCGACGTGCGCGTGCGGCAAGCATTGCGCCACGCGATCAACATGCGAGGCTTTGCCGAGGGCGTTACCGAAGGTCTGCGCAAGCCGGCGCTGGACCCGTACGGGCCTGGCTCCTTCGTGCGCTGCGCCGAGCCTGGCGCGCTTCATTACGATCCGGCCAAGGCCTCGGAACTGCTGAAAAGTTACGGCAAGCCGCTCAAGCTTAAATTCATGGTCACGGCTGAGCCCCGTGGTCGTGCCATCGGGCAGATCTTTCAGGAGTTTTGGAAGAACGTCGGCGTCGCGGTGACCCTGGACGAGGTGGACCAGACAACCTTCGTTACCAAGTCGTTCCAGCGCGATTTCGAGGTCGGCGGCTGGCGAATAATCGACCTGGCCGACCCGGGGCCGCAGATGTTTGCGGACTTTCACACCGGCAGCGCGGTGAATATCGCCGGGTATTCCAATCCTGAGGTAGACCGCCTGCTCGAAGCGGCGCGGGCCACCAGTGATGAGGCCGTGCGCAGCGAGGACTACTGCAAAATCGCGCAAATCCTTAACAAGGAAGTGCCGTGGATTTGGACGCTGCAAAACGCCTATTTCTCGATCGCCAAAGCTCAGCTCATGGGTGTGCACAAGCAGTATAGCGACGTTCTCGACGTCTCCGACGCCTGGTGGGAAAAGAAATAGGCGGATCGCGCGATGCTCGGCTTGGTCGGCCGCAAGCTGGTCTACCTGGTCCCCGTAGTCCTAGCGGTGACGGTTCTGACGTTCTTGGTCGCCTCGTTGCTGCCGGGCGATCTGGCGGTGGCGATGCTGGGAGACCAGGCAACGCCGGAGAACGTCGCTGCGCTGCATCGCAAATTGGGTCTGGACCTGCCGTTATGGCAACAGTACCTGCGTTGGCTTAGTGCGGTGATGGTCGGTGACCTCGGCACCTCGCATCGTACCGGCGAGACCGTGATACACGCTATCGGGGGTCGGCTTCCGGTGTCGCTCGAGTTGATGGGGCTTGCGGAAGCATGCGCCCTTTTGATCGGCGTTCCGTTTGCCGTGATATGCGCCGCGCGGCGTGACTCCGCCCTGGATCGCACGCTTTCGAGCGGGGCATTCGGCATGTTATCGATGCCGCCTTACATGTTGGCGATCCTTCTGGTCTTTGTCTTTTCAATCCGCTTGGGGCTTTTGCCGTCAACCGGCTATACGGCGTTATCCCAGGGGTTGGTAGCGAATATGCGCAGCTTGGCGCTGCCGGCGGCAACGCTGGGGCTGGTTGAATGGCCTGTGTTGATGCGGGTGTTGCGCGCGGACATGATCGCCACGCTGCGCGAAGAGTTTATCGTTGCCGCCAAGGCCAAGGGCTTGCCCAGATGGCGGATCCTATTGGTCCATGCGCTAAAGCCCTCTTCACTCACCCTGGTGACGGTGACGGGTCTGAATCTCGGCCGGCTGCTCGGAGGCGCCGTGATTATCGAGAGCATCTTCGCCTTGCCCGGTCTCGGCCGGCTGTTGGTCGATTCAATCTACAGCCGCGACTTCATTGTCGTGCAGGGCGTGGTACTGTTTATCGCGCTCGGCTTCGTCTCGGTCAACTTCGCGGTTGACATGCTTTACGCCTTGCTCGACCCACGTATCCGCCATGGCCGCGCTTGAGCCCGACGCCGATCTGGAAGCCGGAATAGACGCGGCGCGAAGTTTCGGCCTCGGATTCTGGCTGGCGGCGGCCTGGCTCGGTGTGATCCTGCTGCTCGCGCTCGCGGCCAACCAGCTGCCGCTGGAGGATCCGGCCCACATGAACCTGCTCGCGCGGCGGGCAGCTCCCAGCCTGCACCATCCTTTGGGCACCGATTCGTTTGGGCGCGATCTTCTTTCGCGACTAATCTTCGGGGCCCGTAGTTCGCTGTTGATCGGACTTATCGCGCCGTTGATCGGCGTGTCGGTGGGAGGGGCGTTGGGCTTGTTGGCGGGCTACTTCCGCGGACGGCTGGAGATGGTCACGGTGGGGGTCATGGACGTGCTGCTCGCCTTTCCGCCGTTGGTCTTGGCGTTGGCGGTGACCGCCTATCTCGGCCAGTCGGTCGCGAACCTGACCGCGATTCTTGGTCTGTTGACGATACCCTCGGCTACGCGCGTGGCTCGCGCTTCGTCGCTGACTATCACGCAGCGCGAATTTGTCGTTGCGGCGCAGGCTCTTGGCGCCGGCCATCCGCGCATCCTGGTCCGCCAGGTGCTGCCCAACGTGATGGGACCGCTGGCTGTTTTGTTCCTCCTCGCCGTGGCGGTGATTATCGTTGCCGAGGGAGCGCTGAGTTTTCTCGGGCTTGGCGTGCCCGCGCCGGCGCCGAGTTGGGGCAGCATGATCGCCGAGGGCAGCGCGAGCCTCGATATCGCGCCGCAGATTGCCTTCGTCCCCGCCGCGGCGATGTTTTTTACCGTGCTCGCTTTTAACCGGCTTGGTGACACGCTGCGCGCCCTGAGCGACCCTCGCCGCGCCGCGCCCTGAGTTGCGCTCGCCGCGCCGTTGCGTGTCGCGGCGGGAGCGGCGACGATGTGGCGGACCTTGGGTGACGGCGTTCGCGCCGGCGGTCGAAACGCGCTTTTCCTCTCGGTAGAAAATTGACTAGAATCCCTTCAATGTAGGGTTCGGTTTCCTGGGCATAAGGAAAAGAATCCGTTCAGAGCGCGCGTGCTTTGGGCGCCCGCGCGTGCGGCGCATTAATGATTGGCGCAGCGCCGGACGGGTCGTGGTTACAGCGACGCTTGTCGTACAGGGGGGCCTAACGATGGAGCTAAATCGCGAACAACTGCTTGCGGCGTATCATCAGATGCGCACTATTCGCGAGTTTGAGGAACGGGTGCATCGCGAGTTTTCCTCGGGATCAATCCCGGGGTTTGTGCATCTTTATGCCGGTGAAGAGGCATGCGCGGTGGGCGTATGCATGAACTTGAGCGCGAAGGATTACATCGCGAGCACCCATCGCGGCCATGGCCATTGCATCGCCAAAGGGTGTGACGTCAAGGCGATGATGAAAGAGATCTTCGGGCGCAAGGGCGGACTGTGCGGCGGCAAGGGCGGCTCGATGCATATCGCCGACATGTCCAAGGGGATGATGGGCGCCAACGGCATCGTTGGCGGCGGACCACCGCTAATCTGCGGCGCGGCCCTCACTGCGAAGACGCTGAAGACGGGCGGCGTGGCGGTGGCGTTCGTCGGCGACGGCGGCTTTAACCAGGGGACCACTCTGGAGTCGATGAACCTGGCCGCCGTGTGGAAGCTCCCCGCGATTTTCGTGCTCGAAGACAACGGCTATGCCGAATCGACTGCCAGTTCCTGGTCGATTAGCGGGGAGCCGGTCAAGCGCGCCGCGGGCTTCGGCATTCCCGGCGAGCAGGTCAACGGTCACGACTTTTTCGCGGTGTACGAGGCGGCCCGCAAGGCTATTTCGCGCACGCGAGAGGGCGGGGGACCGAGTTTTCTCCATTTTAAGGTCAGTCGCTATTTCGGCCACTTCGAGGGGGACGCCACGACGTATCGCGGGGCGGGAGAAGTTGACAAGGTTCGCGCCGAGCGCGATTGCCTGACGCTTTTTCGCAAGCGGGTCGAGGGAGCGGGCTTACTTAAGGCCGACCAACTCGACACGATCGACAAAGAAGTGGCCGCGTTGATCGACGCGGCGGTTGCCGAGGCCAAGGCCGCACCGGAGCCGTCCGCCGAGGATCTCTTGACCGACGTTTACGCGTCCTATTGAGGGGGAGCGCAATGTCTAAGAAGTCTTTTCGTCAGGCGGTCAACGAGGCGCTGCGCGACGAGATGCGCCGCGATTCGCGGGTCATTCTGATGGGAGAGGACATCGCCGGCGGCATGGGTGCGGCGGGCGAGCAGGACGCTTGGGGTGGTCCGCTGGGCGTGACAAAGGGGCTGATGCCCGAGTTCGGGCGCGAGCGCGTGCTGGACACACCGATCAGCGAGAGCGCATTTATCGGCGCCGCGGTTGGCGCCGCCGCGACGGGTTTGCGTCCGGTCGCGGACTTGATGTTCATCGATTTCATGGGTGTATGCTTCGACCAAATCCTCAACCAGGCGGCCAAGTTGCGCTACATGTTCGGCGGCAAAGCCACCGTACCGGTGGTGATTCGCACGATGTTCGGGGCGGGTTTTCGCGCGGCCAGCCAGCACAGCCAGGGACTTTACCCTCTGTTTGCTCATGTGCCGGGCTTGAAGGTCGTCGTTCCGTCGTCGCCGTACGAGGCCAAGGGGCTGATGACGCAGGCGATTCGCGATGACGACCCGGTAATCTTCTGCGAGCACAAGGCGATGTACGACGATCAGGAAGACGTGCCGGACGAACCTTACGCTATCCCGTTCGGCGAGGCCAACGTTACGCGCGAGGGCGATGACGTTACGATCGTCGCGATCGGCAGGATGGTGAAGTTCGCCAACGAGGTAGCCGACAAGTTAGGGAAACAGGGGATTAGCTGCACGGTGATTGACCCCCGCACGATCTCGCCGCTGGATCGGAACACCATCATAGATTCGGTAGAAGAGACGGGACGGTTGGTGGTCGTGGACGAAGCCAGCCCTAGGTGCGGCATGGCGGCGGATATAGCGGCGCTGGTCGCGCAGGACGCCTTCAAGGCTCTCAAGGCGCCGGTCAGGATGGTCACCCCGCCCCATACGCCGGTACCCTTCTCGGCGGCTTTGGAGGATATCTACATCCCTGGTGTGCCGCGAATCGAGGCTGCGGTGCGCGCGGTGGCGGGGCAAGCTTAATGGCCGGTGAAATAACAGCGCTCACGATGCCCAAGTGGGGCTTGGCGATGACCGAAGGCAAGCTGGTCGCCTGGAATGTCGCGGAGGGCACGCCGGTTGCCCCCGGTCAGCCGATCGTTGAGATAGAGACTGAAAAAATCACCAACGTGTATGAGGCCCCGGCGGGCGGGGTGCTGCGAAAATGCGTGGCGGTGGCGGGGGATACCTTGCCTGTGGGCGCGCTAATCGGGGTGCTCGCGGATCCTTCGGTTAGCGACGAAGACATTGCGCGGTTCATTGAAGAGTTTCGCGCCGAGGCGCCCGAGACGTCGGCGGCCGAGGCTGAAGCTGTGCGCGTCGCCTCGGTGACGGTCAACGGGCGGCCCATTCAGTATCTCAAGATGGGCGATGCGGGCGGGATTCCGCTTCTGCTCGTCCATGGTTTGGGCGGCGACCTCAACAATTGGCTCTTCAACCAGCCGGTGCTAGCCCAAAAGCATACGGTATACGCGCTCGACCTTCCCGGGCATGGGGGTTCGACCAAGGACGTTGGCGGTGGCGACATCGGGGCGATGACCGCAGCGGTGGTTGGGTTTCTCGACGCCCTGAGCGTCGACCGTGCTCATTTCGTGGGTCACTCTCTGGGCGGCGGAATCGCGCTCAGTGCGGCCTTGGAACATCCGCGACGCGCCGCGACGCTTACGCTCATCTCCCCCGTAGGTCTGGGGTCCGAGATCAACGTGGATTATATCGATGGCTTTATCCAGTCCGAGCGCCGCAAGGAAATGAAGGTGGTGCTGGGGCGGTTATTCGCCAAACCGGAGATCGTCAGCAACGAGATGGTCAACGACGTGCTCAAGTATAAGCGGCTCGAGGGCGTCAAGGCGGCTCTTAGTACGATTGCCCGCGCGATCTTCCGTGGCAACAAACAGGGATTCATTGTCCGCGATCGGCTGAGCGAGATAAGCGCGCCGATTCAGATAATCTGGGGCGAGCAGGACGCGATTATTCCTTCCTCGCAAGTGGCCGGTTTGCCGGCCAGCGTCTCGGTGCACATGCTCGCCGGCGTCGGCCATATGGCTCACATGGAGCAGCCTCAAGAGGTGAACAAGCTCATTGAGCGGCTGGTGACTTCCTCGTAGTACAACCCCTGCGGCCCATACCCTAGCGGTGCCAATCTACCGCGCTCCCCCGTACTCGTGGTTCCCGAGTGGGTCGTCGAGCCGCGCTGCTTCGCGACGCCTCGCTCGACCTCCCACATCCTCACTTAAAGGCAGCTAATAAAGGCAGAAGAAAGGCCACGGTACCCGCCGTTGTCGTTGGGTTCGAGCGAAAGCCGGTAGGGCCGCAGGAGAAAGCTGCAGGGCGGCGAGTGCGGCTCGAGGGTCTTGGCTGGTGCCACGGCACTCCGGCAATTGCTCGTAGACCGTTTTGAGTAACGTGGAGTGAAAAATTCTCCGATTGCAGGCTTTCGGCTTCTATTTTTCGTATAAAGATGCTAATCATTGTTTTTGAGTGCGTACAATGTTGATTTATCATTGTACAACGTTGGTTAAGTTGGTTTTACCTAACTCGGCTTTAATTGACGCGGGAGCTTGATGATGTGGTAACCATCATGGGGGTATGAACAATGAAGGTTAGAAGCCGTTGGAAGGTTCATGTAGCCTCGGTTGTCGTGGGAGTCAGCGGAGTGTTGATGTCGCTGGCTAAAGGTTACGCCGTTCCGCATCCGCCGGACTTCACCGTATGCAAAAACACCAAGTTTGCCTTGTGCAACGCCTCGACTTGCGTCGACACTGGCACCACGATAACCGGCAACGACGGCCAAACGTACGAGGCTGCTTCGTGCGTCTGTCCGGTGTTGACGGGCGACAGTATTGCCGATGTTAACCTCGGCAATATGCAGGGGAAATGTGAGGCTGACGATCCGAAAACAAAGGTTTTTTCAACTTATCAATTCACTCGGAATGTACCGCAGAAGGAAGGGTTCCTGTGGCTGCCGGGCGTGGAGGCGGTGACGCAGGTCTGTCCGGCGGAAAATGAATTCGCCGAGTGTTGGAATTGGGAATGCACGATCATTCCACCGGAAGAAGCCATGAGAATGGGCGCATTTGGGATTCAACTGGCGCGATGCACGTGTCCGATAAGAAAGCCGATCTTTGATTTTCTCACACAGGCTGGTAAAGGCGACCCCGCCGCGTGTCAGCAGCTTCCAGTCCTGGCTCCACTGATCTTTGACCCGTGCGAACTGGGGCCGAAGAACTGTAGCCCCCCGCAGTAGAATCAGCGACAGTCGGGCCATCAATCGCTGGCGCTGTTAAGGGTCTTCGCCTGCGCGAGCTCCGCGCTGGTGAAGACGAAGAGGTGCGTCATGCCAAAGCACCAGCGCTTCTTCAGAGGCGACAGAAGCGAGGGGTTCTTCGGGGGCTAACGCGGCGGGCGCTGGCTCTTCTCTACGCTCGAGAAAAGCTGCAACGAGCACCATTGGGAGCCAATGTAGCTCCTCGCATCAAGGCCAGCCGCGGCGGACCGGTAGCGCGGGCGTTTCACATCGGACACCGGTAAGTCCGGGTTCCGGACGGGCCATCGAGTCTTGTTTCGCGTTAGTTGCCGGCTAGCGCCTGAACGAGGCGCAACGTACCATTATGGATCAAAGGTAGGTCGGTGGGTTAAAAAATACTCTATGGACGTTAACGAGCTTAGAGAAAAGATTGCTGCCGCCTTTCCCGGGTCACACGTGGAAGTGAAGGATTTCACCGGGGGCGGCGACCATTTTGAGGCCCTCGTCGTGTCAGGGTGCTTTGAAGGGCGCTCCCTCGTCGAGCGCCATCAGATGGTTTATCAGGCGGTGGGGGATGCGATGCGCCAAGCGGTTCATGCTCTTGCGTTGAAGACCCTTACGCCCTCGCAATACGAAAGTCTCCCTCGTGAGAGAGGTTTGCCACAATGGAAAACGACGTGATTAACCGAATCAGGCAGGCGATCGCCAGTGACCGGGTCGTTCTGTTTATGAAAGGCACGCGCAACTTCCCGATGTGCGGCTTTTCGGCCGCGACGGTTCAGGTCCTCCAGCAATTGGAAGTGCCTTTCACGACTTTCGACGTTTTGTCCGATCCTGAGTTGCGCGAAGCGATAAAGCAATTCAGCAACTGGCCGACGATTCCGCAGGTGTACGTCGACGGGAAATTTATTGGCGGCTGCGACATCGTGCGGGAGCTGTACGAGAGCGGAGAACTCGAGAATCTGGTCAAGAGCAGTCCGGCCGAATAAGCCTTGACCCTTCACGGTACTCTCGCCTGACCAGCGCATGCAGTTGCACGACCACGGCGCGCACGTGGGGATGCACGCAGCTTGTCGCTGGTCCGGCCTATGGTTCGCCTACTGCTTGTTTGGGGGTGGAGAATTCATCGTTTTCGAAACTCGCGGATTTAAGGGGAGCAAGTAATGGCTTTAGCGGGCGAGGTCACCAACCCGGAGGCGCTGGACGCGCGCACGGTTAGCTTCTTAAGCGATAAGGACCAGCTCGACGGATATCTCGCGCGTCCTCGCGCGGCGGGCAGCTATCCCGGTCTCGTAGTGGTCCATGAAATTTTTGGCGTCAATGAGCATATTCGCGACGTTACGCGGCGCTTTGCGCAGGCGGGCTTTATCGCGTTTGCCCCGAATCTGTTCTCGCGCGCCGGCAACGTCGATTTGAGCGACATGGACAAGGCCAGGGCCGTCGCTTTCAGCGTGACGGACGCGCAAGTGGTGGCCGACCTGGAGGCGGCTGCGGCTTTTTTGCGCACTCAGCAAGGTGCGTCCGGCAAAGTCGGGTGCATCGGCTTCTGCTTCGGCGGACGCGAGGCGCTGTTGTTTGCATGCAGCAGCGACAAGCTCGATGCTGCGGTCGATTGCTGGGGCGGTTTTCTGACCTCCGCCACGACAACCGAAAAGACCAACGCAGCGCGCCCGGCGCCCGTGATAGAAATGGCTGCGCGCCTTTCTTGTCCGCTGCTGGCGGTCTTCGGCGTTGAGGATCAAAATCCTTCGCCGGCTGACGCCGCTGAGCTGCGTTCGCGTCTGGAAAAGGCCGGGAAAAATTTCACGGTGAAGGTTTATCAAAACGCGGGTCACGCGTTCTTCGCCGACTACCGGCCGAGCTACCGCGAGGCGGCGGCCTTTGAGTTCTGGAAGGACGCCCTGGATTTTCTCGGCAAGCATCTGAAATAGCCTCCTGGGGTCGCGTCGATTCGCCCCTGCGAGAGCGGGGGCGAACGGAGGGGCTGGATCGGTTTTGTGATGGGCGTCCTGCCGCGCCAGCGTTGTCTTGCGGCGGTGCGGGCGAGGCTCGTTGCGTCACGGCGAAGCTTGCCGTCCCGGGTGGCGCGAAAATGCGTCTTCACGTGCCGCGCGTCGGCACGGTTTATCATCCCTTCGTTCGGTTGCGAGCTCGGATGGTCCGATTTTCGTTTGTCGAGTGCCCGAACAAGCTTGGCGCAGGCGCGACTTTGCGAACCGGCATGTTTTCCAACGCGCTTGCGCTCTGATTGTGTGCGTTGCGGTGCTCGCCCCGAAGGCGTTACATCCCCCGGACCTTGGATTCCGACCGCGTAGATTTGCGAGCGCGACAAACAGGCGAGCCGCGCGAATCATCCGCGCAGGTCATTGCGAATCGGCCAGGACACGCGCGCAAGCCGACCCACGTCCGGCGAGTCTTTAGGACCAGGCGGACAGCGAGGAGCAGCGTGGGCGAAGCTTAAGCTTCTGTTTCGATAGCTTGCGGGCTACAGTAAGTGACTAACGCCGGATAAATAGCGGCACTAAGAGGACCTCGCGTGAACCGGCGCTGCGTTTCGCGCCACGCGCGAGGGTTGGCCAAAGAGACGCATTCTTAGCGTACCAAGCAACGTTTGGTTTGGGCATGCGAGCCGGGTCGTTGGCCGGCATTGCCCGGCCAGCAGGGTCATAGAGACGGGCAGTATGGCGAAAAGGGCAATTGTCGCAACGGGTCGGGTCACCTCAGCGCTCCTCGCCGCGGTGTTGATCGCGGTCTTCGCGATCTACTCGTGCGGACAGACCGGGGCGGCGGATGCCCAGAGCACCGGTTCTGATTGGGAAGGTAAGATTCGAAGTTTCCTGCAGAAGCGGTTCAAGATACCGCAGGGGAGCAATATAACCTTCGGCCCGCCTCAACCGTCGGCGTTTCCCGGTCTTTATAGCCGGACCGTAACGCTCACTAACGAACAAGGAGCGAGCGCCAAGTTTACCTTGTTCACCGACGGCAAGAGCAGCAAATTGATCGTCGGTGAAGTGCTGGATATGCAGGACGACCCATGGGCGCGGGTCGACATGGGCGGTTTGCGCTTGGAAGATCGGGCCGTGATGGGCCCGGCGAGCGCCCCCGTGACGATCGTGGAGTTCGCCGATTTCGAATGTCCCTTTTGCGCGCGCGCGTTCGGGGTTCTCGAGGCTGCGGCGCAGAACCGATACCACGGGCAGATACGCCTTATCTTCAAGAATTTTCCGCTTCGCGGCCATTCCTGGGCCAGAGGCGCGGCGATCGCTGCGGAGTGCGTAAGGCTGCAAAACCCCGAGGCTTTTTGGACGTTCGCTAACGATATCTACGCGGCTCAGCCGCAAATCAGGGATTCCAACCTACGCGACTATGTCGAGCAGTTTAGCGGCCAGCTGAACCTCGACAAGACGGCGTTAAACGCCTGTATGATGAGCCCCGCGCCGGAAAAAACCATCAATCAGGACATCAAGGACGGAAACGCAGTTCACGTAAACTCGACGCCAACCTTCTTCGTGAACGGAGTTCCATTGGTTGGGGTACCGGACGAGAAGACGCTCGACTTCGTGATCGGCGCCGAACTCCACCCGAAGACGTCAAAGGCTCAATAGCCGGAGTCTTCGGGCAAAGCTGTTCGCTGGCGACAGGCAATAGCCAGCAGGCGCTTGGCAGCTGTTCCCGAGGGCTTGGCCGCGCTGATCAGCGCTGGAAGTGCGTCTAAACCCGCGTTTTGCGGCGTTGCGCGTGACGTAAGGAGACTGGCTCTCCGTATCCTTGCCTAATAGGTGTTGCGGCGAGCCGCTTCACGCCGCTCAGGAATTCGCCGCCGCCGGCTTTCGCGCTGAGGTGGTAGCTCAGCAGCGCGCTGTGGCGGCGCCGATCAATCGGCTGTATCGCGGCATTGCCTCGCGGTAGCGGAGCCGCGCATCTGGGACCTTCAACCTGGCCGTTCGCAGTTGATTATCCACGGTGCGCCGAATTGATCCACGAGCATGCCGAACCGCACCGAAAAAAGGTCCTCTGCAGTGGCATCTGCATGGCCCCGTTCTCGGCCAGGGCATTGAAGACGCGGTCCGCCTCCGCGGGAGCATCCACGGCGAGCATCAGCGAAACTCCCTTCGGCTCTTCATAACATCCAGGCATCCCGTCGGACCCGATCAATGCTTTGTCTCCTATCGCCAGGCGTGCATGAAGGATTTCGCCTCGCCACTCTGGAGAGACCTGCTCGGCCAACGGTGCGCTCGCCGACTCTGGAACTTGGCGAAAGTTCGGCGCTCGCCGATCAGAGTCGTGAGCACCAGGCGCTTATTCAGGGCGCGAGAGGGGCCGGCCGCGTTAAGATTGGCAAATATAGCGGCGCAGCGCCTCGACCTCGAACTGCATCTCGTCGAGGCGAGTCTTAACCGCGTCGCGGATACTTACGATACCGCAGAGCGCGCCGTCCTTAACCACGGGCACGTGTCGAATGTGCTCGTCGGTCATGAGCTGCATGATCTCGACCAGAGAATCGTCCGGTGTGCAGGTCGCGACTTTGCTGCTCATCAAGTGCTCGACGGTCAGCTTGGTTACGCCGTCCCCATGCTTCGGTATCGCACGGACGATGTCGCGTTCAGAAATGATTCCCCTGAGCTGGCCCGCTTCGTCCACTACAGGTGCGGCTCCAATGTGATTGTGGGTGAACGTTTCCGCGACGGATCGGATAGAGTGATGCGGCGCCACGGTCACGACCCGATGCCCCTTGTGTTTGAGGATCGCCCAGACCTTTGTAGCCATGCTACGACTTCCCTAAAACTTTGAACGCCAGCAGAATTCCCCCGACCACCGTAAGATTATAGGCTTGGTACGGCCGCAACAGTCAAGGGGAAGGCTTGCGCCCACGGCTTTCATACGATGCCAGCTACGGGTTTCGCGCAAGAACGCAAGAAACGGCGGTGCGCAGGGGCGACGATTTTAGGAGCAACGGCGAAGTTGGGGGTTTTCCTTGGGGGCGTTGCGTTCCCGCCTCGACGCCGGGTATTCGGGAACGGTCGCGATTCGCCTCAGATTTGCCGATCTAACGCGCCCTCGACGTTGACTTTCGCGCGGGGCGTCAAGCTTTTTCCACCAGCAGCGCGCCGCCTAGGATGGGCGCGTGGATTTTTCCGCGGGGAATTGCGCTTGCGGGTGGGATCCGGCCGCTTACGGGCGTAACGGCGACGTATCGGATTCGACCTCACCCGAGGGTGAATTGACCGTCGCCTGCTCGCCCTTGTCAAGCATCGCGCGCAGGCGCGCGATCCTGCGCGCGAGCGGGGGATGGCTCGAGAAGAGCGCGGAAAACATTCCTTCGCTGTCGTCCGACGCGTCCGTCTCCGCGACCGGGTTCACGATGAACATATGCACCGTTGCGCGCGAGGCATGCACCAGCGGCGAGCGGGTCGCGGCGATTTGCTCCAGGGCGCGCAGCAGACCCCTCGGATTGCGCGTGAATTCGACCGAGGCGGCGTCGGCTAAATACTCGCGCTCCCGCGAGACCGCCATCGCGATGAGCTGTGAGACCAGCGGCGCGAGCAACCCCAAAATGACGACAGCGAGCGCGGCAAGGCCGCCGCCACCGCCGCCCCGCTCCTCGTTCTTCCGTTCGTTGCTGGAAAGTCCTCCGAACCATATCCAGCGATTGAGAAAGTCCACCAAAAGCGCGATCGCTCCGACCGTCACCGCAACAATGGTCATCGTGCGCACGTCATAGTCCCGGATATGGGCCATCTCGTGGCCGATCACGCCCTGGAGCTGTTCTCGGTCCATGCCGTCGAGCAGCCCCTGCGTGACGCAGATCGCGGCATGGTTTGGGTCGCGCCCGACGGCGAACGCGTTGGGAGCGGGGTCGTCGGCCAGATAAAGCGGCGGCGTCGGCACCCGCGCCGCGATCGAGATTTCCCGCGCGACGTCAAGGGCCATCCGATGCTTGGGCGAGTCCGCGGAAAGCGGCCTTGCGTGCGCCGCCGCAAGCACCAGACCCGCTCCGCCGTAATAAGCGACGAGCGCCTGAACCATCGCGATGACAAGCGCGACGACAGTCAGCAGCGGAAACCCGAGGATCGTGCCATCCTCGAAGCGGACATTGCCGACCAGGCAGTCCAGGCTTAGGCCCAGCGCGGCAAGAAGCAGCGCGAAAATTCCCAGTAGAAACGCCGTCCGGCGACGATTCGCACGCTCAAGACGCCGAAAATCGCTCGCGGCAGGGCTCATATCAACGCTGTGCGTCTTCTTGAGGAGCGCGGTTAGGACCGGCCGGCGCCCAATGACAGGTTGACTTGAGGCACAGCCTCGTTTCCGGCGGGTGCCTTGAAATACTCGGCCTCAGTGAAGCCGATCTGGCGCGCGATGAGGCTGGTGGGAAAGCTTTGTATCCGCGTGTTGAGCTGCATAACCAGGTCGTTGTAGGCCTGGCGCGCGAAGGCGAGCTGGTTCTCGGTGGTGGTCAACTCCTCCTGCAAACGCAGCACGTTCTGGTCGGCCTTCAGGTCCGGGTATCGTTCGAACACGGCGAGCAGACGTCCCAGGCCGGCGGTGAGCTGATTTTCGGCGGCCATCCGCGCCGACTGGGAACCGGCGTTAATTGCCTGGTTTCGCGCTTCGACCACCTGAGTCAAAGTGTCGCGCTCAAACTGCATATAGCCCTTCACGGCCTCGACCAGATTCGGAATCAGGTCGTGCCGGCGGGTCAATTGAACGTCGATCTGACGCCAGCTGGCCGCGACCTCGTTACGCAGTCTGACCAGCGAGTTGTATAGCATCGCGAGGATTACAGGAATCGCGAGCACAAGGAGCAACAAAATTGTCGATGCATTCATGACGACGGATCGTTCACCTCGTCAAGGAAATGGTTGGCCAAATAGCTGTATGCAGGCCAGGCGGCCTCACGCCTCGTGACGTTGCGCGATCAGTTGCGCGGCCTGCATAAGAATGACTTCGGTTACGCGGCTTAGACGGGTGGTTCTGCCTTAAGCCGTTGTGCGGTACGGTATTAGCCGGCCCGCCGCCTCGCTCGTGTAAATGCCAAAGCGTCTCCACGTCGTATGACGTCTTTGCCTCTCAGGGTGCGATTCACGCCACCTATATTCTACCTGCTAAAGTTAAACACGGTCGGGGTGGCCGCAATGGTTGCAGTGGGCGCGGTCTTCGCCCGGCATAGGAGCTATTGCGTTTACTCGGGAGATGGGACCCGCGCGCGTCGAATGCGCTCGATTTCCTTGGCGAAGCGGCGCGCCATTGCCCCGTCGCCGAGGCTGCGAGCGAGTTCTTCTCCTTCGCTCAGGGCCTGCGTCGCGCGGCCTAAGTCGGCTTTGGCCAAAAACACCCCAGCCTTTCGGAATACTCGGGCGTAGCGTTCACCTTTTTCCGCCGGCTCCACGATGACTCCCGAAATTGGCGAGACACTCGATTTCATACTAGGCGGCAGACTCAAGTTTTTCCAGCCGCGCCGCGGCTACCGCTTCTCGGTCGACGCGGTGCTGCTGGCCCATTTCGCGCGGCCGAAACCGGGCGCGCGGGTGCTTGAGTTGGGCGCCGGATGCGGTGTTGTCGCCATGATCCTTGCGCTTTTGCGCGAGCCCCGCGAGGTGGTGGCCCTGGAGCTTCAGCCCGCGCTGGCGCGGCAGGCCGAGCGCAATCGCCTACTGAATGGAATCGACCCGATGTCGGTGATCTGCGGCGACCTGAGGGCCAGGTCGATCGCGGGCCTCGTTCCCGAGAGCTTTGATTGGGTCGTAGCCAATCCGCCCTACCGCGCCACGGGCCGCGGACGGGAGAGTCCAAGCGCCAGCCGGCGTATGGCGCGCAGCGAGTATGCTGCCACGGCGGTGGATTTTATCCGCGCGGCGGCGCGCTACGTCCGCCACGGCGGGCGTGTGGCGATGGTCTTTACCGCGATCAGAAGCGCCGAGTTGCTGGCCGAACTGCGCGCTCATCGGCTGGAGCCGAAGCGAATCCGCATGGTCCATCCTCGCGCCGGCGCGCGCGCCTCCACCGTGCTGGTTGAGGCGCGCAAGGGTGGAGGAACCGAAGTGATCGTGGAGCCACCGCTCATTCTGTATCAGGAACCAGGCGTTTACTCCGAAGAGGCGCGGGGTATCCTGCGGCGCGATATCCGCCATCGCGGCGCGCCGATCAGCTAAATTCGCCGCGGACTGCTCATACCGCGGGCCGGAACTGCTGCGAGTCAGGCCGCGAGCGCGCAGATTATCTGCTGCCGCGACCTCGCAGAGCCTTATTTCTCGCCCAGGAAGCCCACCGCGATTCGGGCGATTTCCGCCGGTGATTCCATAGGTAGCAGATGATTCGCCTCGGGAAAATCAAGGATTCGCGCGTTTTTCAGCTCCGACCGAAGGTGATTTAGCGCGGATGGACGCAGTTCGTGCGCCTGTTTGGTGGATATGACAAGCAGCCGAGTCTCGCTCTTAAGGAGCAGGCTCAGACCGTCGAAGTCGCGGGAGGTCGCATAGAGCTTCGCTTCCACGGCCGGGTCGCACTTCAGCTCGCGCGTGCCGTCGGCGCGCTCTCTGGTGCCGTGGTCGCAGTAGGCGCGCAAGATCGACTTGTCCCAGGTGTCGAACGGCGGCTTGGCGCCCAGATGGCTCATTGCATGCTCCACGCTGTCGAAAACGCGGCGTCGCTTGAGGGTTCCAGCCACTAACGCCTGTCCGCGGCTTTGCGAGGCGGACCGGTCAGTTGCGTCATGGACAATCGGATCGACGAGCACCGCTCGCGAAACGAGCCCTGGACTCAAGGCGCTTACCGCGCCGAGCGCGGTGGCGCCTGCCGAATGACCCAGGCCTCGCACGCTTTCGAAACCCATCGCGGCGATGAAGCCGCGCAGATCCGCGACCGTCGCCGACCAGTTGTATTCCTCGTTCGGCGCCGGACCGCTGTCGCCGTGGCCGCGTTGGTCGTACCCGAACACATGGCCTATCGCGCGAAGCTCGTGCGCGATAGGCGCGTAAATCCGGCCCAGAAAACCGGTTGCATGGACGATCACAATCGGCGAGCCCGTGCCGCCCCAGTCCAGGTAGTGGAGGTTGATGCCGTTCACGTTTACATAGCCGTCGCGTGGCTGGTCGTAGTTCATCTTGATTATGTCTTGTCCTAACTTCGACGTGCTTGGAATGCCGTCAGATCTCTTCAAGACTCGACTTTGGTCGCCCCAATCCGTGCGCGGGTCACGAAGGGTCCGCCCGTCAGGCGCTGCTCTTTTTGGCGGCCCTAGCTTGAGACCGACGGGCACCGAAGCTTGACCCATAAGCTTATCATTGCGGCCACAGGGCGCGAGCGTCATCGCTTATCAATCAGAAGCCCAAGGCGCATGAAACCCAGGGAGCGCCGGGGCGCAATGAGAGACGACACGACTCTGGTAAAATATGGGAGTTAGATGGAGGCGCAGCTTACAAGTCCGAACTTTAACCTGCAGGAGCGAAACGCCTTGGTGGCCGAACGCCACCTGATTCACGGGTCGCCATGATAACGATTGGGCTCACCGGTGGAATCGGCACCGGCAAAAGCGCCGTGGTGCGTATCTTGGCGGAATTGGGGGCGCCGGTCATCGACGCCGACAAAGTGGGTCACGCGGTTTATCTTCCAGGCGAGGCGGCGTATCGGGACGTCGTCGAGACCTTTGGCACAGACGTCGTGGCCTTCGACGGAACGATTGATCGGCGGCGGCTCGGCGCGTTGGTCTTCTCGGATCCTGACGCGCTGCGGCGTCTCAACGCAATCGTGCATCCCAGAATCCGCGAGCGGCTGCGCACGATGGTCCGCGCGATGCGCGAGCGGGGTGAGCGCCATCCGATCGTTATCGAGGCGGCCGTGTTGATCGAGGCTGGATGGGAAGGCTTGTGCCAGGAGGTGTGGCTGGTTACGGCGTCCGAGGCGCAGGTCATGGGCCGCCTCGAGCGTGAGCGCGGACTGCATCCGGACGACATTCGCCGGCGAATAAATGCGCAGATGGCCGAGCAAGAGCGGCGCAAACATGCCACAGTGTTGATCGAGAACAACGGTACGCTCGAGCAACTGCGCGAGAAAGTGACTGCGCTCTGGCGCGACGTCCGTGCGCGTGTCGAACGATGAAACCAGTCGATCACGAAGCATCTGACAGACGGCAAGGCCACGCGCCTGTGTCGAACGAGAGGGTCTAGTCTACATGAAAGTCCTGGTCATGGGCGCCGGAGCAGTCGGCGCTTATTGCGGAGCGCGGCTTCAGGCTGCGGGAGAAGACGTGGTCTTCTGCGCGCGAGGCGAAAACCTGCGTGCTCTTCAGCAGCACGGGCTTGAGCTTCAAAGCTACCGCGGGGACCTCAAGCTTAAGGTCACCGCAACCGACGAGCCGGCGCGCTTCGCGCCGTACGATCTGATTCTGTTTACGGTCAAGGTCTATGACACCGACCGCGCGGCCGAACGAATCAAGCAATGCCTCAAGCCCGACGGCGTAATCCTGACTCTGCAAAACGGGATCGAAGGAGAACAGCGGTTGAGCGAGATTTTCGGGCACCAGTCGGTGATGGCCGGCAACGCGCGCGTCGGCGTCGAGCTCGTGGCGCCCGGAAAAGTGGTGCATTCGACGACCGGCGTGATCGAGTTCGGCGAGTTCGACGGCACAATCAGTGCGCGGGCCAAGCGTATCGCCGAGGTCTTCGAGCGTGCGGGGATCCTTGGCGAGTTGACCACGGAGATGCGAGAAAAGCGCTGGGAAAAGTTGATGTGGAATGCGACGTTTAACACCGTTACCACGCTCACGCGCCGGCGCGTGGGCGAGGTGTTGGCCGATCCGGAAGGCCAGGCCCTGGTGCGCGCCCTGATGGCCGAGGTGCAGGCGGTGGCGAAAACCGACGGGGCGGAGCTTTCCGACGAGCGCGTCAGCCAGCTTTATGCCCACTCGGTGGCGAACCTGTCCTCGCTCAAAACCTCAACCTTCCAGGACCTGGAGCGCGGCAAGCGGCTGGAGTACGACGCTCTCACGGGTGCAGTGGTGCGAGTGGCGCGTCGCCATGGCCTGAAAGTGCCGGTAGTGGAGACGGTGTACGCGCTGATCAAGCTGCTCGACGAGGGCGCCCATCCCCGCCATTGAAGTTGCCCTTACTATGCGGGAAGGGTGTACGATAAATTGAAAGGCGCGCCGATCGCTTAGCGTGAGAGCCGGCCTCGCGCGAGGTGCGTCTCGTTTGGAAAGTGAATGTCAACGCTGGATGTAAGATTCTTTTTGGTTTTGTGGCGGGTTTTAGCCGTTTTTGCTAATTCAATTTGGGTACCGGTAGGATGCGCCTGCGTCGCCGCTTTGGGGGCATCGGCAGGGTGCGGCCGGGGTTGATAAGGTTTCTCCCGGGCCGCAACTTAGAGAGGGGCAAATAGTGAAAGCAGCAGTTTTTCGTCAACCTGGTAAGCCGCTGACGGTGGAAGAAGTCGAGATCGACGAGCCGGTCGGCCGAGAGATCCTGATCAAAACGGTCGCGGCCGGAGTTTGCCACAGCGACCTTCATTTCATCGAAGGACTTTATCCCTACCCGGCACCGGCAGTGCTGGGCCATGAATCAGCCGGGATCGTCGAGGCTGTAGGGGAGCTAGTAACGTCGTTCAAGCCTGGCGACCACGTTGTTGCCTGCCTGACCGTTTTCTGCGGCAATTGCGAACAATGCTTGTCGGGTCGGCCGCACTTATGCCCGAATCGCGCCAGCACTCAGCGCAACGCGGCTGGCTGCGGCCGTCTGAGATTGAACGGAGAGAACCTCTTTCAATTTATGGACATAGGCGGCTACGCCGAAAAGATGCTACTGCATGAAAATGCCGTGGTGAAGGTTACGCCGGAGATCCCGCTCGACCGGGCGGCGCTAATCGGATGCGCGGTCACCACCGGCCTCGGATCAGTATTCAATACCGCCAGGGTGACTCCAGGCTCCTCCGTTGCGGTCTTCGGCTGCGGCGGTATAGGCCTGGCCGCGATTCAAGGCGCGCGTCTGGCCGGTGCCCGCCAGATAATCGCCGTGGACGTCTTTGAGCAGAAGCTCGCGGCGGCCAAGCGGTTCGGCGCTACCCACACCGTCGCGGCGTCGGGCTCCGACCCGGTCGGCGCGATCCGTCAGCTCACGGGCGGCGGCGTCGACTATTCGTTCGAGGCGATTGGCAAGAAGCTCACGGCCGAGCAAGCCTTCTACTGCCTTGCTCCGGGCGGCGTTGCAACCGTAATCGGAATGGTGCCTGGAAAGGATAAACTGGAGATCGACGGCCGCCATCTGCTTACCGAAAAGAAGCTGCAGGGCACGTTCATGGGTTCGACTCGGTTTCGCATCGATATTCCACGCTACGTGGACTTTTACTTGCAAGGCCGTCTGAACCTGGACGAAATGGTCAGCAGGCGGCGTAGCCTCGACGAGATTAACGAGGCCTTTGAGGCGATGAAGGCGGGCGAGGTTGTCCGAACCGTCCTAACTTTCAACTAACTTCAACTAGCCAAGGGAAGCATCGGCGTGCCGTTAGACCCACAAGCTCGCGCCTTTCTTGCGCGCTTTTCTTCAGGCAGCGCCCAGCCGTTCCATCAGCTGACCGTAGAGCAAGCGCGCCGTGCAATTCAGGAGCAGACGCGAATTCCCGAATCGCCGGAACCGGTTGCGGTCGTGGAGGATCGCATCATAGCGGGTCCCGGCGGGCCGCTGGCGATTCGGGTCTACGCGCCGGTGCGCGACAGGCCTTTGCCGGCGTTGCTGTACTTTCACAGCGGCGGCTGGGTAATCGGAAGTATCCAAACTCACGACGGGGTCTGCCGGGCGCTGACCAATGCCGCCGGTTGCGTCACCGTGTCGGTGGACTATCGACTGGCGCCCGAGCATCGGTTTCCCGCAGCTCTTGAGGACTGTTACACGGCGACACGCTGGGTGGCGGAAAACGCCAGCCGGCTCGGTGTGGACCCGGCGCGAGTGGCTGTGGGCGGCGACAGCGCAGGTGGGAACCTCGCCGCTTGCCTTGCGCTGGTTGCGCGCGAGCGAGGCGCGCCGTCAATCGCTTTTCAATTGCTGGTTTATCCGGTCATCGACGACGCCCTGGACACGCAGTCGCATCAGGAGTTCGGCTCGGGATTCTTTTTGACCCGCGCTGACATGGAGTGGTTCTGGAACCATTACGTGCCCAACAAGGCTGACCGCGAGAGTCCCCTCGCTTGTCCGGCGAAGGCGAAAGACCTAAGCGGGTTGCCTCCCGCAATGGTAATTACTGCGGAGTTCGACCCGTTGCGCGACGAAGGCGAGCACTACGCCGCTCGCCTTAAGGCAGCGGGCGTGCCGGTGACGCTTAAGCGCTACGACGGGATGGTGCATGGCTTCTTTCGTTTGGGCCACATCATGGACCAGGGCAGGGCAGCCGTGGCCGACGCCGCCGCAGCGTTGCGTGCCGCACTTTCCTCGTAGCTTTCGGTCCGTTCCTGTTTCTTTTTGGCGGTTGATTATCTTCAGTTCCCGTTGGTTCGCGGGGCCGCGCGATCAATTCTCGCGCGGCGCGCGCTCCTGTGCCACGGCTTAAGCGGGGTCCAGTAGGCCGGCGCGTCTTCGCGCCCGACGCGAAGGTCAGGGCGAGCGTTTGTCCTGCCTGGCGGTCACCAGCGCTCGTACTGGACGGCGCGGCGCGCGTATCCGGCGGCGCGCAGCAGGTCCCGCACCCGAAGGACGTCATTTCCCACGCCGCATATGTAAAAGTGGCGCTCGCGGCTTGAGTCCGATTTGACGTAACGCTGCTCGATTTCGTCAAGCAGAGCCGATACCTGTCCGCTCGGATGGATGCGCGGCTCGAAGACGAGACTCGTGTGCTCTCGGGTGAACCGCTCGAATTCGGCGCGATAGAGCAGATGCGCTTGGTCCGAGGCAACGTACAAGAGGGTCAACAACGGAGGACGCGAATGTCCTAGTGCGTGGCGAATCATCGCCCTTATCGGGGCTATCGCGGTACCTTCAGCGATGAAGACCGTTTCATGGCTGGGCGGATGTTCGAGCGTGAATAGACCAAAGGGTCCGGTGAAGCTAACCTCGGCTCCGACTTCGAGGCTGAAGAGGTATTGGGAGCCGATCCCCTGCGGAATGAGGTTCAAGCAGATTTCCAGCGGTTGTCCGTCCTTTGGACTTAGTGCAAGTGAATAGGCGCGCGTCCTTCTTTGTTCGTCGGTGGGTATGGCTACCGAGATAAACTGTCCGGGAAGGAACCGAAATTCGCTGGCTGCTGGCAGGCAAAGAAAAAGTGAGCGCGTATCCGCGTTGTGGGTCGTCACCCTTTCGACGACGCCGTGGTACGTTTTTCGCGCGCCTGCGGGCGGCGTGACCTCAGCCACGATGCACCTTTTTCCTTCCACATGCCGCCAACATGATCCTCGACGGTGCGGCCCGACGGGCTGCGATGACGCAAACCGGCGGCATGTTAATTGAGCGGCCGTAATAGGCACAGGCGGGGCCCTCGATGCGGCGAGGATGGGGAGGGTCGCCTTGCCGACACGATCCTACGCCAAAGAATAACCCCGAGCTTCTGCGGATTGAAAGCGACCTCCCGGCAATTCGGCGAGCCTCTCGAGGGCCATGCCCGAGGCTGGTGCGACCCGCTGGCAAGCCGCGTCGGTAAAGAGAACCCTGGCCCTGTGGCACACGAGGTCCAGCGAGCGAAAATTAGTGGTACGTACGGCCTTCGCGCTTGGATTCAGCCCCGTTTGCGGCGGTCTCTATCGGGATGCGCGCGCTTACGACCGGCTTCGCGGCGGGTGCGGCAGGACAGCGCAAGGCGCCGCCCAAGCTAGCGACATGGTAGCGCGCAACCTTGCCGCTGAGGTTCGTTTCGCTCCCCGCTTGGAACTTCTGCGCTAAGTGCTGGTCGCTACGGCTGGTGCCGCGGTAGGTCTTGGCGCGGCGCTTTCGACCGGTCAGTCGCACTTCCAGTTCCGTGCGCCTTCTAGCACGTCCGTAGCCTCGCCTGTTGGCCCCGTGAACAAGATCGAGCGCGACGGTTAGCTCGCCACGCTCCAGCCGCTCAGCCATAAGCGACGCGAGATTGAACACGATGGAGCGAAGCCGCCGCCAGTCGCAGAAAATCCTAAGCCCCGGCGGTTTAACTTGAAGCTTCACCGCTACGCGATTGCGCTGACAAACGTATTGCAACGCGGGCAGCAATTCGGCGGCGAGGTCCCCGAGCGCGAATTCCTGCGGGCTGGCGCCGTCGGAGCGCGATACAGCATGGGCAGCGTCAGAGAGATTGCTCACGCTAAGTTCCAGGCCATGCAGCCCTAGTCGGACCCGTTCCACGAGGCGGTGCTGGTCGCTCGTCAAACGGCTCCTTGATTGTTCCGCTAGGACTTCTGTGAAGCCGAGCAGGACCTGTAGACGGTCGCGCAGGTCGGCTACGAGGCCGACGATCCCTGAGGGGCTAAGCTCGCGGCACAGGTCAGCGATGAAATTGGCGGACCTGATGCGTTGAGTCGCGCTAAGTTTTTCGCCCACCGCCCATGTGGCCACAAATCTCTGACTTCCGTTTCGCGTGACAATTCCGGTCGTTCTCATCGGGCTCTCCTCCCTCAGCACAGGCCCTGTTGCCCAGGTGCATGTCATGTCGCGCTTGTTGAGAGGCAAACTTATGCGTAGAGCCACGGGCGGCCAATTGGGATATCTGCCTAATCGAGCAGGAAAAAGTACCTAGTTTCGGTGCAAAAACGTCTGCTCGACGGGCAAGATCAATCAGGTCCAACGACGAAGGACTTACCTGCGCGTAGTCTCGTTCGCGTCCGTTTCATGCCAGGCGATGGCGCTGTCAATGGCTGTCCCGTCAAGATTGGGACGACCGCCTAGACCAGGCGGCGAAAGACTGTCCCTTGACTGAGGCTTTTGTTGCAATTAGATTAAGTTTGCGTTGTGACGCTGTAACGTCGTTTGGCTTCTACTCTTTTCAGGGCCTTGCTAGTCTCGCTGGCAAATGGCGTGGTCCCCGTGGCCGGTAAGTTTTGCATCTCTGATGGATCTCAATGCTGCTAAGCTAGGCCTTCAGAGGCCGATGGCGCTTGCCAGTTGCGCGCGTTGCACTTTGAAGGGCGATACGCGACGCCGCCTAAGGCTGGTGGGGGGTCTATGTGCGACGTAGGCGAGGCCTTTAAGCGACGTGGGTGCGATTTTTGCCCGCGGTTAGGAAGCTGACGCGAGCCGAGAACGACACCTGTTGAGCTTTTAGGTCTACGCTGCACGCAAGGCGCTGTTAGCGGTTCGGGCTTGAAGCTTGCGCTCTGCTCCTCAGAACGAATTTGACGCCGACGAGGCATCCCCGCAAGCCTCGCGAGCTTGATTGTGAATATTTTCGTGCACACGTTATTGGGCGGAGCAAAGCAAGGCAGAGCGTGGCTAGGCGGGGCTCACCAGAAACATTTCAACTTTTGTGAGCCTATGGGCAAGGGTTCAGCAGTTCTTGAGTTCTGCTGGCCCCAATTTATTAGGTCATTACTGCGGCAGAAGGAGACCGTATGCGTAACAATCACGCAGAAGCGGAACAACTGAAGCGAGAATGGAGCGAGAATCCGCGCTGGACGAACATCCAGCGCGGCTATCTGGCCGAGGATGTAGTTCGGCTGCGCGGCACGGTACGTGTCGAGCATTCGCTGGCCAGAAACGGCGCTGAGAAACTTTGGCGGATGTTGCACAGCGAGCCCTTCATCGGCGCGCTCGGCGCGATGACCGGGAACCAGGCTGTGCAGCAGGTCAAGGCGGGTCTCAAGGCGATTTACGTCTCGGGCTGGCAGGTTGCGGCCGATGCGAACGAGGCTATGATGATGTACCCGGATCTGTCGCTTTATCCGGCCGATAGCGTCCCGAAGGTCGTCGAGCGAATCAACAATGCGCTTTTGCGCGCCGACGAGTTGAGCCACTGCGAAGGCGACGACTCCGTGGACTGGATGGCTCCGCTCGTGGCCGACGCAGAAGCCGGGTTCGGTGGAGTGCTCAACGCCTTCGAGTTGGCTAAGGCGATGATTCGGGCCGGCGCGGCGGGTATCCATTTCGAAGACCAGTTGGCATCCGCGAAGAAATGCGGCCACATGGGCGGCAAGGTGCTGGTGCCGACTCAGGAAGCGGTAGCGCGCCTGGTTGCCGCTCGACTTGCGGCGGACATTCTCGGGGTACCGACGGTTATCATCGCCCGCACTGACGCCGAAGCCGCCGCTCTGCTTACCTCCGACGTCGACCCGCGGGACCGCGTTTTCATGACCGGCGAACGCACGTCCGAGGGCTTCTATTGCACCCGCGCGGGTCTCAAACAAGCGGTTGCGCGCGCCCTGGCGTACGCGCCGTACGCCGACATGCTCTGGTGCGAGACTTCCACGCCCGACGTGGCCTTTGCCGAGAAGTTTGCCAACGCGGTGCACGAAAAGTACCCTGGCAAGCTCTTGGCCTACAACCTGTCGCCGTCGTTCAACTGGTCGAAGCATCTGTCGGAGGCCGAAATCGAGAAGTTTCAGGTGCATTTGGGAGAACTCGGCTATAAGTTCCAGTTCGTCACCTTGGCCGGCTTCCACACCCTCAACTATTCGATGTTCACCCTGTCGCACGAATATGGGCGGCGCCATATGGCGGCATACGCGGACCTTCAAAACGCCGAATTCGCGGCCGAAAAACTCGGCTATTCCGCGACCCGCCATCAGCGCGAGGTTGGCGCCGGTTATTTCGATCTGGTGGCAACGACCGTATACGGCGCCGGTTCCGTGTTGCAGGCGCTGAGCGGCTCGACCGAGGAAAAGCAGTTCACCCCGCAGCGGGCCGTGGCTGGCAAAGACTAGCTAGAAAACCAGGCGACGTTGCGGCCCCGCAGGCGCGCAACGTCGCCCTATTCAAGCGGGGCGCGCAAAGCGCCTTCGCGGTAAGCCGCGCCAACACTAATATCGCGTTACCCGCGACGCCTTCGGCTTTCCGTGAAAGGTAACGCAGGCTTCACGCCGCGGGTGACTCCCATATTCCAGGTAGGTCCTGAAAAGACTAAACTTCATCGCCTCCCCGATGCGCCCGGCGTCTCTGAAGGGTTGAGCCGCAGCGCTTCGGTAGCTTCGTCGCTTTATTCACTGCGCGCGAGCCTGGGTCCGGTCGCGGCGACAACAGCCACTGGAAAATCCCATCCGGCGAACCATCCCAGGGCCTCGACCCACGAGGCCTTGGTCTCGGCGTTCACTTTAGGACCCTGCCAAGTCATCGATCTCACGTACAGCGCAAGCCGCCGACTTAGCTCTGCCAGCCGCTCCGACAGCTCCCGGTCGGGCTTGGCCGCGCCCGACAATATGTGAGCGCGGCAGACGATCCCGTGCCCGTTGAGACATAGCGGACACGAACTTGGCCGCCATTGCGGCTCTGCCTCACGCAGGAGCGCGCTTATCCGCAAGCGACGATTGACACGCGCCGATCGGTCAACGTAGACCTCGTCTTCGAAATTGCGCGAGACGGCAACATAGTCGCACACCAGGCAGGTCCCCCTAGAACGTAGGCGCCGGCGGTTAAGCCCGCCAGGCAGCATCAGGCTTTTCGTGGCTGCGGCCGCGCGGCCGACTAAATCTTCGTACAGGATCGCGGTGCCGAAGGGGCGACCGCCCCATATCTCGCATTCGACCGCGGCATGCGCCCAGCTATGGCGCGGGCAAAAACCCCAGCTACGCCACAGATGGTGGCGCGTCTCCACTGTCATGAGCGAGCCGAAAATGAACCACGACCAGAAATACTTCGCTTCGGCGGGAGTGAGGTCGAGGGCGCAGGCCGGGTTTTTGCGGTGCTCCTCAGATTTGCCGGGCACAGCCCTGACCGTGTGCTTGCCGGACGTCATCGCCGACCGTCCCAAGCCAAATAAGCCCGACCCGCGCAGCTTCGAGCACCGACGCTGCGTTGGTAGCCGTCCGAGCCGCCTCGGAGAAATGAAATCAAAACTCCCACGGGGTGAAAGCGCAGGAGTCATTGGTCGCTCGCAAGGAGGGAGCGACGGTTCGGGCGGACTCCACCGCCGCCACAGGGCTGTCCCCGATTATATAGGGCGAGGCCCGTCATTCAACGCCTCCGCGGCCATGGTTTACCGATCAAATTGCGCCCCTTCCGAGGGACGAAAGCCTGCGGCGTCGTTGGCTTGCGTCGGACGCGACCGAACGCGCGTGGCGCAATCAGGGCCGGTGCCGACCCTGATTGCTTCGCTCGGCGCGGTTTACCTAACATCACATAATATGCACAAGCCAAAGTTTCTCGATTGGATGGCTGAAATGCTCGGTGACGTCGAGGCGTTCGGCCCGCGAGGCAATAGCGAAGCGAAGCCGTTTCAGCCCGCGCATGTCGAGCCCCAGTGGCCGCGCGACCGGGTCGCCGACGTCAAGCATATAAGGCTCGAGGTCAAGCTCGACTTCGAGGCGCGCGAAATCACCGGCATGGCTGTCCATCGTCTGGCACCGATCGTCGGCGGTTTGCGTCAGATGGAGTTTGACCAGGTCGACCTCGATATCGGCGAGGTGAAGGTCGACGGCCGAATCGCACCCTTCCAAATCTCCGACGGCAAGCTGTTGGTTCCCTTTTCCGAGGAACTCAAGGCCGGCGCGGAGATCGAAGTGTCTATCGCGTACCGTGCCCGCCCGCGGCGGGGGCTGTACTTCGTCGGACCGGACGAAGCCTACCCGAATAAGCCGACGCAGGCCTGGACGCAGGGTGAGGATGAAGACAGCCGCTACTGGTTTCCCTGCTACGACTACCCCAACGACAAGGCGACGAGCGAGATCTTCGCCGCCGTGCCCGCAGGATTCTTCGCGCTCTCCAACGGGGCCTTGGTTGAGACTCGCGAAGACCGCGCAGCCGGGCTCAAGACCTATCACTGGCGCCATGACGTTCCCCATTCGGCATACTTGATCACGTTGGTTGCCGGCGAGTTCGTTGAGATTGCGGACGCGCTCGACGATTTGCCGGTCCTCTACTACGTTGCGCCCGGACGCGAGGAAGACGCGCGGCGGGCGTTCGGCAACACGCCGCGGATGATCGAATTCTTCGCGCGCAAAATCGGCGTGCGTTACCCCTACGCGAAGTACGCGCAGATCGCCGTGGCCGATTTTATCTTCGGTGGGATGGAGAACACATCCGCCACCACGCAGACCGCCGATACGCTCCATGACGCCCGCGCTCATCTTGACTTCACCAGCGACCCTCTCGTTGCCCACGAGCTTGCTCATCAATGGTGGGGCGATCTCTTAACCTGCCGCGACTGGTCTCACGCCTGGCTCAACGAGGGCTTCGCCACGTACTTCGAGGCGCTATGGTGCGAGGAGGACCGCGGCGCGGACGAATTCGCCTTTAACCTGCGCCAGGACCGCGAGCGGTACTTCGAAGAGGCTCGCGGGCGCTATCGCCGCCCAATCGTGTGCAACCGCTACCGGGCGCCGATCGAGCTTTTCGACCGTCATCTTTACGAAAAGGGCGCCTTGGTGCTGCACATGCTGCGGCGGATGCTGGGCGACGAGCTTTTCTTCAAGTCGCTCAATCTCTACTGCACGCGCCATTACGGCGGCAGCGTGATAACTCAGGACCTGCAGCAGGCGATCGAGCACACGACCGGACGCAACCTGGACTTCTTTTTCGACCAATGGGTGTACAAGGAGGGGCATCCGGAACTCACCATCTCAAGCTCCTACGACGACCAGCACAAGCTTGTGACCGTGACGGTCAAACAGACCCATACCGCTTCCGAGCGCACGCCGATATTTCGTTTTCCGGCGACGATCGCCCTGATGGACGAGAACGGCCGCGAGCAACGCCATCGCGTCGAGATCAGCCGCGCCGAGCAGGCGATAAACTTCTTCGTCGAGCGCGCGCCTAAAGCGGTAATGTTCGACCCGGAATGCGAGATACTCGCCGCGATAAATCACAAACGTCCGCGCCAGGAGCTTGAAATGGTGCTGCGGCATGCTCCCGCGGCGATTACCCGGGCCAACGCGGCTCGCGAACTCGGCAAGGAGGGTTCGCCGGGGGCAGTTGAGGCGTTGAGCGCGGCGCTCTTTGACGACCGCTTTTGGGGCGTGCAAGCCGAGGCGGCCAGGGCGCTCGGCGAGATTCGCACCGAAGCAGCCCTGGGAACGTTGATTCGAGCGCTCTCGCTGCCCCATCCCAAGGCGCGGCGAGCAGTCTGCGCCGCTTTGGGGGGCTTTCGCGGTCGCCAGGCGGCGGCCGGCGCGCTAATCGCTTTGCTCGAACGGGGCGATCAAAGCTACTTCGTCGAGGCCGAAGCCGCCCTGGCCTTGGGCAAAACCCGCGACGAGCGCGCCCTGGACACGCTTGGGCGAGTGCTCGAACGCGACTCGTACATGGACGTGATTCGAGCGCACGCACTCGGCGCACTGGCCGAACTGCGCGACGAACGAGCGATCGATCTCGTCAAAAGCTACTGCGCCTATGGCCGCCCCGCCCGCGCGCGCGTGGCCGCGGTCGGCGCGCTGGGCAAGCTGGGCAGCCAATCCGAGACGCGCCGCACGGAAATTCTCGACTTTCTCACCGCGATGGTTGACGACCGCGAGTTCATGGTGCGGATGCGCTTGCCTGCGGCTTTGGAGGAACTCGGCGATAGCCGCGCGATCGGCACGCTTGAACGGATGAGCCGACGCGAGCTTGACGGGCGAATCCGGCGGCGCGCCGAGGAGGCTATCGCCGCGCTGCGGCTCGGCCGTTCCCGCTCGGAGGAAACACGCCTTTTGCGCGATGATTTGGAGCAGATGCGCGAGGAGAACCGCAAGCTCCGGGAACGGATCGAACGGCTGGAAACGCTCTCGAAGCGGGAGACCGCCGCGTGAGAAGGCTCGCCGAGCGCCTGCGTCGCGTTGCTGACGCGGGCCCGCCTTAGCCCTAGACGCAGCAGTTTCAGGGAACTTCTCGTTTTGACGAGCGACGCGAGTTCGGTTGCGCGCGGCTTGGGCGCGCTCTGGCGGCGGGCGGGCTCAGCGCCCCGGGCCGAAGCCGAAAGACCCCGGCCCAGGGCGTGCTCAAGACGGGTTACGCGTCGAAGTACAGTCCGAATTCGTAGGGATGGGGCCGCAGCCTCATCGGGCTTACCTCGCGCGACATCTTGTAGCTAATCCAGGTCTCGATCAGATCTTCGGTAAAGACGTCGCCTTTGAGTAAGAACTCATGGTCGCGCTGGAGGTTCTCCAGTGCCTGCTCTAGGGAAGCGGGCATGCTTGGCACCTCGGCCAACTCGCTCGGGCTCAAGGCGTAAATGTCCTTGTCGAGCGGTTGCCCCGGGTCCAGACGACGCTGGATTCCGTCAAGACCAGCCATCAGCATCGCCGAGAACGCCAGATACGGGTTGCAGGTCGGATCCGGGAAGCGCACCTCGATACGCTTGGCCTTGGGCGACGGAGAGTAGACCGGGATGCGCACCGCGGCCGAGCGATTGCGGCTGGAGTACGCGAGATTGATCGGCGCCTCGAAGCCCGGCACCAGGCGACGGTAGGAGTTGGTGCACGGATTGGTGAAAGCGGCCAACGCCGGGGCATGATGGAGGATGCCGCCGATATAGTGTAACCCGAGTTCTGAGAAACCCGCGTAACCGGAGCCGGCGAACAGCGGAGTGTCGCCTTTCCAGACGCTTTGATGAGTATGCATACCCGAGCCGTTGTCGCCGAACAGCGGCTTGGGCATAAAGGTCACCGTCATGCCGTGCCGTATAGCCACATTGCGGCAGATATATTTCATCCAGCACAGCCAGTCCGCCATCTTGAGCAGCGACTGGAATCGCATATCGATTTCCGCCTGCCCGGCCGTGGCGACCTCATGATGCTGCTTCTCGACGCGAATCCCGACGCTCTCCATCACGCGCACCATCTCGGTGCGCACGTCATGCAGGCTGTCGTTGGGCGCGACCGGGAAGTAGCCCTCCTTGTAGCGCGGCTTGTAGCCTAAATTCAGACCCTCAGCGCCCGTGTTCCACGCGCCCTCGCTCGACTCGATGTAGTAGTAGCTCGAATGAGCGTTGGTGTCGTAACGAATTCCGTTAAAGATGAAGAACTCGGGCTCGGGACCGAAGTAGGCGACGTCGCCGATACCGGTGGACTTGAGGTAAGCCTCAGCCTTGCGCGCCACGTTGCGCGGGTCGCGCGTGTAATCGCTGCGAGTGATCGGGTCTTCGACGCTGCAAATCATCGTTAGCGTTGGCTCTTTAGTGAAGGGCTCCAGCACCGCGGTCGACGGGTCAGGGATGACCAACATGTCGCTCGCCTCGATCGACTTCCAGCCGCGGATTGACGAACCGTCGAATCCTAAGCCGCTCTCGAAGGCTTCCTCGTCGCTAAACTCGCTGATCGGCACGGCGAAATGCTGCCACTGGCCCAGAAGGTCGATGAACTTGAGATCGACCATCACGGCACCCTTCTCCTTTATCATCTTGAGCACGTCCTTGGGGGTCATCTAATACGGACTCCTCCTTACTGTGGTTTACGGCCAAGCGGACTTGACGGCAGCACCGCGCCCGAAAGCGGCGGCTCAACTCCAAACCGGCTCGTTCAACTCGTATATAGCAGTTGCCGAGCGATCACGGGAACTGCGGGCCTTTTTGGCTTGCGGCGAACGCAAACACGGTCCCCCGGTTATCAGTCGGGCACGAACGTTTTCCGGCCAATAATTAATTTGACTTAGGCTGATTAAACAAGCTTCACTTGCCTGCGATTTAAACACCGCACCGCCGAAGCCCCAGAACGGTCCGAAAATCGCGGCTCCAGCAATGTTCGCTTAGTGCCGCCGATATGTTGAGAAGCCCTCGTCGGGCAACCAAGCGTAAACGCAAACTTCGGGCCAGCCTCATCGGGATGTTGCTCGACTCTCTGGCGGTATCCCAATGGTGCGCGCGCGAGCATAGCACCGCAATCAACGGCGCTCTCCATATTCGTGTGCGAACCGAACGCTCCGTGGCACCTGCGCGTTTGGGGCGCCTGCTTCATGAGGAAAACCCGGCAAGCCATTCAGATACGGTCATCCGCCCGACGGTGGCGAGCGATTAGATCGCGCAACTGCCCATGCAACAACCCGTTCGAAGCAATCATGCCTGAAATCTTGACGTCTTTGCGATTGAACCGCAGCGGGCGGCCGTCCAGCGTAGTTACACGACCGCCGGCGGCCTCGACCAAAGCAGCGCCGGCGGCGACGTCCCACTCGTTTTTTGGCCAGCACGTGAAAGTGGCATCCGCAAATCCCGCGGCCACCCTCGCCAGTTTGTAGGCCACGCTGCCGACCGGAACCGACTTAAGCTGCTCGCCGTACTTAAGCCACTCGCCGCGCTTGGTCTCGCTGCGGCTGGCCAGCACAGTGGCTTCGCGCAGGCTGGCGGTTTTTGTCACTGTGACGCGCCGCTCGGCCAAAAAACAGCCTTCTTCGTGCGCCGCCCAATAAAGCTCGCCGCGCGCCGGATGGTAGATCACGCCGAGCACGGGCACGCCGCAGTCGGCGAGCCCGATGGAGACGCAGAATTCCGCCACGCCCTGAATGAACTCCTTGGTTCCGTCGAGCGGATCGACGATCCACACGCGGTCGTGTTCCAGCCGGTCGCGATTATCGGCTGTCTCCTCGGAAAGCCATCCGTACTGCGGAAACCCCGAGCGCAGCACGGCGGCGATCGCGTGGTTGGCCTCAAGGTCCGCCGAAGTTACCGGGTTGTCCCGGCCCTTGGAGGCCACGGTAAACGTGCGTTGCTCCCAGTAGCGGCTTAACACGGCGCCGCCGGCCAATGCCGCTTGCCGCGCGGCGCGCAACTCCTCGCTCAAGGTGCTCACTGAGAGTCCGCCTTGTCGCCCCGGGCGCGCATCTGCTCGTAAGCGTGCTTAATCAGCGACATTGCCTCCTCGCGCCGCTCGTAAAGCCGGCGTGGCGGGCGGGCGCGCCGACGTGAAAGCGCGTAGGCGGTAATCAGCGGCAGAGCTACGGTCGCGTCTACATAGCAGACGACCGAGTCCGGCAATCGCTCGGGATCGATCTTGCCCCAGCTTACGGCCTCGGAGGGCGTGGCTCCCGATAAGCCCCCGGTGTCGGGGCGCGCGTCGGTGACCTGCAGGAAATAGTCGTGCCCGCTTTCGCTGATGCCCATCACTTCTTGAATCTGAGGCTCGGTCTGCAACGCGAAATTTTTCGGGGAACCGCCGCCTACGATGAAAACCGCGCTCCGTTTGCCCATTTTTTTGGCCCAGTAAACCAGCGCCGCCGTCTCGTTCACGTCGGCCAACGGATCAAGTCTGAGCCTGCTGCCCTCAAGATGGAGCAGCGCGAGGTTCATGCCGATCGACGAATCGCCGGGCGACGATGTGTAAATCGGCACCGCAAACTCATACGCCGCGGCCGTAAGCGACCGGCCGCGAAGGCCCGCCGCCCGCTGCCGTTCGGCCACCCGCCGACCCAGCAAATAATGAAATTCAGCCGAACTCATCGAGTGCTGAAATTCGTCCATCGCGGCCGTCCTGCGGATAAAGTCGTCGGTTGACAGCAACACGTCGTACGCGAAAAAGATGTCGTAGATACGTACGATTCCGGCCTCGCGCAGCTTCGTGTCGTCGGCTTGGGCCGAACCCTGATGCATCGGGAGCCCGAGCGCGAAGTGGATATCGTGGTAGACGTTGGCGCCGGTCGAGATAATCCAATCGACGAACCCGTGCTCCACAAGGGGTATCATACAGGACATCCCAAGTCCCGCCGGAGTGAGCGCGCCCGTAAGGGTCATCGCAACGACCGTGTCTTCGTCGAGCATTTTCTCCGCGAACAAGCGGCATGCCTCACCGAGCCGGCGGCCGTTATAGGCGGCGAAAGCGCTGTCGATTAGATCGGCCGCGCTGATATCGGCCCTAATCGGGTCAGGACCGATTTGCCGGCCCGAGAGCCTCCTGTTCGTTGCTTCGTTGGTCATTTGATGCAGACTCCTTGTCACGGGCCGGCGACCAGGCCAAAGCCTTCGTTAACGGCCCTTGTGTCTGGCGCCAAGCGCGTAGAAGCCGCCCCGGGCATTCAGTGGTCATCGCCGTAACTCTCCTCGGCGGACGGCTTATCCGCTGCCTCGCTGTCGGTCCTGTAAGGCCGTGGGGTTCGGAGGGCACGTGATAGGCCCGCGCTGTTTTCCCCGGTCTTGCCGAAGCCAGTGTGACCCGGGAATCATACCTAGAAGAGCTTACCCTCGGCAAAGCCGTTTCGTGAGCGGCTTGGGAGCTATCCAGGCGAAAGGCGCCTTCGCCGAACTTCCGTGGGCTTGCAGGCGGCAGGTTTCCCGATTGCCCGGCTTGGGCGGCCCAACTAAACTCCTTTTTGTAAAGTATCCTTAGTGGGGGCCTCTCTCGACATGGCCGTAATCGCCATCAACCAGCAGATTGGGAGCCGGGGCCGGGAGCTCGGTCGATTGCTTGCCGACCATCTGAATTACCGCTTTCTCGTAGGCGAAGACATCATTGCGCAGACCGCCAGTCGCTACGACGTGCCCGCTCGCGAGTTGCGCATAATCGACGAGCGCCACCTGCACTTCTGGGAGCGGCTGAAAACGGATATGGAGCGGCTGTACGCCCATATGCGCGCCGTGGCGTTGGTGGAGATGGCCAAGGACCGTGTGGTGATGGTGGGAAAGTCGTTCTCGCTTATGGTCCCCCAGCAAGCGCATCACGCGCTGCGCGTGCGCGCCATAGCGCCGCTGGCGCAGCGTGTCGCGCAGGTGGCGCTGGAAGAGAACGTTGACGGCGCGACGGCAGAGCGCCGCGTGATCAACTCCGACCGCGAGGAGCGCGCGCGCATTCACGCGCTGTTGGGAAAAGATCCGGACGACGCAAGCCTCTACCATCTAGTGATAAATACTGCGGCTCTACCATTTTCGCGGCTCGTCACGATGCTCGCGGGTTGTATCGAGGCTTGCGACCGCGGCGCCGACGCGGCCGCGCGCGAATTAATCAATGATCACGCCCTTGCAGCCTTGGTGCGTTCCGCGCTCCTGGCCCATCCTCGGTTCGGCAACGCCCCGATTGAGGTAAGCGCGCGCTGCGGCGCGGTGAGCTTGAGCGGTGAGTGTTTAACGCCGCCCTGGGACGAATTGGCAATTCAGGTTGCGAGCGAGGTCGAGGGAGTCACGTCGGTCGAGTTGATCGTGTTCTCGCCAACGCCGCCGGAGCGGCTGGTGTGACCACGTCTGATCGATTTGCGACGATCCGGCGGCCGTTATGGCGCTCGAGAAGATGACGATCAAAAGCCGGCAAGGGCGCGGCGACGCCACGGCCGGCAAGGGGAATTCAGCGTCGCGATCTCTTTTGTGCGGGCGGTTCATCCTTTTGCCCGCGTCAGCCGTCGATCACTTGGAGCGCCGGTCTCAGGCGGACTTCGCATGGCATGGCGAATCGGCGCGAGGCGGCGGCCTTTGTTGAGAAAGCCGGCCATCAGGGTCTGGGCAAACTGAATCGGGCAAGTGACTTGCGGGAGGCTTCGCTAGGCCGATGATCCAACGCGCAGCCGTTATTTCAACCGGAGACGAGCTGACCACCGGGCGAATCGTTGATACTAACGCAAACTATCTGGCTGACCAACTGACCCAAATCGGCGTCGAGCTGGTCGCGGTGCTCGCTGTCGGAGACGTGCCTGAGCGCCTGGAGTGGGCCTGGCGCCAGGCAATGGCGATCGGCGACGTGGTGATCTCGACCGGCGGCCTGGGTCCGACCGTCGACGACCTGACGACCGAAACCATAGCGCGGCTCGCCGGCAGGAAGTTAATGTTGTCTCAGGCGGTGGCCGACCATATCCGTGCGCTGTTTGCCGGCCGCGGGCGCCGTATGCCGGAGAACAATCTAAAGCAGGCGATGTTTCCCGAGGGCGCGGAGATCATATCGAATCCGATTGGGACTGCGCCAGGTTTCAGGTTGCCGCTCACGCATGAGGGGCGCAGCGTGCATCTGATCGTCCTGCCTGGGGTTCCGCGGGAGATGAAGCCGATGATGCAGGAGAGTGTCCTGCCGTGGCTTAGGGCCAACCGCGGTAGCGGTGAGGTCTATCTCACGCGCACCTTCCAAACCTTCGGCATCACCGAGTCAGCCCTAGATGAGGCCGTCGGCCAGGTGATCAGCGCCGAGCAAGCGCGGCTCTCCTTTCGCGCGAGCTTTCCCGAAATTTCCGTGCGGATCACCGTGCAGGGCGATCCCGCGAGCGCCGCGCAAAAGCTCGAGGCCTTGGCCGCGCGCGTGCGCGAGCGGCTCGGCGAGTTCGTGTACGGGGAAGGTGACACCTCGATGGAGGCGGTCGTGGGTGAGCTTTTATCGCGCCGTGGCCTCACCTTGGCCGTGGCGGAGTCGTGCACTGGAGGCCTGATCGGCCATCGGTTGACCAACGTGCCCGGCAGCTCGCGCTATCTGAAGGCGGATTTTGTGACCTATTCGAACGCCGCGAAGATCCAGACCCTGAACGTAGCGGTCAGTACCCTGGAGCAGCACGGGGCGGTGAGCGAGCAGTGCGTGAAAGAGATGGCTCAGGGAGCGCGCAAAGCGGCAGGCGCGGACTTGGCCTTGGCAACCTCCGGTATTGCCGGCCCGAACGGCGGGACTCCGGAAAAGCCGGTCGGCACGGTATGGGTAGCCTTGGCCGCGCCCGAGCTGACTTTTGCCAGGCGTTACCAGATGTACGGCGACCGCCAGTGGATCAAACTCCTCGCCTCCCAGGTGGGTCTTGACTGGATACGCCGCTACGCGCTGGGACTTGAGCTTGGCAAGTCGCTGCCGTTTCGGCGCTGACCGACCCTGGCGGACGCCGCGCAGCCCTCGGCAGAAGTGCGGCGCCTATTGCCGTTACTGAGTGCGTGCGCGCAGGCCACGCATATTGGAGCTCTGTGCCGCAAATGTCCGCTTGCTTGACAGCATTTCACGGCGGCGAGTAATGTTGCAAAAGGGGCGCATGCATAGGCGGTTCATCCGTCAAACCACCACGGCAAAAATCAAATCAGGTGAAAGCGACGTAGCTTTGGCGTCGAAAAGCCAGGCGTGAATCAGTTCTGGCCCTTTTCAAACATTTTGCGATCCGCGCCCTTGCGGGATCGGCTAATAGTTTCACTCGAATCCGCAACACCACGGGAAGCCCTTGAGCTCGCGGACCGACTGAGCGGCCGGGTTGGAATGTTCGCCGTTGGCAGGCACCTGTTCCTCAAGGGCGGGTCCGACCTGATCCGAGAGCTGCGGCATCGGGGTAACGAGATCTTCCTCGACTTGAAGTTTCATGACGAGCCGCGGGCGATCTACAAAACCGCAATCGAGGCCACACGCCTAGGCGCCAAGATGTTCGATCTGCATCCCCATTGCGGCGCGGACGTGATGGAGAAGGTGCGTAACGAAGTAGCTCGCGTATGCCGCAGCGAGGGGTTGCGCCGACCGTACATCCTGGCGGTGGCGATCATGACGGTCCTGAGCCGCGGTGGCCACGCCCACGCCGACAACGACGATCCGCTGGGCGGCCAGGTTTGCCGCCTCGCGCGACAGGCCGCAGACGCCTCGCTTGATGGTGTGCTGACCTCTTTCGCTCAGACCGCAGCGGTGCGCGCCACATGCGGACGGCGCTTCACAATCGTAACCTCGGGTATCAGCCTGGCGCCGGGGGGCGTGCTGGACCCGAATTCGCCAGGTCCGGCGCAAGCCGTGCGCGCGGGAGCAGACTATCTCATCGTCGGGGGAGCGCTGTGGGAGGCGCCGGATCCCCGTCGCACGCTGAATTTCCTTGCTGAAGAAATGGAGCGCGGGCTACGGTCAAGTCCGCGTAATCCGCTTGAGTTTTTCGCAGACCGTCCGCACTGGTCCTGAGATTACAGGCGTACCAACGGCGAGCCAAGGGAAGAACGCCGACGTTAACCCTGTCTGTAGGGCTTCTCGGCGCTGTCTTACGCGCCTTTTGAGCGGATTCGAGAAGGGAGCGCACTCAGATGCGTCGTTGGAAGTCCGGCGCGTAATCACGCCGCGGGTGAGGCGAGCCCGCGAAATTTCACGCTATGCGTTGTTCGTCTTGGCGCGGTATGGGAACCATGCGCAAGGGTTATGCACTGACTCGAGTGAGCCCCAGCCTATGCTGCCTAACGACCGGCCACGCGCCAGCCCGAGTCCAACGCCGCCACTCTCGCTGATTTCACCGCGCTTCCCGCGCGGTGAAAGATCGGTTGTGCATCAGTGGACGCGACCGCTTTATTGTTCGCGTTCCGATGAACGGGTTCGCTGCTCGCACCAACGGTCGATTGTCGCGCGATTAAACCGCCAGTCCGTACCAATTTTGAAAGCCGGGAGTTCTTTACGGCGCAAGAGCTTGTAAATCGTCGAAGGATGGACTCTTAGATACTGGGAGAGTTCCCCAACAGTCATCACGTGTGGATACGTGTCTTTGAAGTCACCGTCAGCCATTAGCGTAAGCTCCTCAGAAGCAAGCCGCCGTCATCTCTTCACGGTAAACGGTCACAGCTTGAAAAATCCTCTCACGTGGCCCCAGAACGAGCTTCAGGTTACGATAATTGGCTAAGAATAATAAGCGAGTCAAGGGCTTTCCACCTCTTGGCGTAAAAATGTTAAAGCCTTATTAATCCCGTTAAAGTCTTCTCGCGTCCTCTAAATCGGTTCCGATCTTTTGCCCAATCGACCGAACGTGCAACAATATTTAGAGTAGTTCCGTGACAAACAAACACTGCATAAGCACTTGGCTGCGGGTGATTGGCGTAGCTCTTGCGCTTTCTGTTAGCGAAGGTCCTTCGTTTGCTCAAGAGCACTTGAGTCTGACTAGCGCGGCCTTTGCTTCGGGCGAGAAGATTCCGGCGGCGTACACCTGCTCCGGTGAGAACAAATCACCGGCGCTCAAGTGGAGCGGTGCGCCGAGTTCGACGCAAGGCTACGCGATGATCGTCAGCGATCCTGACGCGCCCATGGGAACGTTCGTTCACTGGGTTATCTATGACATTCCCGCCAGTCTCAGCGGGCTTGGCGAGGGGATCGCGAAATCCGAGCTCGTGCCTGGTGTCGGCACTCAGGGGCTCAACAGCGCCGGACAGATTGGCTATAAAGGGCCCTGTCCACCTCCGGGCAAGCCTCATCACTATCACTTTCGACTTTACGCGCTGAATTTCGTGATGGGAAGCAAGCCCGGACTGTCGGCCAGTGAGCTTGAACGGCTAATCCAGGGACATGAGGTCGCTTCGACCGAGCTCGTGGGGATTTTCGAGCGCTGAGCGTGGCCGCGGCCTGCGCGTTTGGCTGAGTCGATTCGAACGAGACTACGCGAAATGCAAACGTGGAGGGTCGCTTAGCCTGTTGAGCCCCATCGTACCAGGATTCACGGGACCGCTCGCTGAGGGCCGGCATTTTTAGTTGCGCGACGTGGCCGTTCGCTGTTGCTGGCAAAGCTACGGAAGGTTCTCGTGCTTCGTCGAGGCCCTGTCGTTGGCACTGGCGAAGCCTGGGAATACCGCGCGATTCCCTAGGAGCCGCGTGAGTGGTTTCCCGGGGCAACGCTGTGAGCCCTAACATGATTACGGGAAGGGCGCGCCTCGCGGGCAGCCTAGGCGCCACCCTATTAGGTCGCGTTTAGCTCTTCGCCCGCACGATCTCGCCACGCCGGCGAGAATAATGCCGACCGGCGCTTACGGTCGGTGGGCAGTTGCCCGCAAAGTGGCGCGCCTGCCTGGGTACCGATAACAAACTGCAACCGAGGCGTAGCGATCTGGGGATAAATCCGGTGGCCCTCCGTACCATGATGAGGGAACAAATGACAGGTGTCGGAAGCAATCTTGTAAGGTCGATAGTTGTTGTCGCGAGCCTCTTGGCCCTCGCTGGATGTGCTGCCATTCCCTTTCTTAGCACGTCGGCCGGCGGTGCCGGTGGCGGGTCAAATGGCTCAACCTCCGGCCTTTCCACGGCCACCAACCTTGCCGCTAGCGTGCCTAGCCCGTCGCGCTTCGACTATGCCAGCCGTGACGTTGAGATTCCGTATGTTTCTCCGACTGCATTGCTTGATGACAGCCTGGCGCTGGAGGCGATGATTCTGCAGGAGCAGTGTCGATTTCAAACGCCCGATCCGCTGTTCCTGGTGCCGGTGTGGGCCAATCCCTTCATGTTCAACGGCCGTATGGAGGCAGACCAGAACATGCGAGTCCTCTCGTATCGAAGTATGCTCTCGCTCGGCTTGGTGAAAGGTACGCAGCAGCTTAATACCTGGCCAGTCAGGTTCGCGACGTTGAGCGACATGCCGTCGCTGTTCCTCCTAGAACAGATCGACCTTTCGTCCAGCGCGAAGCTGACGCCTGACCAGCAGCAGGCCCTGACGCGAGAGACCATCGAGAATACCAGAAGGATTCAGATGACTGTTGAACGCCTCGAGAAAGCCTTCAACCCGTTGCATCAGTGTCCGCAGCGGTAGCGGTTGTCGTGACTCATCCGTGGCCGCGCGGGCTGCGTGTGAGGACACTGAACATTGGGCACCAGAAGTCCGCAAGGGGCCATCGATCCCTCACTCAACCCAACCCGACCCCGGCCTGCCGTCGAAGGCTATGGAGAGGCCGGAACCTTGCCCAAGCGTTCCAGCAAAGCTGGCTTTGGGACCGCGCTTTAGCCGATGAAGCAGCGGGCAACCAAACTTTGGCCAGCCACACGAGCGCGCTTTGTCACGTCTGCTCATCGCTTAAGCGAGCGCCCGCGATGGAAGCTGCTCGAAATCGCGATCGCCGGCCGCTCCAACGCCGGCAAAAGTTCGCTCATTAACGCGCTGCTCGGGGTGGGCAAGCTGGCTGTCACCAGTAAGACTCCTGGTCGTACGCGAGCGCTCAATTTTTTCGCTTTGAACGAGTACCTGGCGCTGGTCGACCTCCCTGGGTACGGCTACGCCGCTCTGTCCAAGGAAGGGGCGCAGTCCCTGTCGCGGTTGCTTTACGAATATCTGCGCACCGAGCAGAATCTTATCGGCGTGCTGCTCGTGGTTGACGCCCGACGCGACCCCGAGAGCCAGGAATTCGAACTGGCCGCGCTGTTGCGCGAGCGCGGGTTGAGCTTAATTTTGGCATTGAACAAATGTGATAAGCTTGCTCACCATGAGCGCGCGGCCGCGCTTAAGAAATATGCCGCGTTGGCCGACGATCCAATCCTGTGCTCAGCGCTGCAAAAGGAAGGGATCGCCGAGTTGCGACGACGCGTCGATGAACTGGTCCGGTCGGCCCATAAAAGCGCATGAAGGCGGGCCATTGACTGTCACGAGCCGTAGCGATGTGCGCAAACCGTCCATTCGTATGAACGAAGACCGCCGAATGTCCGATCGACGATGGCTGGCCCGACCATGGTGCGACGCAGCACCCCTTTCGCTGAGGGCGAGCGCGCGATGAGGCCCCACGTTAGTGTAATTGTCCCCAGCTTCAACCGGCGGCGGATGCTTACCGAGGCGCTCGCTTCGGTCTTGGGCCAACGCGGCGTGAGATTCGAGCTGATCGTGGTGGACGACGGCTCGACTGACGGATCGTTCGAGGCATCTCGCGCTCTGCTTGACGAAGCCTTTGCACGACGGCGCAACGACCCAGCGGGGGGCTCGACCGATGGTTTGTGTTCGGCGCGCCTGGAGAGAATCCCGCGTCGCGGAGTCGGCGCCGCCAGAAACCACGGCGCAAGTCTCGCCGACGGCGAGTTCCTCGCCTTTCTCGATTCGGACGACCTTTGGGCGCCCTTGAAGCTTAGCCGTCAGCTCGATTTTATGCGCTCGTGTCGGCGTTATCCGCTCACCCAGACCGAGGAGCTGTGGATCCGCGCCGGACGGCGAATTAATCCCAGCCTGCGCCATCGCAAGCGCGCCGGCGATATCTTCGTGGACTCGCTGCGCACGTGCCTGATAAGCCCGTCAGCTGTAATGATTTCTCGCGAGCTGTTTTTTGCTTTTGAAGGCTTCGACCCGCGCTTCAGTGCCTGCGAAGACTACGACCTCTGGTTGCGAATCCTCACGCGGCACGAGCCGGGTCTGCTGGGCGAGCCGCTGGTAACGCGGCGCGCCGGCCATCCAGACCAGCTTTCAGCGATGACGGTTGCGCTCGACCGTTTTCGCGTCATCACCCTGACGAAACTGCTGGCAGACCCGCGGCTGACGGGGAGCAGACGCGAGGCGGTCGCCGATGTGCTGGCCGAAAAATGCCGCATCCTTGCCGGCGGTTTGGCGCGTCGCGCCCGCGCCTGGCAAGCCGAACTGTACGTGCAAGCGGCGGCCCTGGCTGAGGAAGCCTGGCGTTTAGGCCATCTGAGGGAGCTGGCGCGATTGGCGGCCGCGCTCACCGATTGCGGACTTGCGGCGAGCAATTTCACCGCTCCGACAAATTCCGCCCGGGCGCCGAAGAGACCGGCCGACCTTGGCACGCCAGGATGCGCCGGGCACGGTCGGCGTGTCGCGGCGCACGGCGCGCCGCCGCCGGCTCCGATCGCGAATGATCCCCGATGCCGGGTGGACGAGCTTCAATCAGTCTCGCTTCCATCGTTGATGTGATGGACGATGCGAGCGGGTATGCCGAAGCAGGTGGCTGACTCAACCCACGAGATGGCGGGCCCGGTTCCTGCGACCTTTCAGCAAGGCGATTGCGGGCGCGCCGCGCTCGCGCCGGTTGCGGACGGTTGCGAGAATGGGGCTGATCACGAAGCAGCGATTCGTCGCTACGCCGTGCAACGCCGTTTGCCGGAGCGCAGCGTGGAGGCTTGGCTTAAGCTCGGTGCCGAGGGCGCCAGGATGCTTCTGGAGTTGTCCGTGGCCCTCAAATTAAGGACCGGGCAGCTCGCTGCCGTGATCGAACTGGTGGCGGAGATAGCTTTGCGCGAAGGAACTACTGCCGTATCGGTGCTCAAGCGAGGCGAAATTACGAGTATCGCGAAAGGGGTGGGTTCCGCGCCTGAACGGGCCAGCAAGCTGCTCAACGTATTGCGCATTCTGCGCTATCCCGAACTAAACCGCGCCTTAGCTAAGCTTCAAAGCGCGGTCGAAGCGTTGCGTCTACCGCGAAGCGTGACGGTAGGTCTGCCCAAAGATTTGAGTTCCGGGCAGCTTTCGATAGAAATTCGCGCGGGATCCCTGGCTGAACTCGACGAAGCCGTAAGAGCGTTGCGCGAGGCTAGCGCGCGGTTTAGTGAAATATTCGACTCCTTGGAAGGCGCCGATGAACTTTGAGATCGACGCACTGTTTATCGAGGATGCGGTGCGCTCGAGCGAGCTTGCCCAGCGCCTGGTCGCGCGACTCAATTCGAAGGTTCCGGTTTCGTACGTTATGGACGGACGGCAGGCGGCGCGGCCCCTGCCCGTCGATGACGCGTTTGTCGCCGGCAAGCGGCGCTTGGTGGTAATGAATCGCCGCTCACGCTTCCTTAGCCCCTGTCCCGCTGCGGGCGCAGGACTCGCATGCTGTGGCTACCTGGTTTTGGTGCTGGCGTCTAATTGCCCGATGAATTGCAGCTACTGTTTTCTGCAGGAATACGTGGCCGATAATCCCGGTCTGCAGATTTACGCCAATTACGCCCAGGCGTTCGAGGAGTTGGAGCGCCTGTTGCGGACGAATTCAGCCCGCCATTTTCGGATCGGCACGGGCGAACTCGCCGACTCATTGGCGTTCGACCGGGTAACCGGTCTCAGCGTCGATCTGGTAGAGTTCTTTCGCCGACATGAAAGGTTGACGCTGGAGCTTAAGACCAAAACGGACGAAATCGATAACCTGCTGCGCATGGACCCGCTGGGACGCGTGTTGGTCTCCTGGACACTCTCGCCCAGCCGCGTTTACCGCAGCTCGGAGCACGGCACGGCCGCGCCGCAAGCGCGGATCGATGCGGCGTGCCGAGTGCGCGAGGCCGGCTATCGCGTGGGGTTTCATCTGGATCCCATCATTGCCTATCCGCAGGCTGAAACCGAGTACAGAGAGCTGCTGAGCATGTTGTTTGACGCCCTGGCGCCGGGCGAAATCTCGTTCCTTAGCGTGGGTGGGTTGCGGATGACGCCTGGACTTCGAGCTATCGCGCGCCGGCGATTCCCGAACGACCCGATGCTGGTCGGGGAGGAGGTTTTGTCGCCGGATGGGCGCTACCGCGCCTGCTACCCGATGCGGCTTAGGCTGTATCGGTCGCTGGCGGCGCATATCCAGGCCAAAGCGCCCGGCCTCACCCATTATTTGTGCATGGAGACGCCGGCGGTTGTTGCCCGTGCGCTGGGCACGGCGCCGCCGTCGCCGGCCGTTTTGGGAGAGCGCCTTGCCACCGCGTAGCCTGCCCCGCGCTATGCGGAGGAACGCGTTGATTAGCCAATGACGCGAGCGACTCCTGTCTCGGTCAACCACCGCCGCAAGCCCGCGCGACGCGATTCGCGTACGGAGGCCGACAGTGGTGGGCGGCCCATCGGGGTATTCGACTCCGGAATCGGCGGTCTGACAGTGCTCAAGGCGTTGGTCGAGCTTTTGCCGGGGGAGAACTTCGTGTACCTGGGCGACACCGCGCGCACGCCGTATGGAAACAAGTCCACCGAGGTGATCACGCGCTATTCACGCGAGAACGCCGAATTTCTACTTGCCAAGGGGATTAAGCTTCTGGTGGTGGCCTGCAACACTTCAAGTGCCGTCGCTCTGGACGCTATCGCGAGCGATACGGCCGTTCCCGTTATCGGCGTGATCGAGCCGGGAGCCCAGGCCGCCGCTGAAGTGTCGGCCAAAGGACGAATCGGGGTGATCGGCACCGAGGCGACTATCGCCTCGGGCATTTACACCCGTATACTCAAGCGCTTGCGGCCCGACGCCGAGATTTATACGCGGGCTTGCCCGCTCCTGGTGCCGCTGGTTGAAGAAGGCTGGACCGACAACGAGGTTGCACGACGTACCGTCGAGCACTATCTGGCCGGGCTTAAGGATAGCGGAATCGACACGTTGCTCTTGGGTTGCACGCACTACCCGATGCTGCGCGGCTTGATTCAACAAGTGATGGGGTCGGCGGTGCGCGTGGTTGATTCGGCTGCCGCCACGGCCCGCGTCGTGCGCGCAAGCCTTGCGCGCTTCAAGCTCCTGCGGTCCGCGCGCCACGGTGAGCAGGTTTTTTTCGTCACCGAGATGCCGGAGCGTTTCACCCGCGTTGGGCGCCGCTTTTTCGGGCCCGAGGTGGAATCCGCCGTGCGTATCGAACGCTAGGGCAAGGCATGGGGAGCCGGGCCGGCAATGACGTCGTCACAGCTTATCAAATCGCCTCGGCCGACCCGCGACCGCTCAGGCGCGTTGCGTCAAGCTGCTCGGGTATACTTTCGCGAGGCAAGCGCCACCCGACGCGGGCGCTTGCCGCTTCGATGCGAGCCGTGGTGCTGCTCCTGCTCGCCGGTCCGCTGAGCTGTGCGAAACGCCTGTTCGCAAGAGGCGCAGCATATGGTATTGAGCACAGCGGATGCGGCCGTGGGGCAAAAATCAGCTAAAATGACACTCATGGGTGCCGCAGGCGCCCGGTATCGCGGCTCACCTTTACGAGAGCGCTCAGGCAAGTAAATTAAGTAAAAGATTAAGACATGGCAATTTCATTCGCCGGCCGCTTGGCGCGTAAGGCCTTCGGTTCGAAGAACGACCGTGAGCTTAAGCGCCTTCGGCCCTTAGTCCAGGAAGTCAACCGGCTTGAATCCCGTTTCGAGGGTGAAAGTGTTGAACAACTGCGCGCGCGGCTGGCGCAATGGCGCGAAAAGCTCAGCGCGATTGAAGACGTCGAGGAGCGTGAGGAGGCGATGCTCGACGCTCTTCCCGAGGTCTTCGCCGTCGTGCGCGAGGGCGCCAAGCGAACGCTCGGACAGCGCCACTTCGACGTGCAGCTCATGGGCGGCATCGTCCTTCACCAGGGCAAGATCGCCGAGATGAAAACCGGCGAGGGGAAGACGCTGGTCGCCACCCTACCGGCGGTGCTCAATGCACTGACCGGGCGCGGCGTGCACGTGGTCACGGTTAACGACTATCTTGCGCGGCGCGACGCCGAGTGGATGGGGCGAATCTACCGCTTCCTCGGCCTGAGCGTCGGCGTGATCGTGCATGGGCTCACCGACGCCGAACGCAAGCAGGCCTACCAGTGCGACATCACGTACGGGCAGAACAACGAGTTCGGCTTCGACTACCTGCGCGACAACATGAAGTTCAGCCTCGACGATTACGTCCAGCGCACGCCCAACTATGCGATCGTCGACGAAGTCGATTCCATTCTTATCGACGAAGCGCGCACGCCGCTGATTATCTCGGGCCCGTCCGAAGAGTCCACCGACACCTATTACGTCGTCGATCGGATCGTTCCTTCGCTTCGTGGCGAGCAGGACTACACGGTTGACGAGAAGCTGCGCACGGTTGTGCTGACCGAAGATGGGGTCGCGCGCGTGGAGCGGATGCTCAACGTGGAAAACCTCTACGACCCGCGCAACATCAACCTCCTTCACCACGTGAATCAAGCGCTAAAGGCGCACGCGCTGTTCAAGCGCGACGTCGACTACGTGGTCAAGGACGGCGAGGTGATTATCGTCGATGAGTTCACGGGCCGGCTGATGCCGGGTCGGCGCTGGAGCGACGGGCTCCATCAGGCGATCGAAGCCAAGGAAGGCGTTAAAATCGAGTCGGAGAACCAGACTCTTGCCACGATCACCTTCCAGAACTACTTCCGGATGTACGCCAAGCTCGCAGGAATGACCGGCACTGCCGACACTGAGGCGGCGGAGTTCCAGCAGATCTACAAACTGTCCGTGGTCGTCGTTCCGACGAACATGCCGATGATCCGCTCGGATTACCAGGACGTCGTCTACAAGACCGAGAAGGAAAAGTTCGACGCGGTCATCGAGGAGATCACCGAATGCCATCGGCGCGGGCAGCCGGTCCTCGTCGGAACGGTCTCGATCGAAAAGTCGGAGCGGCTCTCGACCCTGCTCAAGCGAACCGGAATCAAGCATTCTGTGCTCAACGCGAAAAATCATGAACGCGAGGCCGAAATCGTCGCGCAGGCCGGCCGGCACGGGGCCGTTACGATTTCCACCAACATGGCCGGCCGCGGGACCGATATCGTGCTTGGAGGAAACCCGGAATTTCTAGCTGCGTCCGAGGCTGGAACCAGGGATTCCGGCGACGCCAAGTATCAAGAGGCGCTGGAAAAATACCGCAAGGCGTGCGCGCAAGAGCGCGAGCTGGTGCTAGCGGCGGGCGGCTTGCATATCGTGGGCACCGAACGCCACGAATCGCGCCGTATCGACAACCAGCTTCGCGGCCGCTCGGGCCGTCAGGGCGATCCTGGCTCCTCGCGCTTTTTCCTCTCGCTCGAGGATGACTTGTTGCGCATCTTCGGCGCCGACCGCCTCAAGGGATTGATGAGCCGGATCGGGATGGAAGACGGCGTGCCCATCGAGCATCGCTGGATTACCCGCGCGATAGAGAATGCGCAAAAGAAGGTCGAGGGGCATAACTTCGACATCCGCAAGCATCTGCTCGAGTACGACGATGTGATGAACAAGCAGCGCGAGGTCATCTATCATCGGCGCAAAGAGCTGTTAAGCGGCCAGCCGCTCAAGGAAGATATCCTCGATATGGCCGAGGAGGTGATCGACGAGATCATCGCCGCGCATATCGACCCCGAACTTAGCCCCGACGAATGGAACTGGAAAGCGCTCGAAGAAGCGTTTTTCCGCCAGTTCAAGTTCCGCCCGGAGTTTGGCGCCGACGGTCGTGTTCCGCAAAATCCCGAGGAATTGGCGGCGATGGCCCGAGAGCGGGTTACCGCTGTCTACGAGGAGCGCGAGCAGGTCTTCGGGCGACCGGTGATGGAGCAAATCGAGAAGATCGTGATGCTCCAGACGCTGGATTCGCTGTGGAAAGATCACCTTTTATCGATGGACCATCTGCGTGAGGGCATCGGGCTGCGCGGCTACGGTCAGCTCAATCCGCTCGTCGAGTACCAGAAAGAAGCCTTCGCGATGTTTGAAGCCCTGATGGGGGTGATGCAGCGCGATGTCGTCGAGAAGATGTTCTCCGTCCAGCTCACCACCGAACAAGAGGCGGCTCAGATACAGGCGCAGCAACAAGTGCACAGGCCGCCTCGCATCGTGATGAGCCACGGCGCGCATGTCGAGAGCGCCGAGGCGGTCACGCGACGCGAAGGCGCAAAGGTCGGGCGCAACGATCCCTGCCCGTGCGGCTCAGGCAAAAAGTATAAGCGCTGCCACGGAAAGTAATCCCTATCGTGCCCCGCTCCGTCCCCGTCCACGTCCACGTCAAGACCGAGTCCTGCTGCGTCGAAGGCTTTCGCTTCGCCGGCGTCAGCGCCGGGCTTAAGCAGGCTGCCGGCGCGAAAGACCTGGGACTTATCGTGGCTGAGCGACCGGTCGCGGCGGTAGGCGCTTTTACCACGAACCTGGTCAAGGCGGCGCCGGTCAGGCTTGCCGCCGAGCGGCTAAAGCGCGGACGTATTCAGGCGGTGATGGTCAACTCCGGCTCGGCCAACTGTTTTACCGGCAAAGCCGGCGACCATCTCGCTGTCGAGTCATGCGCGGCGCTGGCACGTGAAATCGGATGCGCCGCGGAAATGGTCGTGCCCTGTTCGACCGGCGTGATCGGTCATTTGTATAGCCTTGAACGCCTGCGTGCCGGGCTTAAGACCGCGGCGCGGGAGCTGCGGCCCGAGGGAGTTGACGACTTCGCTCGCGCGATCATGACCACCGACACGCGTCCCAAGACAGCGTGGGCGAGGGTAGCTCTCAACGGCCGTCCGGTCACCGTTCTGGGGATCGCCAAAGGCGCGGGAATGATCGCGCCCAACATGGCGACGATGCTCGCGTTTATCGTGACCAACGCGCGCGCAACGCCGCGCTTGCTCCGAGCAGTGCTCGGTAGAGCGCTAGCCCATAGCCTTAACGCCATCACGATCGACGGCGACATGTCGACCAACGACTCCGTGCTGCTCCTGGCCAGCGGCGCCGCCGCCAACCGTGAGCCTGTCGGCGGTGCGTTAGCCCGCTTCGAAGCCGCGGTGAGCGCAGTCGCGCAAAGCCTGGCTCGCCAAATTGTTTACGACGGCGAAGGTGCCACCAAGCTGGCCGCGGTGGAAGTAAGCGGTGCCCGGTCTGAAAAGGACGCCGAGGCGGTCGCGCGGCATGTCGCCAATTCGCCGCTGGTCAAAACAGCGTTATTCGGACGCGATCCCAACGTGGGACGAATTCTGGCCGCGGCAGGCGCCAGCGGGGTGCGCTTCGACCCGGATCGAATCGAGCTGCGTGTCGGGAGCGTGAAGATAGCCGCGCGCGGCAGGGTAATCGTAGGCGCGCTCGAAAAGGCGAGAAGCGTGATGAATCAGCGGGAGTTCGCGCTGACGCTAAACCTGCGCCTTGGCCGCGCGGGCGCTTCGATCCTGACCTCGGACTTGAGCTTCGACTATGTTAAAATCAACGCCGAGTACACCAGTTGAGCGGACGACTAAACGGTAGGCTTGGTGGCCGAATTCGGGCCAGCTAGCCGATGGCCGGCACGCTCTACAGGCGGGTCTTGACAGGTCAGGGTAAGGGCCGTTAGGTAGGACTGTAATTCAAATGAAACTTTTGGGCAAAGGACTAACGCTGTCGTGGCCTTGGCGAGCGCGCAATGGCGCCCGCGTCTTGGTCTGCTAGGGTTGGTCGATACCCAGCTTAAGAGGGCCGCGGGAACTGGCTTCCGGCGGCCCTTTTTAATTGCAGAGGCGCGCCGAGACGCCGCTTTTGGCTTGAGGTCGCGGCGGGAGGTTCATCGGGGATGCTGGCGCCAAGCGAAAAAGAATTCGAGGCTTTAGCTGCGGCGGGCTTTAATCTAATCCCGCTCTCGCGTGAGATTACCGCGGACCTTGAGACCCCGGTCTCGGCGTTTCTGAAGATTGCCTCGGAGACGTACGCGTTTTTGCTCGAAAGCGTTGAGGGCGGTGAAAAGTGGGGGCGATATACGTTTCTGGGCTCGGACCCCGCCTTGGTGCTCAGGGCCAAAGACCTCCGGATGGAAGTGATACGGCCTGGACGCTCGGTTGAGGTGCGCGACATTTCCGACCCGCTGAATGCCTTGCGCGCCGAGCTTGGACGGTATCGCGCGCCGAAACTGGAAGGTCTTCCTCCGTTTTTTGGCGGAGCCGTGGGCTTTCTAGCCTACGACGTGGTGCGCCATTTTGAGCGACTGCCGACGCCGCCGCCCGACGAGCTGGGTGTGCCTGACTTCTGTCTGATGGTCACCGACACCATGCTGGTGTTCGACAACCTGCGTCAAACTCTGCGAATCGTCGCCAACGCGGCACTCGACGAGTTTAACTCAGCTCACACCGCCTACCAGAACGCCGCGGCCAAAATCGACCGGCTCATCGCCAAGCTGGCCCAACCGCCGAGGCTGCCCCGCCTCACGCCGCCGGCGAGCCAAGCCGACCGCGACGCGCCGGTGGTCTCCAATTACACGCGCGAGTCTTACATGGAAACCGTGCTACGGGCCAAGGAGTATATCGCCGCGGGTGACATTATCCAGGTCGTGCCTTCGCAGCGGTTCGAGGCGCCGCTTACGGTTCATCCCTTCAACCTGTATCGCAGTCTTAGGACGGTTAATCCTTCTCCGTACATGTTCTATTTGCGCATGGACGACCTGACTTTGGTTGGCGCCTCGCCTGAGGTGATGGTGCGGCTTAACGGACGTGAAGTTACGGTGCGGCCTATCGCCGGAACGCGCCGGCGCGGCGTCACCGAGGAAGAAGACCTCGCCTTGGAACGCGAGCTTCTGAGCGATCCCAAGGAGCGCGCCGAGCACGTGATGCTGGTTGACCTGGGACGAAACGACGTCGGGCGCGTTGCCCGGGTCGGCTCGGTCCAGCTTACCGAGTTTCAAGTCGTGGAGCGCTACTCCCACGTCATGCATATCGTGTCCAACGTGCGCGGCGAGCTGCGCGAGGGCTGTGACGCGTTGGACGCCTTTCGGGCCACCTTTCCCCAGGGGACCGTGTCCGGGGCGCCGAAGATTCGCGCGATGGAAATAATCGACGAACTGGAGCCGACGCGCCGCGGCGTCTACGCCGGAGCCGTGGGTTACTTCAGCTACACCGGCAACATGGACACGGCGATTGCGCTCCGGACCCTGCTAATAAAAAATGCCCGAGTGTACATCCAGGCTGGCGGCGGCGTGGTTGCCGACTCGGAACCCGCCGCCGAATATGAAGAAACGGTGAACAAGGCGAAAGCGATGTTGCGGGCGCTCGTCCTGGCGCGCGACCTGGAGGCGGAAAGCGCCGGCGCCAACGGCCCGGCGGGTAAGTAGGATGAACCCGCGCGCCCGTCTCGCCCGAGCGTGGAAGCTGGATGAGTTCTCGCCTGAAGGGAATTTTCACAACGCCGCGACGCGGCGCGTCGAGGAGGCCTGAAAACCCCGGCGAACAGACCTGGTCAGCCACGGTGGACGGTTTAAGGTTATGCTCAGGATAACGATGATCGATAATTATGACTCGTTCACCTACAACTTGGTGCAATATCTGGGCGAGCTTGGCGCCGAGGTAATCGTCGTCCGAAACGACACCACCGACGTGGCAGCGATCACGGCTTCAAGTCCCCAGGCCATCGTAATCTCGCCGGGGCCGTGCACCCCTCGCCAGGCCGGAGTTTCCGTCGACGTGGTTCGCCAGCTCGCCGGCCGGGTGCCGATCCTCGGCGTCTGCCTGGGCCATCAATGCATCGGCGAGGCGTTCGGCGGCAAAGTAGTGCGTGCGAGCCGCCTGATGCATGGCAAAACCTCGCCGATTGTTCACGACGACCGGACGATATTCCATGGATTGCCAAACCCGTTCGAGGCCACGCGGTATCATTCGCTGCTCGTGGAGCGAGAGTCTCTACCCGATTGTCTTGAAATTAGCGCCTGGACCGCGGAGGGCGAGGTCATGGGGCTGCGCCATAGGGATTATCTCGTTGAGGGCACCCAGTTTCATCCGGAATCGATCCTGACCACGCACGGCAAAGCGCTGCTGGCCAATTTTCTAGCCGAGGCGGCCAAGTGAGTGAAAAGCTCCGGCTCGCCTTTGACGATCTGTTGGCTCGTCGCGACCTCAGCGAAGAGCAGACCGACGAGGCATTGCGCGAGGTTTTCGAGCGGCAGCCCCCGGCGACCCTCGTGGCGGGCTTTCTTGTGGCCTTGCGCCTTAAAGGCGAGACGGGCGCCGAGTTGACCGGCGCTGCGCGCGCGATGCTTGCCGTGGCGCGACCCCTTGAGCTGAACGAGCGGCGGCTGCTCGATACCGCTGGCACCGGCGGCGACGGCCAGGGCACGCTGAATATCTCCACCGCCGCGGCGCTGGTGGCGAGCGCGGCGGGGGCGCGGGTTGCGAAGCACGGAAACCGGGCGGTGAGCGGGCGTTGCGGCGGCGCGGACGTTCTGGAGTATCTGGGGGTCAAGTTGGACCCTGGACCGGCGGGCCTGCGCAAATGTCTGGACCGAGCCGGGTTTTGTTTCGTTTTCGCTCCGGCGTATCATCCGCTGATGGCTCGCCTGGCGCCCTTGCGCCGTGAACTCGCCGTGCGCACGCTGTTTAATCTGCTCGGCCCATTGGCCAACCCGGCGCGTCCCCACCGGCAACTGACCGGTGTGGCGCAGCGTCAGTTGCTCTTGCCGATGGCTCAGGCGCTCGCGGCGCTCGGGGCGGAACACGCGCTGGTGGTTAATAGCGACGACGGCCTTGACGAGATCTCCGCGCGGGCGCCAACCCAGGTGATCGAAGTGAATGCCGGTGAAGTGGCACGCGAGTTCAGGATTCATCCGGCTGAATTAATCAGCGACTATCCGGCCGCCGATGAACCTATCGAAGCCGCCGATCCCGCCGAAGCGGCCGCGTTGCTGAAGCGAACCTTGGCCGGCGAGGCCGATTCGGCTCGCGCGGTGGTCGCGCTCAACGCCGGGGCCGCGATTTATGTCGGCGGCCAAGCTGATTCGCTCGCCGAGGGTGTGGCCAAGGCCGACACCGTGCTTAGACTAGGTCAGGCGCTCGAAGTGCTTGAAGCGCTGCGCCTTGCGAGTCAGGAAACTGTACCAACCGATGAGCTCGATTCTTGAGCAAATTTTCGCGGCGAAAAAACTCCAGGTTGCTGAGCAGCGGCGCGAAAAACCGCTGGCTCGTCTGGAGGCCGAGGCAGCCGCGGCGCCGTCGCCGCGCGATTTTATCGGTGCGTTAACCCAGGCTCGTCCCGCGATTATCGCCGAGATAAAGCGCGCCTCGCCAAGCAAAGGCGATATCCTGCCAGGACTCGACCCAGCCAGGGTGGCGGCCGACTACGAAGCAGGCGGGGCGGCCGCGATCTCGGTGCTGACCGACGCCCACTTCAAGGGTTCGCTCGAAGATCTGCGGGCGGTCAGAGCGGCGGTCTCGCTGCCGCTATTACGCAAGGATTTTATCTTCGACGTTTACCAGGTCTACGAGGCGCGAGCGGCCGGGGCTGACTGTATACTACTGATCGCGGCGATGCTGACCGATCACGAGATGAAGACGCTGGCCGATAAGGCCGCCGAGCTTGGCATGGGGGCGGTGGTCGAAACCCATACAAGCGGGGAGTTCGAGCGCGCGGAGAGGATCGGTTGTCGTTTGATCGGAATTAACAACCGCGATCTGCATACGTTTATCACCGATATCGCCGTCACCGAAAAGCTGCTCGGAGTGCGCCGGACGCAGGCGTTGGTGGTGTCGGAAAGCGGGATCGAGACCGCGATGGACATGGCGCGGGTATTTCGTGCGGGCGCTCGCGCTGCGTTGATCGGCGAGAGCCTGCTCAAGGACGGTCAGCCCGGCGCGCGTGTCAGGGGCTTGGTCGAGGCTTTCGCAGCCGGGGACTGAGGCGAGCGGCATGGCGGTCAAGGTCAAGATCTGCGGGGTCACGCGCGTGGAGGATGCGCTCGCAGCGTGCGAGTTGGGCGCCGACATGATCGGGCTCAACTTTTTCCGCTCGAGCCCGCGCGCGGTCGAACTTGACGCGGCCCGAGTTATCGCGCAGGCCGTGGCAGGCCGGGGCGTGGCGCTCGTTGGAGTGTTTGTCAACTCTCCCAGGCAGCGGATAGAGGAAATTCGGCTCGCGCTTAACCTCGATTTGCTCCAGTTCCACGGTGACGAAGATAACCAGGCCGTAAGCGGATGGCCGCTGCCGGTGATTCGCGCGTGGCGCGTGCGGGGCGACAGGCCGCTTGAATGGCGCGAACGGCCCGCGGGCGATTACGTCTTGTTGGACCGCTACGATCACGCCCTGTTCGGCGGCACCGGCCGCGCCTTGCCGAACCTTACGCTGCGCGGCTTCGATCTTGGCGCGACAATAATATCCGGCGGCCTGCGGCCTGACACGGTGAGCGCCGCCGCGGCGCTCAAGCCCTGGGCGGTTGATGTCGCGAGCGGGGTTGAACGCGCGCCAGGGATCAAGGACCACGTCAAAATGAAGGAATTCATCAGTAATGCGAAGTCTGCCTGACAGCTGCGGCCATTTTGGCGCCTACGGCGGGCGCTACGTCGCGGAAACCCTGATGCCGGCGCTGCTCGCGTTGGAGCAAGCGTATCGCGAGGCGCGCCGCGACCCGAGCTTTCGCGCCGAGCTTGAGCATTATTCGCGCGAGTTCGTCGGCCGTCCCACACCGCTTTATTACGCCGCCAATCTGACCGAGCGGCTGGGCGGCGCGAAGATTTATCTCAAGCGAGAGGATTTGTGCCACACCGGGGCGCATAAGGTAAATAACACGCTCGGCCAGGCACTACTCGCGATTCGCATGAAGAAAAGCCGGATCACCGCGGAAACCGGAGCCGGACAGCACGGTGTCGCGACCGCGACTATGGCGGCGCGGTTCGGCCGCCAGTGCGAGATCTTCATGGGGGCCCTTGACGTTCAACGCCAGGCGCTGAACGTCTTCAGGATGCGGCTTTTGGGCGCCAAGGTGACGCCGGTTGATTCAGGCAGCAAAAGTCTTAAGGACGCGCTCAACGAGGCGTTGCGCGACTGGATCGCCACCGTGCGCGACACATATTATCTGATCGGCACCGCCGCAGGCCCGCATCCTTACCCATATATCGTGCGGGAGTTCCAGTCGGTCATCGGACGGGAGGCTCGCCGCCAAATACTCAAAAAGGAAGGGCGCTTGCCCGATCTGCTCATCGCCTGCGTAAACGGCGGCTCCAACGCGATCGGACTATTTCACCCCTTTATCAAGGACCAGAACGTGCGGATGATGGGTGTCGAAGCGGCAGGACGCGGATTGAACACACTCGAGCATTCCGCGACCCTTACCGCCGGCGAGATCGGCGTGCTTCACGGAAATCGCACTTATCTGCTGCAGGATGAGCTTGGGCAAATTCGCGAGACTCATTCGATAGCGGCCGGGCTGGACTATCCAGGTGTGGGTCCGGAACACAGCTACCTAAAGGACATCGGCCGTGCGCAATATATCACGGCCACCGACGACCAGGCGCTCGAAGCGCTCGAACTCCTCTCCCGCACCGAAGGAATCATTCCCGCGCTCGAGAGCGCCCACGCGCTGGCCGGCGCGATGCAGGTCGTGCCCGCGATGGAGCGAGGCCAGGTGGTCATCGTGAACCTCTCCGGGCGCGGCGACAAAGACATGGAGACGGTCGCCCGGGTCAAGGGCGCGGAGCTTTGAGCGATGGCGCCTGAGACTAGGATCAGCCGAAAGTTCGCCGAGCTTCGTGCTCGTAATGAGAGCGCGCTGATCCCGTTTATCGTTTGCGGCGACCGAAGCTTGGAGGATACGGCCGCTTTGGTGAAGACGCTAGAGACCGCCGGCGCTGATTTGGTTGAACTGGGAGTGCCGTTTTCGGATCCGATGGCGGACGGACCGGCAAACCAGCGAGCCCTGGCGCGAGGGCTCGCCGCGGGCGTCTCCGTTAGCGCTATCATCGGCTTCGTCAAAGAGCTGCGCCGCGCCACAGAGATACCAATTATCCTGTTCGGTTACTACAATCCGTTTTATCACTACGGCTGTGAGCGCCTATGCCGCGACGCGGCGAGCGTGGGAGTGGATGGGTTGCTGGTCGTGGACTTGCCGCCTGAGGAAAGCGCTGAGTTAGACCGCCCGGCGCGGGTGAACAACTTAGACCTGATCAGGTTGCTGGCGCCAACGACGCCGATCGAGCGCTGCCGCGAGATCGCTCGCGCAGCGAGCGGTTTCCTTTATTACGTCTCGGTCACGGGTGTCACGGGCGCGCGCTCGACCTTGCCGGTCGATCTGGAGCCGCGACTGCGGGGGCTGCGCCGGGTGACCTCGCTCCCGCTCGGCGTCGGCTTCGGCATCTCCACTGCGCAGCAGGCGAGCGAGGTCGCGTCGTTTGCCGACGCCGCGGTGGTCGGCAGCGCGATCTCGTTGGTGCTGGAGCAGCACGGCGGCGGTCCGCCCGCCTGGAAAGCCGTAGGTGAGTTGGTTGGCGCGATGAAGCGAGCGATGAACACGGCGCGCGCCTAAATCTTCTCCGCGAAGTAATTGAGGCGGGAATTTTTGGGAAGCATGATGCGATGACGGGTGCGGTGGCAAGAGCGGCCGGAGCGACGCCGGAACTGTGGGTCAAGTGTTTGGAATGCTCGGCGCTCGCCTTTCGCAAGGAGGTGGAACGCAATCTGAATGTCTGCCTCAAATGCGGCTTCCACTTCCCTTTAACGGTCGAACAGCGGCTGGTGATCGTTGCCGATCGCGGATCCTGGCGACAGATCGACGCCGTCCTGTTCGCGGTCGACGCGCTGGGGTTTGTTGATTCGAAACCTTACCTCCAGCGTTTAACCCAAACGCGGGCTGCCGTCGGGCGCTATGACGCCATCACCACCGGCCTTTGCGAAATAGAAGGCCAGCCCGTCGCGCTGGGAATCATGGATTTCCAGTTCATGGGCGGCAGTATGGGAGTAGTGGTGGGCGAAAAGCTGGCTCGACTTTTTGCGCACGCCGGTCGCAGCCGCCTCCCGACAGTAATTTTCTGTGCGTCGGGCGGTGCGCGGATGCAAGAAGGGATTCTCGCGCTGATGCAAATGGCGAAAGTGGTCTCTGCATTGGCACGTTACCGAGAGCTTAGACTGCCCTACGTCAGCGTGTTGTGCCATCCGACGACCGGCGGAGTGGCGGCATCGTTCGCCATGCTCGGAGACCTGAATCTGGCCGAACCTGGGGCGATAATCGGATTTGCGGGTCGGCGCGTGATTGAGCAAACCACGCCGCAAGCGCTGCCCGAAGATTTTCAACGAGCCGAATCCTTGCTGTCGCACGGGATGGTTGACGCGATAGTTACGCGGCGCAAACTGCGGCCAACGTTGAATTCTCTGCTCGCTATGCTGGGGCGATTCAGCGCGAACCGCTCGCGCCGTCGGCCCAAAAATTGACGGGATCTCAGAGCCGCCCGAGGGCCGGAGCAAGGGTTGCGCGTTGCGACCTAGGCCGACCGCTGAGCGTGCAAGGCACGTTGCACCACGACAATAGACGAACGGCGGCGGGCAAGCCCGAGCGCAACGTGTCGGATTCATGCGCGTTGTGACCCGCTGTCACCTCGGCTGGAGCCGCGAAAGAAGACAGACGCGAGCAAAGCGCGCGGCGTGCCGGTTGCCCAGCTCGTCGAGACACGCCGCCGGCTTGTGGGCTTAGCGGCACCGCCTGGGCGTGCGCGGCGTCGTAAGGGCGGCGCTTCCCTCTGCCTGACAAGGGTCAACCGAAAGGCTGCGCGGGCGTTTATACTTAACGGGCGCCCATTTACTACATAGGCGGTAGTGACTTAGTGGCTACGATGGCGGCGCTGGTGTTGACCGGGCAACGATCACGATTTCCCGTAGCCGTCGGGATGCTCTACTCGCTTCCGAGCGTCTTTCATAAGTTTGTTCATGACGGCCGGTTGGCGGACTAGAAGGCGATGAGACAACAGGCGGAGCAAGACTTGCAGTGGCTCTACTCGTTGGAGGGCCGTGGGATCGTCTACAAGCTTGAGCGCATGGAGCGCGCTCTTAAGCTTATCGATGACCCTCACCTCAAGCTGAATGTCGTGCATATCGCCGGCACCAAGGGTAAGGGTTCCGTCGCCGCGATGCTGGACAGTTGCCTGAGGGCGGCTGGCTATCGATGCGGCCTTTATACAAAACCACACCTGGTCAGCTTAAGCGAGCGCTTCCGGATCGACGGGGCGCAGATGCCGACGGCAACGATGGTTGAGTATGTTGAGCGGCTGCGCAAGCTGTACGAGGCGCGGGATGTTCATCTCACGTTCTTCGAGTTCACGGTCGCGATGATGTTCCTCTATTTTGCGGAGCAGAAAGTGGACGTTGCGATCGTCGAGACCGGCATGGGCGGCAGATTGGACTCAACCAACGTCGTGCGCCCGTTGCTGAGCGTCATTACTCCGGTGGGCTTCGACCATGTCGAATACCTGGGCACCACCATTGAGTCTATCGCGCGCGAGAAGGGCGGGATTATCAAGCCTCGCACGCCGGTGGTGATCGGAGCGCGCCGACGCGCCGCCCGTGCGGTGCTGACCGCAATTGCTCGCCAGAATTGCAGTCCGGTGGTCATGCTCAACCGCGATTTTTCGTTTCGCTCGCGGACGCTTGAGCGCTGCTTTGATTATCACGGACCTGAGATGCGTCTGCTTAAGGTAAGGCTTGGCTTGCCGGGGCCATTTCAATACGAGAACGCGGCGTTGGTTATCGCCGCGCTCGAACGGATGCGGGCGAGTGGGTGGAAGGTTACCGAGGAGACGGTGCGCACGGGTCTGGAAACGGTGAAGTGGCCTGGTCGTTTCGATATCGTGTCTCGTCGCCCGCTTATCGTGCTTGATTGCGCGCACAACGAGATGAGCGTTCGCGCGCTGCTCGAAGCGCTGGGGGCCGAATTCGGGTCGCGAATCAGGCCGCGCTTAATCTTCGGCTGCCAGGCTGACAAGGATTGGGACCGCATGGCGCAACTTCTGCGGGCTCGAATCAAAGACGTGACGTTAGCCCAAGCCGCGCCCAAGCAACCGCTTGCACCGGAAACTCTGTATCAAAGCTTTGCTTCCGCGGTGCCTACTCGGATCGTGCGCGATCCCGCGCATGCCTTCGACCAGGTGATCGCGGAAAGTGCCGACGACGATGTCATTGTGGTGACCGGTTCGATTTACCTCGTCGGGGAGGTCTACTCCCATTTTCTTGCTCGACATGGCCGCCGGGGATTGTTTCCAGAATATATGGCATAGGCGTGCGATGCTTGCCATACTGGTGGCGGCGCTGGTCGTGAGTTGGATCAGCGCCCCGCAGGCCTTCGCCCAGTTACGTGCCGAGCTCGAGAGCACGACCGGCACGCCTATTCCGACCAACATCAAGGGCAAAAGCTTCATCTACGACTCCAAGACCGACACCTTTATTGCCCGCGACAACGCGCGTCTGGTGCACGGTCCAAGCCTGCTGACCGCCGGCGAGCTGCAATTTAACCGCAATACTCGTGACGCCTCCGCGATCGGAAACGTACATCTGGTCGACCCGATAGTGAAAATTCGCGCCTCCCGTGCGCATCTCAATATGGACGCTGAAACCGGCGAGCTGCAAAATGCCGTGATTACCCCGCAAGCCGGCGAGTACACCATCGCCGGACGCCTCATAGAAAAGCTTTCCGGCGCTCGCTTCCACGTCCTTGACGGGTTTTTTACCACGTGCGGTTGTGAACCGGGCACGCCGTCGTGGAGCGTCAGCGGTAAGAGCATCGATTGCCACTTGGGCGGAAAAGCGAAGGTGGAAGACGCGACCGTGCAGGTATTGGGCTATCCGCTGCTTACTATTCCGTACGCCACGTTTCCGGCGAACTCCAAACGGCAGAGCGGATTTGTCAATTCGTACAACAGCGAATCGACGCTGCGTGGCTTTCAGATAATGGAGCCGTACTTTATTGACCTGGGCAAAACGCAAGACGCAACGATAGCCCCCGACATCGAGACCGCGCAGCGCGTTGGCTTGTTGGGCGAGTATCGGCGCCAGGAATCAACAGACGACTATCTTCAAGTCACCGCCAGCGCCTACCAGGAAATCATACCCGAGGCTCAGCGTCTGGCGCCCGAGGCCGATAAGCAAATCGCTGATCCATTCGTGCCGACCTTCCGCTACGGGCTGATCGGCATCATGCGCCAGCACATCACGCCGACCCTTTCCATCTACGGCGACACACAGACGGTCAGCGACAGCTATTTCTTGCGCGACATGGACGTCCCGGTGCTCTCCCCCGGGTACGGGTTTAACTTCACGTTCAATCGCATCGCGCCTTCCGACCTCGGTTTATTGGACGATTTTCAGGATTCGTTCCTGCAGGTTCAGATCAACTATTTTCAGGATTTGATTCAGCAGCAGCGATTCGCACTGCAGCAGTTGCCGCAGGCTTGGTACCAGGGCCACACCGACATCCTGAACGGGCTCGCCTATACGGATTACCAAGCTTCGGCCGTGGAGTATTACCGCGACCAAGGCACGACGGGCCAACGCGTTGACGTTTCGCCCAGCGTTACGGTGCCGTTTTTGTGGGGGGATTACTTGAATGCTTACGTTACCGGAACTGCGGAGTCCACCGCTTACAACTACAGCGGCAACAACGTCGACGTGATTCCGGTCGGCACTGATGGACGCCAGTTCAACAACGCGCTGGTGCTAGGATCGCCGGCGAACACCGGCCAGTACTTTCGCGAAATTCCGTATGGCGAAGCCGGCGTCTCGTCCTTGCTCGAGCGGGTCTACAACGTTCAGTGGGGGGATATCGAAAAACTCAAGCATACCATCGAGCCCATCGCCAACTACTATTACGTCCCAAATATCGGCCAGGGCAACCTGCCACTTTGGGACCAAATCGACCGGGTGGATCCGCGCAGCATGTTCTACATGAGCGTAGTCTCCAGAGTTTTCGCCAAATACAAGGAGCCTGCGCCCGCGCCAACCACAACTACTCCTCCGGCCGAGGCGGGAGCCGAGAACGCGCCGCCTCCGGCGGCTGCCGCTGCGCCACAGCCGGGCTCGACCACGTCTATTGGACCTTTATTTCAGCCCTCCGGTAACCGGGTCCAAGAACTTCTAGAGTTCAGCATCACGCAGATATATGACAATCTTTACGCGATTGGGCCAAACAATTCACATTATTCGGACACGGACATCTACCTCTCCATTTTTCCTACCAATGTATTGATTGCCAGTGGTGATACTGGCGTCAACCCAATAACTCATCGCATTGACTACTCCTACGATTACCTGACCCTGCGCCCGCCGGAGAGCTGGTACCAATATCAGGCGCGGATGGGCCAAGCGGCGATCGGTGGGACGTTTTTGCAGCTGGGGTACAACTACGTCGCGCCGATCAATACGGCGTCGGTCAACAAGGCCCTGTCGCTAGCCAACGAGACTAATCAGGTCTCGGCCAACATCTATTACGAGACGACCCGCTGGGGCGGGTACCTGGGGCCCAGCTACGACGTCGCCAACAACAGCCTTTTGTCGGCGGAATATGGCGGCCGGATCAAGTCAGTCTGTAACTGTTGGATCGTGGACTTCGGCGTGGTGCAGTCGGTCAACCCGTTGGAGTACCGTTTCCAGGTCATGTTGACCCTAGGCGGCGTCGGCTCGGTGGGCAGCAGCCCGATACCAAACAATCCCTTCGCGGTGTACAACCCGCGGTACTTTGCTCAGCCGCCCCCGCCTCCGCTCAATCCTCCGGAGGGGCAATGAACGCGGTACGGAAAGCGCCTACCCTGTTATAATCCTGTTCACGCGAAGCAGCCGGTGCTGCGCCGCCATCGAAATGACGCGACTTTGCCTTGTCGGATACTCTCTGCTGAGCTTATTCGCGGCGTTCTTGTGGACGCTGGGTCTGCTCGTTTCCTTTATAGTTGCGGCGGCTCTGTTGGCTGCTCTCGTGAACAAGTTCTACGGGTTCGCCGCGGCGCAGCGGGACGTTCATCACGGACCGCCGCGAGCCCCGGCCCGGCCGAAGAACTAGCTTACCGGCCCGCACGAGACGCGAAAACCGCGACAGTTGATTGCGCGCGTCATGATCACCTGCATCGGAAGGATTTTCGGTGCCGCGAGGTTCTCCCGCGGCAAGATGAAACGTTGGCCTCAGCTAGCCGGCAGGCCGCGGCGGGCAACACTGATAGCAAGTGTCACCGTTAGCAGCGAGAAGGCAACGGTCACGCCGATCGCAAGGCCGGTTTGGCCGCTGCCGACGTCGAGGTGGAGGCTTTGCAGATACAGGCTTTTACGCAACAACTCCATGGCGTAGGTGAGCGGATTGACGCTCATAACCGCCCGTAACCAACCAGGCACTCCGACGCTGGGGAAAAAAGCGCCCGAGAGCAGCCATATCGGAATCAGGATCAGGTTCATGATCGCGTGGAATCCTTGAGTCGATTCCATCCGCCACGCCAGCGCAAGGCCAAGGCCGGTTAGCGCAAAGGCGATCAGCGTCATCGTTGCAGTCGTCGCGAGAATACCCGCGGGGGTCAACGAAATACCGGCGGCCGGGGCCAGCGCCAGGAAAACCGACCCTTCGCAAAGGGCGAGCGTCGTGCTGCCGAGCGCCTGTCCGAGCACGATGACGGCAGGCGAGATTGGCGCAACCACGACGCCCTGCAAAAAGCCTTCGCGACGATCCTCGATGGTCGAGATAGTGGAGAAGATCGCCGTGAACAACAGCACGAGCACAATCACGCCCGGGTAAAAATATTCCATGTAAGTCATTCGAGCCGCCGCCCCGGTCGGGCGAAAAGCGCCGCCAAGTCCGGCCCCAAGCAGCAGCCAGAAGACCACCGGCTGAAGCAAGGCGCCGATCAATCGGCTGCGCTGGCGCGCGAAGCGTTTTAATTCGCGCTGCCAAAGCGACCATATTTGCAATCCGAGCTCGGTCATGGTTGGTCAGTTTCCGCGCCGGCCCCGAAAAAGCGCTGGCCGGTCAATTGGACAAACACGTCTTCGAGCGTCGGCTTGCCGAAGCTGACCGATTCGATCTCCTCGCCGAACGCCTCGACGATTTGCGCCACCAAGAGGTATCCGCGGGGCGCTTCCAGGCGCAGCGTTCCGTCAATCAGAGCGACCGGACACGCGAGCCGCTGTTTGAGCCTTTGCCATAGCATCTCCGGATGGGCCCCGCGCACGACCACCACGTCGCCGCCTATCCGCTGCTTCAGCTCGGCGGCGGGAGCGACAGCGACCATCCGGCCGTGATGCAGGACCGCAACCCGGTCGCATCGCTCGGCTTCGTCCATGTGATGTGTAGTGAGGACCACGGTGACGCCGCGGCTGGCGCGAAGTTTTAGCAGGTAGTTGAAAAAATCGCGCCGCGCGCCGGGGTCCAGGCCGCTGCTCGGCTCGTCCAAAACCAGGATTTCCGGTTCATGCAACAGCGCCTTGGCCAGCTCGACTCTACGTTGAAAACCGCCGGACAGAGTGTGTACGCGTGCGGTGGCATATTGTCGCAGATCAAGCAGCTCAACCATCGCTTGCGCGCGTTCTTGCAACCTCAAGCCGTGAAGCCCGTACAGATATCCGTGGCAACGAAGGTTTTCGAGCACCGTCAGCTTAGTGTCAATCGCCGGCTTCTGGAAAACCACGCCGAGTGAGCGGCGCAAGCCGCGTGAAGCCTCGCGCAAATCCTGCCCAAGCACGCTTAGCGTTCCCCGTGGAGGCGTCGCTAAGGTTGAAAGAAGCTTAAACAGGGTCGTCTTGCCACTGCCGTTGGGTCCTAGAAAGCAGAATATTTCACCCTTCGAAATGGAGAAGCTGACGCCACGCAAGACTTCATGCGCTCCATAACTGAAGCGTAGGTCGTGAGCAACGATGGCGTCAGTCGCATTGGCGCGCTCCGCCACGACCACGGCGGACAAATGAGGCAACGAGGCTTCACTCATTCGAGATCAATAGCAAAGGTGCAACTCCACTCGCCTTTAACTAGAATAAGTGACGGGGCTCACAAACCCAACCGCTTCTCACGGCGTCGTTCGAATCGTCGGCGCATCTTCGCCTAGTTACGGGTTGCGCCGCCTTAGCTGCTTGAGTAATACGAGCGGCTAGAGCGCCCGAGGATGGGTCCGAGCTGTGCCGATCATGGATCGTACCACTGCTCAAAAGGTATAAAGTCTGCGGGGAGCAAGCGGCGCATTGGCTTATATATCGCAGCCAGGATTTGAACTCGAGCCTTCCAGCCCTTCGGCCGCTGCAACGTCCGAGCTTAATTGGCCGCTCCTCAGCTTAACTTGGGCGCATTTCCTCAATGACGGCGCGGCAAACTTTCTCCCGGGCGTGCTGCCGGCGATTCTCGTCGCTTTGGGCATCGACCTGAAGCTGGTTGGCACGGTGATGGCGGCCTTGTTGGTCTGCCAAGCCCTGCAACCGGTCTTCGGCTGGCTTGCCGACCGCTGGGGTGGGCGCGCATTTATCGTCGTGGGTGTCGTCGCCGGCGCTACGGCGGGCGCGCTGGTCGGATTGGTGCCGAACTACTGGTCGCTGATTGTCGTGTTGGTCCTGCTCGGCACGGCTAACGCGATGTTTCATCCGCAGGCCCTGGCTTGCGTGCGCCAGGTCACCAGTCACGGTTTTGCGTTCGCGATGTCGGTCTTCCTGGTGGGTGGCGAGCTGGGAAGGGCCATCTGGCCGCTGCTCGCCGGTTTAGCCGTCACCCATTTCGGCTTGCGGGCGCTATGGCTGCTCGCGCTGCCGGCGGTATTTACCTTGCCGCTTATTGTCGGGAAGACGCCGCCGGTCAGATCGCACACGATGCAAGAGCGGCAATGCGCGCGCAAGGCGAAGTACGACAAAACTGCGATGATCGCGCTGCTCGCTTTGGTAGCGTACTGCACGCTTCACGCGGTGTTGCTTTACAGTCTGAGCACGTTTTTGCCGTTGCTCTGGAGCGCGGAGGGTGGCTCTTTGATTGGCGGCGCGACGACTGTGACCGTGCTGCTTACGGTCGGCAATCTAGGCAATCTCGCCGGCGGCTACTTGGCCGACCGGCTGGGCCGGCGCTTTCTCGTTGGTGTGGCGGCCGCCTTGTGCGCATTTTTGCTGGGTCTGTTCCTGATGGGGACTAGTCCAATCCGCTGGGTGTCCTTGGGCGCCTTAGGCTTGGCGGCGTTTTCCACGATGCCGGTGCGTGTCCTGATCGCGCAGGACATCCTGCCGGACAATCACTGCCTGGGCTCAGCGCTCGCGCTGGGCTTCTCCAATGCACTGGGCGCGCTTGCCGTTATGGCGTTCGGGCCGATAGCCGTGCGATGGGGAATCGACTCGGTGCTGTGGTTGAACGTTATCCTTAGCGCGATCTCGGTCGTCGCGGTTCCTCTTCTGCCCGAAGAGAGCCTTGAGGATGTGATCTTGCCCGAAAGCGACGAAACCCTTGAGAACACAGTGTAGCGCGAGGGCAAGGGAGCAGGCCGAGCTTCATCAGCCATCGCGACGGAGCCGCTAGCAGCTGATTCTCGCCGCATCGGTGATTCTATTGAGCGGGATGTTGACGCACGCCAACGGTTGCCTTAGGGCGGCCAATGAAACAGCATGTTAACGCACTGCGGGAGGAGCGGTCGAAAATATGCTGAAGCGAGGCGCTGACGACGTAGCTTACGCGTCGTCCGAGGCCGTGCAAGCTGCGGACATCGGCGCCCAGAGGGTGAGCGCAAGCCTAATCAATTGGCGGCTGCTCAGCCTCGCCTGGGCTCATTTCCTCAACGACGGGGCGGCCAACTTCCTGCCCGGTGTGCTGCCCGCAATCCTGATCGCTCTCAACATCGAACTTAAACTCGTCGGCACGGTAATGGCGGCGCTGTTGGTATGCCAGGCTTTGCAGCCGGCTTGTGGATGGCTCGCCGACCGCTTCGGTGGCCGCGCGTTCGTGATTATGGGTGTAGGCGGCAGCGCCTGTGGCGGAGCCCTGATCGGCCTGGCGCCCGGCTACTACAGTTTGCTCGGCGTCTTGTTCATAGTCGGCGCGGCGAACTCGCTGTTCCATCCTCAAGCGATGGCCTGCGTGCGACAGGTTTCGGTGCGGCGGTTCGGGCTTTCAATGTCGGTCTTTCTGGTTGGCGGAGAGCTTGGCCGGGCATTTTGGCCGCTGGTGGCAAGCGTTGTTGCTTCGCGGATGGGGCTGCGAGCGTTGTGGGTGTTAGCCATACCGACCGTAGCCACGCTGCCGCTAATCGTAAGAGAGCTGCCGCGGCTCAAAAGACGCGCCGAGAGAGACACCGCGGGCGCCGTTCAACGCAGATGGAATTCTCCGGCGCTGATCGCCCTTGTAGTTTACTGCTCGCTTCACGCCACTTTGCTGTACAGCCTCACGACCTTTTTGCCGTTGCTCTACAAGCTTCAGGGTAGCTCGCTGGTCGGCGCGGCGACGTCCGTGACGGTGCTACTTTCAGTGGGCAATCTCGGCAGCATCGGTGGAGGCTACCTGGCCGACCACGTGGGACGGCGGACGTTATTGGCTGCTTCCGCGGTGCTATCCGCGACCTTGCTGACAGCCTTTCTGGTTGAGAGCGGCGCGATCCGCTGGTTTTTGTTGGGCGCTTTAGGGCTGGTCGCCTTCTCGACGATGCCGCTGCGCATCCTGATCGCTCAAGACATCCTGCCAGACAATCACTCGCTCGGCTCCGGGCTCGCCTTGGGCTTTTCCAACGCAGTTGGCGCCGTGGCGATTGCAGGCCTCGGCCCGGTGGCCGCGCGATGGGGCGTCAGCTCGGCGCTATGGCTGAGCGTGGGTGCAGCCGCCTTGCTGCTCGCCTCGGTACCGTTCCTAGCCGATGACTCGGTAAGCGACGTCACCTAGAACGACGGCGCCGCGCCACTCTAATTCCCGCGGCTAGACTCCCGGCCAGCGCATCACGACGACCTTTTCGGGCAGCAGGTCTCCTGTCGCCGTCGCAAGTCTTGTCCCGAAGAGATCGATCGATTCGAGCGTGTACCCAAGCGACTGCGCTATGTCGGCCAGCAACTGGCCGGTCTGCACGATGATCCTGAGGTACGAAGCTTGGTCGCCCACAACGTAGGCGATACAGGCGCCGGGACGAAGTATTGCGCGCAGGTTCGCCAGATGGCGCGCCATGCGGCCGAAGTAAAGCTTGGTTACTCGCGCGGACAAGCGCTCGAAACCGGAGGTCTTGCCCAGTTCGACGCGCCGGCGCTCCACCTCCCGCGCGACGCGCTCGATTTCCGCGTGTTCGGAGACCATCACGTCGTCCTTATCGCCCTTGTACACGCCGCGCGCGTTCGACCGGACCAGCTCCCGCTTGAGCATCCGCAAATCCCGCTTGTCCCGGATAAACCCGAGCAGAACGGATTCCAGGCGGGTCGCTCGGGTGTAGTCCGTTTCATTTGGATAAGGCGGGGAGGCCGAGTTTCTTGGCCTCAACCAAGGTAGTGCTCGTTCCGCAAAACGGGTCTAAAACGCGATGGCCGGGCTTTGCTCCAAACCGCTCCAGATAGGCTCGGACGAGATGGGGGGAAATGACAGTACGAATCTGTACCAGTCGTGCGCGGCGCGATCCCCGATGCGCAGCCGGTTCTGTTGGGGACCGGTACCTGCTCGGGCATCGATGTTCACAAGCGCAATATTAGAGAAGCGCTTGCGGTGCGTCGATGCCTACTGCGGAGGTCAAACGCGGCCCCGTACACGCCTCGATATTTCGACGTTGCAGCGCCCGTGGCGCACTAGGCGTGCGAGCGAGCAGCGCAGGTTACGCGCTGTGTCCGTGAGAAAGCTCGCGCACGATTGACCCGACGAAGGCTTTGGCGTCGCCGAACAGCATCAGGGTCTTATCCAGGTAGTAAAGCTCGTTGTCGACTCCGGCGAAGCCCGGGCTCAGGCTGCGCTTCACAACCATCACGGTGCGCGCCTTGTCAACTTCGAGAATCGGCATCCCGTAAATCGGACTGCCGCGGTCGCTTCGCGCCGCCGGATTGGTAACGTCGTTGGCGCCGATCACCAGCGCCACGTCGGTCTGAGGAAACTCGGGATTTGCTTCCTCCATGTCAAGCAGCTTGTCGTACGGAATATCCGCCTCGGCGAGCAGCACGTTCATATGACCCGGCATCCGGCCCGCCACCGGATGGATGGCGAAGCGCACGTTTACTCCGCGCCTGGTGAGAATGTCGTAGAGTTCGCGCACGCGATGCTGCGCCTGCGCCACGGCCATGCCGTAGCCCGGCACGATCATCACGGATTGCGCGGACTCGAGGATCGACGCCGCATCCTCGGCGCTCGCGCTGCGCACGATTCGCTCTTCGGTGTGCGCCTGAGACGTCTGCACCTGGCCGAACGCGCCGAACAACACGTTGGTGAACGAGCGATTCATCGCGCGGCACATGATTACCGAGAGGATAAAGCCCGAGGAGCCGTCCAGG
>JAJYYI010000077.1 GCA_021801125.1 Deltaproteobacteria bacterium | reverse complement strand
CTACAACCCCGGCTATCAGAGCATCCAGAAGAACCTGAAACACTCGACGCGCCAGCGCTTCATAACGATCGAGTTCAACTATCCGCCGCTTGAGAAGGAAGCGGAAATCATCGCGCATGAGTCCGGCGTTGACACCGACACGGCGGACCAGCTGGCGCTGCTCGGAGCGAAGATTCGAAATCTCAAAGGCGCCGGCCTCGAAGAGGGCGTGTCGACGCGGCTTCTGATTTACGCCGGCGAACTGATAAGGCACGGGATTTCGCCGGGTCGCGCCGCCACCGTTGCCGTGACATGGTCGCTGACCGACGAACCCGAAAGCAAAGCGGCGATCGATGAAGTAGTCAAGGCGATTTTTCCCTGAGGGTCATGGCGGTACGACCCGGCACTTGCCAGCTCGGCTTTGGCGTCTGCGGCCGATTCGAGCTGCTTGAAAGCCGCAAATCGCGCCTCGGGCTTTGGATCGCGCAGGCCTTGACGGCGAAGGCCAAGGGATCGGGAAAGCAATGGGAATAATCGACCTGCGTAGCGACACCGTGACGCTGCCCACGCCGGAGATGCGCCGAGCGATGGCAGAGGCGGAAGTGGGCGACGACGTTTACGGCGAAGACCCCACGGTTAACCGGCTCGAAGAGATGGCCGCAGAAGTCATGGGCAAGGAAGCGGCGCTCTTAGTGCCGAGCGGGACGATGGCGAACCTCGTGTCGATTCTGGTGCATTGTCCGCGCGGCACACGAGCCGTCATGGGCGCCAAGGCACATAGCAATCTCTACGAAGCTGGTGGCGCGTCTGCCGTGGGGAGCGTGATGATTTCTCCGGTGCGCAACACGGATGAGGGCGAGCTTGATCTGGACGAGCTGACCCAGCAAATCGATACGCCGCTCAATCCGCATTTTGCCCGGCCGGCCCTGGTAGTGATCGAAAATACCCACAACCTCTGCGGCGGAGCGGCGGTAAGCTTGTCCCATCTGGCAGAGGCAAACCGCCTAGTTCACGGGCACGGCCTGCCGCTTCACCTGGACGGCGCGCGAATCTTTAATGCTGCGGTTGCGTTGGAGACCACGGCCGCGCAGATAGCGCGCTTTGCGGACACCGCCTCGTTCTGCCTTTCCAAGGGGTTGGCCTGCCCGGTCGGCTCACTGATATGCGGCCCTCGCGCTTTCGTCGACGAGGCGCGCCGCGTGCGCAAGGTGCTAGGCGGCGGAATGAGGCAGGCCGGCGTAATTGCGGCTGCGGGAATCGTCGCGCTCCAGAGCATGATTGGGCGGCTTGCCGAAGACCATGAGAACGCGAGGCTTCTCGCGCGGGGCTTGGAGTCGATACAGGGACTCGTCGTAGAGCGCCGGCAGCGGCCTACCAATATGGTCTTTTTCAGCGTCCCCGCGGGACCTCAGCACGCAGCTCGCTTTCACGCCGAGCTTAAGACGCGCGGTGTGCTCGTTATCCCGCGCGACGCAACGCGCTTGCGCGCCGTTACGCACTTCGGGATTACGGCCAAGGACGTACAAGATGCCGTGCACGCGGCAGAGCAAGCCGCACGGCAAAGTCTGCGCGCCAATTAAGCCGCCCGCCGCGCTGTGGTGGTGGAAGCTCTGAGGTTCGCTTCCGGTGATTTCTCAGGCGGCCTTCCGACCCAACAACGGCTGCATCTGAGGCAGCGCGCGCAGGCGCGAGAGCAGTTCGCGCGCTTGCGTATCGGACAGCGGTCGGTTGGGCGGCAAGATGTTGAGCCAATCGGGATCCCCCGTGATGGCGCTTACCACCTGCTTGAGCCCGGCCTGTAAGGGATAGCCTTCCAGGACGAGTCGTGCACCCGTCAGCGCCTGTTGCGGTCCGTTGGTTTCCGCCCCGCTGAGATAGGCCTGGTACACGGCCTGCGCTAGGAACGCATTAACGTTGGCGCCGGCCGAGATACAGCCCGCGCCGCCGGCCTTCAAATTAGCTAGGAGGAACTCCTCAGAACCCGAGAAAACCGAAAAGCCCGGAAATTCCTTAATCAAATTCGCAGTGTTCGACCAATCGCCCGAGCTGTCCTTAAGTCCGACCACGTTGCGCGGGTAGGTCGTCATCAGCCGCTGAATCAGCGTGGGCGTGATCGGCACAGTCGAGAGCTGCGGAAAGTGGTAGAGATAAATCCGCAGCCGCGGATCGCCGACGCGTTCGATCACCTCGGCGAAGAAAGCGAATAACCCGTCTTCGGTGGGCTTCTTGTAATAGAACGGCGGCAGCATCAGGGCGCCGGCGCAGCCGGCGGCTGCCACAGCGCTCGCCACCTCGACCGCGTCAGCCAACGCGCACGATCCGGCTCCGGCAATCATGCGGTTCGTGGGAAGTCCTGAAGTCGCGAGCGTCTCTATAATCGTCAGCCGTTGCCGCACGGATAGGGAGTTGGCCTCGCCGGTGGTGCCCAGCGGCGCCAGCCCGTCGCAGCCGTTCTGCAGGAGCCAACGGCAATGGGCGATCAACGGCTCGGAGTTGACGTCCAACTTGCGGGTCAGCGGGGTCAAAACAGCGGCGTACACGCCAGCGGGCTTGCTCGACGGCTTATCGCTCATGGCTTTTTTCCTCGAAGCTCGAACCGTGTCAACGCTCGAAACCGTTGGAATGGCGCAACTCTCCCATCACCAAAGGCCACTTGGCTATCGTATCAGGTTCTGCTTTCAGCGTGGAAGAAGAAACATGCCAATCAAGCCAGTTTTTAACCTGATTTTAGGAGGAATAGCCAACGCGACCCGACTCCACTGGACGCCGACTGAACCGGGCTGCGCGCCGTATATAGGTGAGACCGCACGCGCTGAAGATGAGGCGGGTCCCCAGAGCCGAGACTCGCGCTTTGCACGAGCGCCGATAGTTTGATTACAATGGAAATGTGCAAAAGCCCTCCGTGATTAGCGCCCTGAGCGCTTTGGCGCAGGAAACGCGCCTCGACATTTTCCGGCTGTTGGTCCAGCGGGGGCCTGAGGGGATGCCGGCCGGCGAGATCGGCGAACGTCTGGGGCAGCCGTCGCCGACGCTGTCATTTCACCTGAGCCAACTTCGTTTCGCTAAGCTCGTGACCTCGCGCCGCGCCGGCCGCCTCATCATTTACAGTGCCAACTTTAAGACCATGAACTCCCTGCTGGCGTACCTCACGGAGAACTGCTGCGGCGGGCGGCGCGAGATATGCACTGCCGACGCGTGCGATATCATCGAGCCTGGCGGTCTTTCCGAAAAAGTCGGTCGTGAACCCGCGAAGCCCGGCTCGGGCTAGGATAAAAAATCCCCACAAGGCGACGAGGTCTAAGGAGCTTGGCACGCGCGTGCGAAGCTCCTCAAATGCTCGCGCGTCCACGAACTCGCATAAGATGCCAGAGCCTGGTGTCGAGCAAGTCGGCCGTCGCAGGGCGCGTATCAAATCCAGCGAGGCGTTTGTCGCGGGAGCGGGAGAAGATTCAAGGTCGCCCAGCGGCCGCCAGTCCATGCGCCTGCTGACCTCGTCCGGCGGCGTACCCGCGCTTTATTTTGGAAGCGACGAGGAGTCCGGGCCGGTCACGACCACATATATCTGCCGATTCCTAACGGTTTGATCCCCTGTCGGGCGTGTGGGGAGGATGGGATGGTTGCCAAAGGTTCGCGGATTGGCCTATTGTTCCCAATGTCGCCACCGTTGGTGAGCTTGCTTTTCGAGAGCAATCGCTGCCAGTGTTATCAGCTCCCAATTTGCTGACGTTTTTCCGGATTGGCGTTACGCCTCTGCTGATCTATTTGTTGATGTTTAGTGCGCCAGGACCATCAGCGCTTGCCGGCCTGCTCTTTTTCTTCGCCACTTTGAGCGACTACCTCGATGGTTATATCGCGCGAAGCTACGGCGCGAGCAGCATTTTGGGCAAGTTCCTTGATCCAATCGCGGACAAGGTCTTGGTCACTGGGGCGCTGATCATGCTCGGTGCGATAGCGCGCCAACCTCGGATACCGGCCTGGCTTGTGGTGGTTTTGGTGGTGCGGGAAATCGTAGTTACGGGAATGCGCGCGATTGCTGCCGTTGAAGGCGTCATGATCGGAGCCGAGGAACTGGGTAAGTATAAGATGGTCCTGCAAGCGGCCGCACTCGAGGGATTGATGATTCATTACCCGTACCTGCATATTAATTTCTTTGCGGCCGGGTTATTTTTTCTTTGGATAGCCAGTGTGTTGAGCGTTTGGTCCGGGGTTCAGTACTACATCATGGCGATCGGAGCGATACGAGCGCGGCATGCCAGTCCGGCGCAGCGCGCGGCGGCGTGTTGACAAGCCTCGGTCTCGTGGAATAAACGAAAGATTCTGACGTTGTGTCTGTAGAGCGGGTGTAGCTCAGTTGGCTAGAGCGTGTGCTTGCCAAGCACAAGGTCGTCGGTTCGAAACCGATCACCCGCTCCAAAAAGAACAGACGACGGCCCGCCCAAAAGCCGCTTCAGCAGCATCGTAGCGCTTGGCCGAAGGCCTTTTGCCGCTTGAAAAAAGGCGTAAGTCGGGGTGGCCACTCAATGGATGGTCCTTAAGCCAGCCCGGATTGACGCGGAGTACTTCAACGAACGGCCGTCGTGTGCGACGCTTGGCGGGGATATACTGGAGGCCGGCGGTTCGAGGCCGGATGGTGCTGCTGGTGTCGCGTGAGTAGTCAAAGCGCAGCGCGTGAAGCGCTGTGGCCTAACCGTTCGATTCGGGTTCTGCTTTTAGTTGAGGGTTTCAACTCGCTAGGCGGAATCCCTGAGTTCGTCGATAACCTAGCTCGCGGGCTTACGGGGCTTGGTCAGGATGTAATCATCGGCTCGACGCGAGACCGACGCGCGACGGCGGGGGATCGAGCGCGCACGCCTGACTGCGAGAATCTGTGCACGTACCTACGCATACGTAAACGCAGGCCGCTAACGCCGCTGCATCCCGAACGTATTTTTACCGAACCGTTGCGCGCTCGTTTTGGTCCATTGGCGCGATTAGTGACGGCGGCTCGCCCCGATATTGTCAACACCCATTTCTACGCATGGGATCGCTATCCAACGGTCGCCACGGTATGCGCGCGTGCCGGAGTCCCGCTGGTCGCGAGCTTTCACAGCTTCGGCTTCGGACGAGGCGCCCTTGGCGAACAGGCGCTGCGCGCGCTTCGCCGAGCCGTTGGGTTTCTTCCGGTATCGGATGCCACGCGCCGGTTTTACTCCAGGTATCTACCCCTGGTGAACGACGCGCGAGTAATCATGGGTGGCGTCGACCTGGATGCGGCGGACGCGGCGGCACCGTTGCGCCGTGCACGGCCATATATTTTTTGCGCCGCGCGCTTCAACCTGTATCAAAAGGCTATCGATACGCTGCTGCTCGCCTTCGCGCGCGTCGCTCCGCGTTACGCGGAGGTAGACCTCCTGATCGCCGGTGGTGGTGTAGACCGCGAAAAAATTGTCCGCCTGCGCGACGAATTGGGCCTCACGAGCCGGGTCGAATTGGTCGGGATGAAGAGTCGCGAGGAGATGCGCGCGCTGCATAAAGGGGCGCTTTTCTTCGCCATGCCAAGCCGGCGAGAAGAAGGACTCGGCCTGGTATTTCTCGAAGCGATGGCGGCGTCTAAGGCCGTGGTCGGAACGCGGCTCGGAGGAGTTCCGGAACTCGTCACCGACCGGGAAACCGGTCTGTTGGTGCCGGAAGACGATGTCGAGGCGCTCGCGAGCGCGCTTGAACACTTACTTGGCGCTCCCGCGGAGCGTGAACGTTTGGGTGCAAACGCGCGCCGCGCTGCCGCGGCGCATAGTTGGAGCCGGTTTGCCGCGGCCTACCTGGAGGTCTACCGGTCGTGCCTGACCAGAAACCTGCGCCTATAAACGCACGATCGCTGCGAGTCCTTTTGGTGGCCGAGTTTTACGATCAACTCGGCGGCACGTCGGAAGTGGTCGAGAACCTGTCGCGCGAGCTTCAGCGCCAGGGGCACAAAGTAGAAGTGGCTTCCACGCGCGGAGCGAACAGCGGCTTCAGCGTCGAACGCTCGCCAGAGGTGCGATGTACGTATATTTCGATTCGCGGTGCTAAGCCTTTCTCGCTGCGGACGCCTCTAGGTTTCGCGCGTAGGTTGCTCGACGCGCGGTTTGGCGATCTTGCCAAGCTAATCCGCGGCTTTCGGCCTGATGTGGTGAACAACCATGTCTTCCGCTGGGACAAGCTGCCGGTAATCGCCGCTACATGTGAGGCGGCGCGCGTTCCGCTGGTTCATATGTTTTACGAATCGGCAGCGCTCGGGCGGGGCCGCATGGGCGAGCGCGCTTTGCAAGCGCTGGGCGCTGCGGCGGGGTTTGCGGCGATATCAGATGCCTCGCGGCAGTTCTTTGCTCGCTATGTTGCCGGGGCGATCAACGCGCGAGTGATCATCGGAGGTGTCGAAGCTGAGTCTATCGTCGCTGCGACTCCGTATAAGCGGGACAGGCCCTACATTTTTTGCGCCTGCCGGCTGAATCTCGCGCAAAAAGGGGTTGACCTTCTGATTGAAGCATTCGCGATGCTGGCGGCTAAGTTCGCCGATTTTGACCTGGTGATTGCGGGTGGCGGACCGGACGAGCCGCGCCTGCGCGATTCAGTGGCTCGACTAGGTCTTACCGATCGCGTTGAGTTTGCCGGCTTGGTCACTCGCGAGAAACTCTGTTCGCTTCACCGCGGTGCAACGGTATTTGCGATGCCGAGCCGAGGCAAGGCAGAGGGTTTGGGTCTGGGCTTTCTCGAAGCGATGGCCGCTGGCGTTCCTGTGATTGGCTCGTACAGCGGCGGTCCGGTGGAAGTAATCACGCCCGGCGTCAACGGCTTTCTTGTGCAGGAAGAGGACGCGACCGGCCTGGCGGAAGCTATCAGCACGATTCTCGGGGATGCCCAAACCTGTCGCCGGATGGGCGAGCGGGGGCGGGCAATGGTCGAGGCAAACTGGACTTGGCGCAGATTCGCCGAGCAATACGCAGACCTCTTTGTCCGCGCCCTTGAGGGACGTTCGGTGTGATCAGCGCCTGGATGCAAAACCGAGACTTTCTTCTGCCAGTGCGCGCGCGTTCCTTGTCCTGCCGCCCCGGTGGCGAATGGCAGAGCGAAGGGCTCGATTACCCGCCGGTTTAGCGCGGTTCAGGCAAGTTTCCCGACAACGGCGAGGGCTCGGAGCCTGGAGGTTTTCTTCACCTGATGAGCCTCCATCCGGCGCAGGATATCGTCGAGCGAGGCCACGGCCTCGATGATGTAGGGCCCCTTATTGAGCATCACGCACTCTGCGCGCTCACCCATAGCCGCATCGGTAATCTCGGCGCGCGACGGCTGGCCGGTCTTGGCAAAGCTCTCCAGCACCTGGGTCGCCCAGATGACCGGTAGATGGGCCGCTTCGCAGATCCACAGTATCTCTTCCTGCGCCTCTGCCAGCCGCTCGTAACCGCATTCGAGGGCGAGGTCGCCGCGAGCGATCATCACGCCGGCGCACGGGTGTTGCATCACCGCGAGCACCAGCTCCGGCAAGTTGTCGAACGCTTTGCGCGCCTCGATTTTCAGTACGACGCCGATGGGCCGGTCCGTGAGGCGAGCGAGTTGAGCGCGCAGTTCTTGCACGTCCTGCGGCCGGCGCACAAAGGACATCTCGACCACGTCCGCGTGCGCCGCGACGAACGGCAGGTCTTCTAAGTCCTTGGCCGTGAAGCAAGGGATTCGCAGGTCGGTGTCGGGCAGGTTAATACCCTTATTCTCGCGAAGCTTGCTGCCGCCGATCCGCGCCTGGGTGATTTCGATTTCGGCGTGATCGCTATGAGCCTCTCTGACAACCCCGCCGATTTTGCCGTCGTCGAACCAGACTCTCTCTCCAGCGCGAATATCTCCGAGAATCTCCGGCATGTTGCAGGTAATCAGCGCTCCTCGCTGAGAGGCACGGCCTTTCTCCAGTTCGGCGCCGCGACCGAGCCGGGGCTCTTTCGACAGCGTGAGCCTGTCGCCGCGCTTAAGAATGATAGGCGATTCGAGCGGCGGGAGGACGCCGACTTTGAAAACCATCGGCAGCCCAGGAGTCCTCTTGACAGTGAGCTCATGGCCCGAGACCACATAGGAGGTTTGCCGGCACTCTACGAGCACGCACCCGTCGGCGACGGTTACTACGGTAAACCTGCGGTTTGCGCCGCGCGCGTCGCGAAACGTGAGCCCTGCGCCGCATTGCAACGAAGCGAGATCGCCCTCGGCGATAGGCAAGACTGCGTCAGCTTGCGTAGGCAGGGGCTGTCCTTCCCGCGTCGCCGGGACCAACCAGATGCGGGCAGGCTTCGTAACTTGGCCTCGGAGATCGCGCGACGGACGAATTTTCAGCAGCTCCGGCCCGGGCTCGATAGGTCCCACGCGCAGCTTGGGTCCCGCGAGGTCCATAACGACCCGGCATCCTTTACCCAGCTCTTCTCTGGCCCTCACCAGATGCTCGATCATATGGGCCCAGGCGCGGGCGTCATCGTACGCGCAGTTGATTCGCATACAGTCCATGCCGGCGGCCACCAAGCCGCGGACCAGCGCATAGTCCAACGCGGCTTCGCTCGGCATGGTCACCATGATTCGCACGGACCGCCCCTGCGGACCGGGACCGAGCAGCGCACGCGCATGTTCTTCGAGGAGCTTCTTGCCTTGCGAGAAGCTTGCAGGCGAAGGGTGGGGCTGCCACCCTCTGCCCGCAAGCCCATACAGTGCGCCCAGCACCGCGTCGAGAGTTGCCATGACGTGCGCTTCCGCGCGCCCCAACGAAGAAAGCCCAAGCGTCGCCAATTGGTCCTGTAATCCTCGGATGTCGTGGCGGCGAAGCGCTAGGTAGTGCACCAGATTGCGGGCGCTGCTGCTATAGACCGGGTTAACAGAGGCGAGTTTCGCCGCCATGCCGGCTTCCGAGACAGTGATGCTCTCGCGGATTTCCTCCAGACGGGAAATCAGGCTGGGCAGCTCAATGGCATGGTCGGGCTGCTTTTCAGGAAGATTTTTATGTGTTCCCATCTTCGGCTTTGGCAGTAAACAACTCCCGTCGACGACGCTTCGCGCCCTTGCGGCCAGAGAGTCGGTCCAGCATTGCCACTCTTCCTGTCGTCTGCTCGTAACGAGAGAGCATCAACAAAAACAGCAAAAGACATGCCGCCTAATGCAAGCGGATGAGCAGCGTGCTGCGCTCCGACCAAGACGAAATCGCTCCTTTCGATACAAGAAAGTGTCGCCAAAAGAGCTAGCTGCGGAAGTATTTGCGCAAGGAGTCTTCAAAGCCGTGCCGAGCCTGCTACGGCGCGCATTTTGCTTCAAGCTATAGGCAAGGCGCTTTCGCTACCGACACCGAGCCGGAGACGCCGATTTACAAGTACGGCGTCACCCTGTTCGAGCATTGTGTGGCCGCCGTCCTTCCATTCCTGGCGTGGAGGTCGCGATGCCCAAGAACGCGGGACGCCTCAGGCGGGGTAAGTCGCTTGCAGGGTGGGCTTTGAAGGATGATGCGCCGTGTCGGGCGAAACTAACATCGTTGCGCAATCCGCGCCGAGTCCGTCGCGCGAGCCGAGGTGCGGCTGGAGACCGGCTTAAAATCCCTGTGGCTCGAAACGATGGGATAGCGGATGGCGATTGCACCCGCCAGGTCGAGTTGACGGGATAGCGATGAGGTGGAGGATGGCGCGACGAAGAAGTCGTGTTGTCCTGAGCGCAGCGGGTGCCGTGGTCTTTCTAGCGGCGCTTGCAGCCCTGAGCCAAGCGCTCTCGGCGTTCGATCTCTTCAACAAAGGCGAGCGCGCGTTTCTCGTCGTTTCAGGCAACATCGAGGCGCACGAGAGCGTGCTCAGTTTCAAAGCAGTTCAGTCGCGCATCACGGTGTTGCCGTTTGATGAAGGGCAATGGGTTGAGAAGGGAACCGTGCTGGCGATCCTGGATGACGCCGACTACCGCCAGCAAGTCGTGATTGCCGCACAAACCCAGCGAGTGCAGGAACGGCAGCTAGCAGCGGCGTTGCGCAACCTCGAGGCGGCCAAAAAGACAGTGGCCGCCGACAAGGCCGACTTGGCCGAGAAAACTGTTGACTTTCATCGCGACCAGGAACTCTGGCGCCATCAGGTCATCTCGACTCAAACCCGCGACCTCGCGGCAACCGCCTATAAACAGTCTTCTGCGAACTATCTGCGCGACAAGGCGCTGGAAGCGGCGGCCGAAGCGAATGTCACCGTAGCGCGCGCCAACGTCAAGAACGCGCAAGACAACCTGAAACTCGCGCAGATCATTCTGGGTTACACTACGCTGTACGCGCCGTTCTCCGGTGTGATCCTGGTGCGCAACGCTGAGTTGGGCGAGGTGGTACAACCCGGCACGCCCATCTTCACCCTGGCTGACCTTGACCATATCTGGTTGCGAGCGTATATCAACGAGCCCGACATCGGGCGCGTCCGTTTTGGCCAACCTGCGGTTGTTACCACCGACAGTTACCCTAACCATCAGTATCACGGCCGCATATCGCTCATATCGTCCAACGCGGAGTTTACGCCAAAGAGCGTTGAGACACATGCCGAGCGCGTCACGCTCGTCTATCGCATCAGGATTGACATTGACAACCCGACGCATGAACTCAAGCCGGGCATGCCTGCCGACGCGCGCATCAGCTTCAAGCCAGCGGGTGCGCGATGAAAGCGCCGGCTGTGCAAATCGAAGGATTGAGTAAGCACTTTGCGACCGGTCCGGCCGTCGTGGACCTCGGCTTCGCCGCTCAGCGAGGAGAGATCCTGGGCTTGGTTGGTCCCGACGGGGCGGGGAAGACGACGACCCTGCGAATCCTCGCGGGAGTGCTGCCCGCCGACTCGGGCGCGGCATGGGTCGCCGGACATGACGTCGTGCACGATCCCGAGGCGGTAAAGAGCCATATCGGATACATGCCGCAGCAATATGGGCTCTACGAAGATCTTACGGTCGATGAGAACATTCGCTTCTATGCCGACCTGTTTGAGATAACCTCTGCGGTTCGCAAGCAGCGCTCGGGCGAGCTGCTCGCGGCCTGCGGGATGATGCCGTTTCGGCGCAGACTTGCGGGTCAATTGTCCGGCGGCATGAAGCGCAAACTCGGCTTGATCTGCGCGCTAATTCATTCGCCCGAAATCCTGCTCCTCGACGAGCCCACCACCGGCGTGGACCCGGTCTCGCGCCGGGAACTCTGGGGCATTCTCTATTCACTGGTTTTTCAGGGCGTCACCGTGTTGATTTCAACGGCTTACTTCGACGAGGCCGAACGATGCCATCGACTGCTGCTGCTTCATCGGGGTGGGGCGCTCTTCTGCGGCACGCCTACTGAGCTGAAGAGCAAGCTGCCTGGAGGGGTGCTTTCGATGGCTTCGGCCGAACCCGAACGGCTGCGAGCCGCGCTGGCTGATGCTGACGGCGTGCTCAGCGCGATGGCGATGGGAGACGCGCTTCATATCGTGGTGGACAATCCCCAGCGGCGCACCCCCGAGCTACGTGCGCGGCTTGAGGGGGCAGGCTTGACCTTTGGAGATATCGCCCCAATGGGCGCGACTGTCGAGGATGTGTTCGCGTATATGGTATCGACCCAACCTGGCGACCGAGGGCGTTGAGCATGCCGAAAGGGACTTCAATTGTGGCGCAGGAGTTGGTCAAGCGGTTTGGCGGCTTTACGGCGGTCAATCGAGTGAGCTTTCGGATCTCGACCGGCGAGATCTTCGGCCTGCTCGGTCCCAACGGTTCGGGTAAATCGACGATCATCCGGATGCTTTGCGGGCTGCTCACGCCGACTTCCGGCCGCGCTTCGGTGGCGGGCTTCAACGTCGCGGAGCAACCCGAACAGGTTCGCCAGCATATCGGCTACATGTCGCAGAAGTTCTCGCTCTACAACGATCTGCGCGTAATCGAGAACCTTAAGTTTTACGCCGGCCTTTACGGAGTGAAGGGAAAGCTCCTCACGGAGCGCATCGCCTGGGCGCTTCAGATGGCGGGTCTCACGGGCAGCGAAACCTTGCTCACCGGCGAGTTGGCGGGCGGCTGGAAGCAGCGGCTGGCTCTGGGGTGCGCGGTTCTGCATCGGCCACAAGTACTGTTTCTGGATGAGCCAACGGCCGGCGTCGATCCGCTTTCGCGTCGTCGATTCTGGGAGCTGATTCACCAGATGGCGGCCGAGGACGTGACGATACTGGTAACGACGCATTACATGGACGAGGCGGAGTACTGCAATCGGCTTGCCTTGATCGACGCCGGTCGTATCGTCGCCACGGGCAGCCCCAGCGAGATCAAGTGCACATCGATCAAAGGAGACCTTCTCCTGGTTGAGTGCGCGCCGCTCGGCCGCGGGCTCGAGTTGCTGAAAAGCCGGCCGGGAGTGCTCGACGTCGCGGTTTTCGGCGCCGCGCTGCATGTCGTGGTAAGCGCGGCGCAACAGGCACGCGTTGAGCTACCTGCCGCGCTGGCATCGGCGGGCGTAATAGTTACCGCCGTCGAGCCGATCGCGCCGTCTCTGGAAGACGCCTTTGTGGCGATGACCGGCAGACGTCCGGATACGAGCGAGGCGGCGCAGTGAATTGGCGACGCATCATGGCCATCGCGCGCAAGGAGTTTATTCAGATCAGGCGCGATCCGCACAGCTTCCTGATCGCGGTGCTGCTGCCGTTGTTCCAAATCCTTTTGCTGGGTTACGGCGCGCGTTTGGACGCCGATCACATTCCGGTTTACGTCTACGATCAGGAGGGCAGCCAGGACAGCCAGGCGCTGCTTAAGCACTTTCAGGCCTCCCGTTATTTCGACGTGATCAAGGCGGTAGACAACTACCCGGAGTTGGTGCGCGCGATCGATGCCGACAGGTGCAAGCTTGGGTTGGTCATACCATGGGATTTCTCGCGGCGCCTGGCCGACGCGCACCACTCAGAAGTCCAGGCGCTGCTTGACGGCACCGACGACAACAGCGCGCAGCTCGCCCTGGGTTATGCGCAGGCCGTAATCGGCGCTTACTCCAACGAAGTTCAACTCAAGTGGTTTGCGGCTCGCGGGCTGAGCCAGCAGACGGTGGCGCCGCTGTCGGTCGACTACCGCACTTGGTTCAACGAGGAGCTGGAAAGCAAGAACTTTATCATTCCGGGCACCGTTGCCCTGGTGATGGCGCTGATGGGAGCTTTGCTTTCATCGCTCACGATCGCCCGCGAATGGGAGCGCGGCACCATGGAGCAGCTTATCGCCACTCCGGCGACCGCGATGGAGATCATGGTCGGAAAGTTGTTCCCCTACCTCGTCATCGGCCTGTCTGACGCTGCCCTGTGCACCGCGTTTGCCGTCGGATGGTTCAACGTGCCGTTTCGCGGCAATGCGGGAATGCTGATGTTCACCACCACCTTGTTTTTGGTGGTCATCCTGGGAATCGGCTACATGATCTCGGTCGCCACCAAAAGCCAGATTGGGGCGAGTCAGTACGCTCTGCTGGTGACCCTGCTGCCGACCTCGATGCTGTCCGGCTTCGCGTTCCCCATCGATCAGATGCCCGCGCCGATCAGAGCGGTGACCTACCTGGTGTACAGCCGCTACTATGTCAGCGCGCTCAAGGGAATTTTTCTCGCCGGTAGCGGCTTGGAGGATCTGGCTCCCCAGATCGGGGCGATGATCGTCTACGCCGTCGTCATTGCAGTCTTTGCGACTCGCGCTTTTCGCAAGAGCCTGCAATGAATGAGGAGCTGTCGTGCTGGGCCGGATTTGGCGCATCATCGTAAAGGAGTTCATCCAGCTCCGGCGCGACAAGTACGCGCGTTTTCGGCTGCTCGCTCCGCCGATCATCCAGATGCTCATCTACGGCTACGCGGCGACCTTCGAGGTGCTTCACGTGCCGATCGCGGTGCTGGACCTCGATCATAGCCAGGAAAGTCGCGACCTACTTTCGCGATTCACCTTCACCGGGCGCTTTAATGTAACGGAAATCTTGCGCGAGGACCCGGATATCCCCAATACCATCGGCCGCAGCAGCATCCCGATGGCGATCAAGATCGAGCCGGGCTTCTCGGAGCTGCTGCGCAAGGGCCAGACCGCGCATCTGCAAGTGATTCTCGACGGGACGAACTCCAACACCGCGCTGATCGCTTTGGGCTACGTAACCCAGATCGCGACCACGTTTGGTCAGGATTACGCGCGCGAGCGATTGGGGAGTCTGATGCCCGCGATGGCGGCGACAATGCCGCAGATCGAAATCGAGCAGCGCCCCTGGTACAACCCCGATCTGAATAGCCAGTGGTTTTTTGTCCCAGGGGTGATCGGCAGCATAACGATCGTCCTGGTGGTGAACCTGACGGCCTTCGCGATCGTGCGTGAGCGCGAGATCGGAACTCTCGAACAGGTCATGGTCACGCCCATCAGGCCGGTCGAGCTGATCCTGGGGAAGACGGTCCCATTTTTCCTGGTCGGTCTGGCCGACGTGATACTGGTTTTTGTGGTGGGCTCACTCTGGTTCAGGGTACCGTTTCGCGGCAACCCGCTGGTCCTGGCGCTCGGCACCGTATTGTTTCTGTTCAACACGTTGAGTGTCGGGCTGCTTATTTCCACCCTGTGCTCCACTCAGCAGCAAGCTTTCGCGTCAGCCTTTTTCTTTCTGAATCCGGCTTTCATCCTTTCGGGTTTTGCTTTTCCAATTTCCAGTATGCCCAGGGCGATGCAGTGGATCACCAGCCTTGACCCACTGCGATATTTCCTGGTCATTCTGCGAGGCACCTTTCTCAAGGGCGTCGGGCTGGACATATTGTGGCCGCAGATGGCCGCTTTGGCCTGTCTTACAACGGTCCTCCTGACGATTGGAGTGCTCCGTTTCCGCAAGTCGCTGGACTAGCAGGCCGAAGCGGCGACCGTGTCCTTATCTACCCTTCCATTGCGGCGGTCGTTTCTCGGCGAAAGCCCGCGCGCCCTCGCGAGAGTCCTCTGTAGCTAGCAGTTCGCGATAGAGTTCGCGCTCGAGCTTGAGCCCATCGGCCAGCGGCAGGTCAAGGCCGCGCAGCGCAGCCCGCTTTATGCGCTGCACCGCAAGCGGCGCGCTCTTGCAGATTTCGGCCGCGATCTCTTCGCATTTGCTGATAAGCTCGCTCATCGGCACGACATAATCGACGAGACCCAGCCGCAGCGCTTGTTCAGCGTTGATCCGGTTGCCCGTGTACAGCATCTCAAGGGCTCGGCCGAGCGGGATAAGACGCGGCAAGCGCTGGGTGCCGCCGCCGCCAGGAAGCCATCCCAGCCGCACTTCCCCCAGACCGAACTGAGCGTGCTCGGCAGCCACGCGAATATCGCAGGCGAGCACCTGCTCCAAGCCGCCGCCGTTGGCGTGGCCGTTAATCGCCGCGATGATCGGTTTGTACAGGTCGTACATGATGGGGTAGGGCGATTTCGGCGGTTCCTGGCCGGCGTAGTCCACGTAGTTGCTCTTGATGTCGCTGCCGGCGCAGAACGCCCGCTCGCCCACGCCGGTGAAGATCGCCACGCGCAGCGCCGGATCGTCGCGAAACTCAATCCAGATGTCCGTGAGCATTCCGTAGGTCTCGAAATCGCAGGCGTTGAGCCGTTCCGGTCGGTTGATAGTGACGTACGCCACCGGGCCTTTTTTCTCGAACAACACTTTCATGGCTGAATCATCCCCCTTTGCATCACGGCTGCGCGAAAGCCGGCTGGTCGCCGTCGCGGACCATGCCTGAAAGGCGTCGTGCAGTTTTGTTTGACGTGTAGCGCCGGCGCGCAACATTCGACCAGGCGCAACGACGGCTGTGGTTGCCACCGGGCGTTAGTTACGAATCCTCCACCGACCCTAAGCCCCGAAGGTCAGTCGTAATAAGGCTCCTTTGTATAATCGGCCAAGACTTCAGGGTCATGGCCTAGAATCACGTTGGCGTCGCTGCGCGCAGCGAGGTTCTGAATCCTTCGCAGGCTGTCCCACCACGCGCGGCGATCGCGCATCAACCAGCCTTGCGGCTTGTCTTCGTAGTAATTCGGCTTTAGGAAGCATGTGTCGGACGTAACGATGAACGGCGCGGAGTTCTTGAGGTCAACGTTCAGCGCCAGCAGCCCCGGCGTATGGCCTGGGGTGAGAATGACCTTCACGCCGCTGAAGAGCTCCATCTCGTTGCCGTGTATCGCCCTCCAGTTGAAGCGAAGGTCCATGTAATGCCGATGGTAGCCCCCGAGGTCCTCGCGTGTCGCCAAGGCGTAATAGGCGTATTTCAGTTCCTCCGCGTGGACGTACAGCGGCACGCGCAGACCGCGAAAAAATTCCAGCCCGCCTGCGTGGTCCCAATGTAAATGGCTGAGTATGATCCCTCTGACGTCCTTAAGCTCATAGCCGAGCTTATTGAGAATTTTGTCGAGCCGGTTGTCCTCGGTGTACGACGTGATGGGGAACGCTGCTCGCGCCACAGGATGGCGCAATTCGTTATCGTTCGCCGCTGGACCGACGTCGTAGAGGATAACGCCCGCCTTGGGATGCTCGATTATCGCGCCGATCATCACGAGGTCGCACTTAGATCCCGGGTCGACGCCTTCGAAAAAGTACGCTCTATCTCCCGAGAGTGTTCCAAGGTCAACTAGACGAAGCTTCATCATGATCCTCCCCTCGGAGTAAAGGCAGCACCGTTTCGATCATCTCCAAAACACACTAAGATGGGCCTTGCGCGTTCCCGCCAGGAACGAGAGCCGCGTTTTGCGGCCCCGGGTAGCGCGCGCCGACGCTCATCGTTTGTGCCGCGCAGTGCTCGATTCCCGCCGCGCGATGCTTGCGTTTACTCGGCGGCCGGCCGGCTTTGCGCTTCGATTCGCGCGACGGCGGCGCGCAGCCTTTGCACGGTGCGTTCACGGCCCATGACCGCGATAACCTCGAAGATCCCAGGGCTCACGGTCCCACCCGTGAGCGCCACGCGAACCGGTTGAGCCAATTGACCGAGCTTCAAGTTAAAGCGCGCCAGAACCCCAGTGAAAAGCTTTTCGACGATTTGCGCGCTGTCGGCGAGCAGTTGAAGCGGGTCTGCGGAATTGCCGGCGCTCGCCGCCATGCAACGGTGTATCAGGTCGCTCGCCGCCGGTCCGCAGAGTTGCGTTGCTTCCTGCAAGGCGGACGCGGCCTCGCGCTCGCGCTGGCTCGGGTCGCTGGGATGCCGGCGGTCGCATAACTTCAGCGATGGGCTCGAATCCAACGTCTCCGTCAGCGCGCGCAGTGGCTCTAAAACTTGTGAGGTGAGAAACTTGTTCGCAGCTTTCGGGTCGAGATCGATTTCAGCGCTGAGATAAAAATGCGCAAACTCGGCCATCTCGACCAGCGTCTTGGCGCGCTCGCGCAGCGTCGCTACCGCCATTTGAAGCCATCCGTCATCGGTCGGGACAGGATAGCCGCGCTTCTCGATGAACGGCTTGATCTCGTTGGCAAGCTGCGCGATAGGGCGCTCCTTCAGATAATGGAAGTTGAGCCAGAGCAGCTTTTCGGAATTGAAGATTCCCGCCGACTTGCCGCAGTTGGCAAGATCGAACTTTTCCATTAGCTCGCTCTTGGAAAAAATTTCCTGGTCGCCGTAAGACCACCCAAGACGCGCTAAATAGTTCAGCAGCGCCTCCGGCAAGTAACCCGCGTCGCGATAGGCGAAGACCGACGTCACGCCGTGACGCTTGGACAGCGGCTTGCCGTCCATCCCGAGGACCATCGGCAAGTGAGCAAACTGTGGCGGTGCGGATCCTAACGCTTCGAAGATTCTGACCTGGCGCGGAGTGTTGGGTAGATGGTCGTCACCGCGCACGACGTGGGTGATGCGCATGTCGATGTCGTCAACCACGCTTGCCAGGTTGTAGGTGGGGAGCCCGTCCGAGCGAAAAATAATCAGATCGTCCAGCTCCGAATTGGCGAACACAGCGCGTCCCTTGACCAGATCCTCGACGATTGTTTCCCCGTCGCGCGGCGTGCGAAAGCGGATTGCGCAGCTGCGCGCTTCGCCGGGCTGGGGCAGCGCAATTTCCGGGTCGAACGGCAGTTCGCGGCATTTTCCGTCGTACACGGGCTTGCGCTTTTCCCGCTCTGCCTGCCGTCGCTTGGCCTCCAGTTCTTCGGGCGTGCAATAACAGGGATAGGCCATGCCGGCTTTCAACAGGCCGCGCACGGCGTCGCGGTAACGGCCCAGGCGATTAGACTGAAAATAGGCCGGGTCTGGAGGTCCCTCGTCCCAATCGATCCCCAACCATCTGAGGCTGGCCAGGATTTCATCCAGCGACTCCTTGCTCGAACGCTGCTGATCGGTGTCGTCGATCCGCAGGATGAACGCTCCACCGTAGCGGCGCGCAAACAGGTAGGCAAAGAGCCCGGAACGCACGTTGCCGATATGCAACGAGCCGGTAGGACTGGGGGCGTAACGCGTGCGAACTGTCATTCCCACTCGATCGTGGCGGGCGGCTTGGGTGTTACGTCGTACACCACGCGGTTGATTCCTTTGACCTCGTTGGTGATGCGCGTCGACAACCGATCGAGCAGGCTTGAATCCAAGCGCGCCCAGTCGGCGGTCATCCCGTCCAGCGACCGCACCGCGCGAACCGCGATCACGTTATCGTAGCTGCGTTCGTCGCCCATCACGCCCACCGACTTGAGCGCCAGCAGCACGGCAAACGCTTGCCATAGTTGGCTGGCGAGCCCCGCAGCGCGAATTTCTTCCATCACGATTTGGTCAGCCGCGCGCAACACGGTCAGCCGTTCCTGGGTGACCTCGCCGACAATTCGCACCGCCAGCCCCGGCCCGGGAAAGGGCTCGGCCTCGACGATTTCGTCCGGCAGTCCCAACTCGCGCCCCACCTGGCGCGCCTCGTCCTTGAAGAGCTCGCGCAGCGGTTCGATCAAGGCAAGCCGCATCCGTTCAGGCAGCCCGCCCACATTGTGATGGGTCTTGATCGTGACTGAAGGCCCCTTGAGCGGAATCGACTCGATAACGTCCGGGTAGAGCGTGCCTTGTCCGAGAAAGCGTATTCCCTCCAGGCGGTGCGCCTCGCGCTCGAACACCTCGATAAAGGTGTGGCCGATAATGCGACGCTTCTGTTCGGGGTCAATTACCCCTGCCAGCTGCCGGAGAAAAAGCTCTGCGGCGTCGACCACGCGAAGCTCGATTCGCAAGCGAGCGGCAAAGCCCTGTTCGATCCGCTGCCGCTCGCCGGCGCGCAAAAGCCCGGTGTCTACGAAGACGCAGTGCAGACGCGGTCCCAAGGCCCGGCTGATAAGCGCCGCGGCGACCGCCGAGTCGACACCGCCCGACAAGCCCATGAGAACCTGGTCGCGCTCACCTACACGCTCGCGAATTTCCGCGATCTTGGTCTCTGCAAAGTCCTTGAGCTTCCAGTCGCCCTGCTCGCCACAAATATTGTAGGCGAAGTTACGCAGAATCTGGGCCCCTGCGACGGTATGAGCGACCTCGGGATGAAACTGGACGCCCCACAGGCGTCCGTCGAGGCTGCGCACCGCGGCATACGGCGAGTTAGCTGTATGCGCGATGGCGCGCAGGCTGGGCGGGATCGCTTCCACGCGGTCGCCGTGACTCATCCATACCGGCTGGTCATGTCCGTTGAGCCCCTCGAACAGCCCGGCCGCTTCATCAATCACCAGTGTGGCCGGCCCATACTCTCGCGCATGTGCCCGCGCGCTCCGACCGCCGAGATGGTGCGCTAAGAGGTACATGCCGTAGCAGATGCCGAGGACCGGGCATCCGGCGGAGAGCACTTCGTCGCGGATGTCGGGCGCTTGTTCTTGGTAAACGCTTGCAGGCCCGCCGGAAAGGATCACTCCCTTGGGCGCCAACTTGAAAAGCCGGTCGAGTTCCAGGTTGTAGGGGTAGATCTCAGCATAAACCCCAGCCTCGCGCAGCCGTCGCGCGATCAGTTGGGTGTATTGACTGCCGAAATCGAGGATCAGAATCACTGCCGGGCAAACCTTTGCCACAAATATAGCCGACGGCTTCCGAACAGGCGACCGCCCCAATCAGCCCTAGGCCGATCCGGCCGTTCGGTTCGGCGTTCCTAAGCAGCTCGCGACAGCCGCCGTCAGCTTTGCGGCTCGCCACCTTCGTCGGCGTTGAAAGCCTGTATGCCGCCGCGGGAGCTGTCGGCCCGGCGCACCGCGATGCGCAGCGGCGTGCCCACGAGGTTCAACGCGGCGCGAAACCGGCCCTGTAGGAAGCGCAAATAATGCACCGGGATATCGCGTTCCAGGTTGGCGAAGACCAACAAGCGGGGCGGTGAGCTGGCCCTCTGAGTCACGTACATGAGCTTAAGCCGCCGCCGCTCGATTACTGGCGGGTCGATCTCGCCCACGACGTCCCCCAAAATTCGGTTCAACTGGGGCGTCTTGAAAACCGCGCGGAAGCTCTTGCCGACTTCAAGCGCCACGCGCAGGATATCGCCCACGCCGTTGCCGGTAAGGGCGGAGCAGAAGACTGCGGGCGCGTATTCCAGGAACGGCCATCGCGTCCGCAAATCGCGCGCGAACGCCGTGATATTACGCTCCTGCGCAGCCGCGAGGTCCCATTTATTGACGACCAGCATCAGCGCGCGGTCGTGCTTATCCACCAGCGCGGCCAAGCGTGCGTCCTGGTCGGTCGGACCCTCCGCGGCGTCGATTACCAGGCCCAAGACTTCCGCGCGCCGGATAGTTGCCAGAGCGCGCGCGACCACGCGATGCTCGAGTTCGGTCTCGATCCGCGCTTGGCGGCGCACTCCGCCGGTGTCGATGAGGAGGATGCGCCGTCCGTCGGACGTTACCTCTATGTCAACCGGGTCGCGCGTTGTTCCCGCCTGGGAGTCGACGGCGGAACGCTCAAAGCCGGCCACGCGATTTACCAGGGAGGATTTCCCCACGTTCGGCCGCCCGATCAGCGCAAAGCGCAAGTCGCTCGCGCCGCCCGCGCCGCTCTCGGTCTCTTGCGGCAGCAGGGCCGCTAAAGCGTCGAGCAATTCGCCCAAACCTCGTCCGTGGGCGGCGGAAACCGGGAAAATCTGTTCTGTACCAAGCGCTTGGAAGTCGGCTACCAGAAGGTCCATCGCGGGACGATCAAGCTTGTTCACGGCGACGACAAGCGGACGGTTGGCGCGGCGCAAGGCGTCGAACCACTGCTGGTCCTCGGGGTTCAATCCGGCCCGGCCGTCCACCACGAAGATGATCGCGTCGGCGGCCCGCGCCGCATCCATCGTTCGATGCGCCAGCTTCTCGCTGAGCGCGCCGCCTGCGTGCGCGCCCAAACCCCCGCTGTCAACGATCGCGAATTCTCGCTCGTCGGCTCGGACGCGCGTGAGATTGAAGTCTCGCGTCGCACCCGGGACCTCACTCACGATAGCGCGCTGAGCGCCGGCAATCCGATTGAACAACGACGACTTGCCGACATTAGGCCGCCCACAGATGAGAACCGTCGGCAGCCCTTGTGAGGCTGTCCTCAGCCGCTGTAAGGCGAGCGCACCCGGCTCCTCGCTGTTTGTGTGTTCGGCCGGCCCACGCCATTGTTCGTTTGTCGGATTCATCTTTTCAGCCGGGTCGCTAACAGGCGATCTGCCGGCTCCCGCTATCTAAAAGATTCTTGCTAAGGAAGTATCCATGCTCCATGCCGATGGCGATTTCTTTTGGCCCGCGCCACGGTCATGCGCAAGGAGGTGCAAGCAGCGTCGGGCTTGCGCAGACGACCGGTCAGCGATTGTCGCACAGCGCGGTCCGCTCCGGTGCGGGCGTGCGGGAACCGCACGCGAATCAGCCAGCAAGCTCCGCCACTTTTCGCGGGTCTCGCGTCCAGTTCTTTTCCGTTCTGACGAAAAGCGTGAGGAAAATTCGCTGCTTCAGCAACGCCTCCAGCTCCTCGCGCGCGCTCTGACCGATGCGCTTGAGGCGCAAGCCGTCGGCGCCGATCAGGATCCCCTTATGCGATTCGCGCTCGACGACGATCGTTGCGCCGATACGCAGAAGCCGCCGTTCACCCTCCAAAGTGAATTCATCGAGCCTGACCGCGGTGGAAAACGGGATTTCCTCGCGAACGGAAAAAAAGATCTTCTCGCGGATGATCTCCTGGGCGATCTTCGCCTCGCTCTGGTCAGTATACTCCCCACGAGGCATCAGCGCCTGCCCAACCGGAAGAAACCGCCGCACCACTTCAAGCAGGCGCTCGACATTTTCGCCGGTGAGCGCACTTATCGGCACAATTTCCGCCTGCGGAACCTCGTGCGCGCATTGCTCCGCCAGCGGCAGGAGGCTTGAGCGCCTTGTGCGGTCGATTTTATTGATGGCCACGACCTTCGGCATCTGGTAGTGAACCATCTCGGCCAAAAACGCCCTATCCCGCGTCTTCAGCGTCGATGCAGCTTCGACGATTCCCACCAACACGTCCGCCTCGGCCAGGCATCGGCGCGCGAGCGCGGTCATTTGCTGATTAAGCAAGCCGCGTGGCGGATGCAGCCCAGGCATGTCCACGAGCAAAAGCTGCGCGTCCGGTTCGTTCCGAACGCCGAGCACGCGGTTGCGGGTGGTCTGCGGGAGCGGGGTCACGATCGACACCTTGCGCCCGACTAACCGGTTCAGCAGGGTCGACTTGCCGACGTTGGTGTGGCCGCCGAGGGCGACCAGTCCGCAGCGAAACGGATCAGGGGCCACTGCGTTCGTCCGGCAGGGCCGAAATCAATTCAAGTGCGCGGCGCGCGGCGTCCTGCTCGCTCTGTTTCTTGCTTGAGCCCTCGCCTGTCCCCAGTTGCTGGCGGCCGATTCGCACGCGGCTTATGAACCGTTTGGCGTGCTCGGGGCCGCTTTCGCCTGCCAACTCGTACACGGGATGCTCGCCGAAGCGCCGATAGCCCTCCTCCTGGAGTTCGGTTTTGTAGTCGCGCTGCGCTCCAGGGGCGCCGATATCCGACGCGAGCAAGGCCTCCACGACTCGCTTGGCCGCGTCGAAACCGCTCTCGGTATAAATGGCGCCGACCAACGCCTCGAAGGCGGCGGCAAGAATGGACACTTTGTTTCGCCCGCCGCTGTTTTCTTCGCCCTTGCCGAGGCGCAAACTCTCGCCAACGCCGAGTGCTCGCGCCTTGCCGGCCAGTGTATGCGTGTTGACGATCGAGGCGCGCAGCTTCGACAGCGTGCCCTCAGTGGCTTCAGGAAACTGGCGCATCAGGAAGTCGGCGACGATCAGATCCAGCACCGCGTCGCCCAAAAACTCCAGGCGCTCGTAGTCTCCTTGCCAGCCATCGGCGGCGCTGCGGTGAGTGAGCGCGAGTCGGAGCAGCTCGTGATTTTGAAATTGATAGTTAAGCGCCCGTTGCAGATCAACGTCGGTTGCGCGCAAACGGCCGCTCTTCGCGACCTCGCGCTTTGGAGCTTGCTGGTGGTCTAACCACCGCGCCAGCCAACGCATCGCCGATAACATCTATCGCTTCAACCTCGACCTCGCAGTTCTTTAGGTAGTCGGGGCCGTCGACCAGCACGCGGATGTAATTTCTACTATAGCCTTTGAGCTTCCCGTTGCGTGGGTCGCGGCCCTCTTCTAGCAGCACACGGAGGCGGGCGCCTAAGAACCTGGCCAGGAAGTGCCTGCGCTTCCGCTCTCCCAGCAAGCGAATCAACTCCGCGCGACGCTTGCTCTCACCCGGGTTGACCTTGCCGGCAAGCTTGGCCGCCGTCGTCCCAGATCTTACCGAATAGGGGAAAACGTGAAAATAGGCGAGAGGCAGGGTCGACAAAAACTCCAGACTCTGCGCGAAGTGCTGCGGGCTCTCGCCGGGAAAGCCGGCGATGACATCCGTGCCCAGCGCCGCGTCGGGCATCAACTCCAGAATCCGCGACAAGAGCGCGCGATAATATTCAGTCGTGTAAGGCCGTCGCATGCGCTTGAGGATTTCATCCGCGCCAGATTGCAGCGGCAGGTGGAAATGGGGACAAAACTTACGATCGCTCGCCATGATTTCCAGCACCGGCGCGCTTAGCTCATCGGGCTCGATGGAACTCAGGCGAAGGCGTTCGATCCGGCTGCGCATCGAAATCAACTCGAGCAGCTCGGCGAGCGTCAGCGCGGGCTCCAGGTCGCGGCCGTAGCCGCCCAGTTGCACGCCGCACAGCACCACTTCCTTGACTCCGTTGCCGTGCAGTTCGTCGAGCGCCGCCAAAACCTCACGCGGCGGCATGCTGCGCGAACGGCCGCGCGAGAAGGGAACGATGCAGAAGGAACAAAAGCGGTCGCAGCCTTCCTGCAGCTTAAGGAAGGCGCGATTGCGACCGGCGAGCGTCACCCCGGAGGATTCGAGCGCGGCCCTTTCCTTGCGCAAGTTGGACACCGCCACCTTGTCGCCGCCGAGGTCTTCGCCGCGCGCCGCTTGCACCAAATCATTGATTCGTCCTAGGCCGATTACTCGATCCACCGCGGGCGAGCGCGCTAAAACCTGGGGACTCGCCTGCGCCAGGCATCCGGTCATCACGACGCGCGCCGCGGGATTAAATCGGCGCGCGCGCCGCGCGATACGAAGACTCTCGACGTCAGCTCGATCGGTGACGGTGCAGGTATTGATCACGTAGACGTCGGCGCCCTGATCAAACTCGACCCGCTCCATGCCGGCGGCGGAGAGCCGATGCTCAAGCATTGCCGAATCGTACTGATTGACCTTGCATCCCAGCGTCGCGATCGCAAAGCGCATGCTGGTCACTCCCGAAGCGGCGCCTCGATGATCCCGCCGCCGAGCACCTCGTCGCCGAGGTAGAAGACGCAGGCCTGCCCTGGGGTGACAGCCGGCTGGTGAGTGGCGAAGCGCACCGCGGCGGTGCCGTTCTCCATAAGCGTCAGAGTGGCCGGTATCAGCGGATGGCGGTAGCGTATCTTCACTTCAACCGCCATTGCATGTGCCGATGCGCGCGACGGATCAGTCAAGCTGACCTTGCTCGCCAAAAGGCCGCGGTCGCCAAGCGCCTCGCGCTCGCTGACGACGACCTCCGCACTTTGCGGCCTGATCTCGCGCACGTAGAGCGGCGTCGGGCGGGTCACGCCGAGGCCTCGCCGCTGACCGATAGTGAAGCGATGAATTCCGTCGTGGAGGCCGAGCATGGCGCCGTTGGTGTCGACGATCCGCCCGGGTTTAATCTTTGCGGGATCGGCGTGGCGGCTCACGAAATCTCGATAGCTCCCGCCGTTCTCAGAGACAAAACAAATCTCCTGGCTTTCCGGCTTGTCCGCGTTTGCGAGCCCGAGCGTCCGCGCCTTTGCGCGAACCTCGTTCTTGGTCATCGCGCCGAGGGGGAAAAGCGTGCGCGCCAGCTCTTCTTGTTCGAGCGTGAAGAGAAAATACGATTGATCCTTTTGCCGGTCGAGTGCGCGGCGAAGGCGGAAGCGGCCGTGCGCGGAGCGTTCGATGCGCGCGTAATGGCCGGTGGCGATGTAGTTCGCTCCCAGCGCTTCAGCGCGGCGCCGCAGCCGATCGAACTTGATCCATCGATTGCATGCCAGGCACGGATTGGGCGTCCGTCCGGCAAGATAGTCGCCTACGAAAGGATCTATCACGGTGCGCGCGAAGTCGTCGCGCATGTCGACCACGTAAAAGGGAAAGTCCATGCGCTCGGCAACTCGCCTCGCGTCCTCGAAATCTTCATACGAGCAGCATGCTCTCCGCGCGCCTGCGCTCGGATGGGCGTTGTCGGCGGACAGGCGCATCGCCACGCCAACGACGTCGTAGCCGTCTTCGCGTAAAAGAGCCGCGGCGACCGAGCTGTCGACCCCGCCCGACATTGCAACGACCACTCGCGGTTTCATCGTGGGCCCTCGCCTCATCCGCGAGCCTCCTCATTCGGAGCCTCGGCTTCCGAGACGCGCCGCCAGACGCGGACGATTATGGCCGCCGCGCGTTCTACTTGCTCGAGAGTGAGCTGCGGTCCCAGACTCAGGCGTAGAGAGCTATGCGCCTGGCGACGCGAGCGGCCCATGGCCAGCAGCACGTGCGACGGTTCGACCGCCCCCGCGGCGCACGCCGATCCCATCGATACGCGAACCCCCTCGAGGTCGAGCGCGATCAGAAGACTCTCGCCGCGCGCGGAGGGAAAGGTCAGGTTCAGCGTGTTCGGAATCCGCGCGAACAACGGGCCGTTGAGCAGCATTCCCGGGATAGACGCCCAAAGCCTGGAGCGCAGCCGCTCGGTCAGGTACGACATGTGATTGATCTCTTCGCTCAGCCGCGAGCCGACGGTTTGCGCGGCCGCGCCCATGGTAACAGCCCCTAGAATATTGGGTGTGCCAGGTCGCAGCCCGCGTTCCTGGGGCCCGCCGCACATCAGCGGGTTGATCAGATGTTCATCGCGAATGTAGAGCGCGCCTATCCCGGCGAGCGCGCCAAGCTTGTGCCCGCTCACGGTCATCAGGTCGCATCCGAGCCGTGTTGCGCTGAGGCTCATCCGGCCCGCCGCTTGTGCCGCGTCGACGTGTAACAGCGCGCCGGCCTGCCGCACCGGCTGGGCAAGCGGCGCGAGATCCTGAATCGCGCCCGTCTCGGAATTGGCCAAGCCAAGAGTGACCAGCGCGGTACTCTCGTCAAGTTCCGCAACAACCTGGTCTGTGGCGATGCGCCCGTTGGCGTCGGGCGCGACGCGGTGTACGGTAAAGCCCTCCTGCTCGAGAGCCTTGAGAGGGCCGAGAATCGAGGAATGCTCAATCATCGAGCTAATGATTTTGCGCCGGCCGTTTCGCGCCTTGACCGCGCCGAAAATCGCAAGATTGTTCGCTTCGGTGCCGCCACTGGTAAAAACGATCTGGCGGACGGCCGCGTCGATGAGCGTAGCGACCTGCGCGCGAGCCTGCTCAAAAGCGCGGCGGGCGCGCTGTCCACTGCGATGAACCGAGGCAGGGTTGCCGGCACCGTTGCCCAAGAACTCGTCAAGCGCTCGACGCGCCTCGGGGCGCAATGGAGCGCCAGCATTCCAGTCTAAATAAATCTCCATTTTATGGACGACTTAAAGTTTCCTTAGCTAAGCAGGTCTTCGGAGTTGTTCCAATTGGTCAACAACGCTAAGCCGCGCGATTTTGCCATCGTTAATCTCGCGTGTGCTCAGGCAAAGCCGCTCCCTGCGTTATCCAAGGATCCAAAGTTTCATTCTCGCCGCCTCTTCTATTTTACATGCGCCTAAAAGCAAAACGTGCAGCAGGCCCATGGCCTTCGCGCTCCACGAATCAGGGGCGTGACTAAAACGCCACGCCGGCAGTTTCATTCGTGAGGCGGACAGCCGGCCTTCAAAGCGGGTCTGGCGTCTTAAACGAACCGGTTAATTGGGCCAACGATTGCGTGCGCGGCAGACGCGCCGAGCCGTGACGTCAGCGCCACGCCTTAATAATAATGTCTCACTGGTGTTTCAGGGTTGCGGACAGGTTGGACGGATAGCTTTGTTCCATGAGTTTCTCTTCGAGGCAATTTTGTCGTTCTTCCAGTTCCGCAAGCTGAGTTGCAATATGGTCCAATTTGTTTGCAAGCTCGCTTAACGCGCGAGCTACGGGGTCAGGTAGGTGCACGTGGTCAAGTTGGCTCACCGGACGCTTCATATGCTCGCCCTCGACGATTTTCCCGGGGATGCCGACGATCGTCGAATAGGGTGGGGCAGAAGAGACGACTACGGCGCCGGCACCGATTCGGCTGCCGCGGCCAATCGTGACTGGGCCGATAACCGCGGCCCCGGCGCTGATCATCACGCCGTCCCCGATCGTAGGGTGGCGCTTCCCCTTACTCAAGCTCGTACCGCCAAGCGTAACCCCCTGGTAGATGAGAACGTCGTCTCCGATCTCGCAGGTCTCGCCGATGACCACACCCATGCCATGGTCGATGAAAAGCCGGCGACCGATTTTAGCGCCCGGATGGATTTCGATCCCGGTCAGCGAACGCGCCATCTCGCTTATCAGCCGAGCGAGCAGCTTTAGGTTGCTCTCCCAAAGCCAATGGGCGAGGCGATAGAACCACACGGCGTGAATGCCCGGGTAAGCGAGCAACACCTCAAGCGTGCTTCGCGCCGCGGGATCGCGCTCGAAGGCAGCCTTAACGTCTTCGCGCAGGCGGTCGAAAAAAGGCATCGCTGATTACGCGCCCTTTATGCCAAAACGGGCTGCTTGCAGGCTAAAGCCTACAACTCCGCGCCCGCTTCTATTTCGCCCTTCGACTCTCTGACCGTGACGGGAATCGCCTTGTCCTTGTACAGCTTGTATTCGACAGAGTCTACCAGGGCCTGCCAACTGGCTTCGAGCACGTTGCTTGACACGCCCACCGTGCCCCAGCGCATCTTGCCGTCCGTGGACTCAATCAAAACGCGAACCCTTGCGGATGTCCCCGTGCCGTTGTCGAGAACGCGCACCTTGTAATCGGTCAGACGCATCGATTCGAGCGTCGGATAGTAGGGCAATAGCGCCTTGCGCAGGGCCGAGTCCAACGCGTTGACCGGGCCGTTGCCAGAGGCTGAACTGCGCGAGCGTTGTCCGTCGGGTCCGTCGATCACGACCACCGCCTCGCTGAACGGCGCGTGCTCTTCGTGCCATTTGTCGTCGAAGACGCGGAAGCTCACGAAATCGAAGTAGGGACGCTCGAGCACGCCCAGGCTGCGCCGCATCACCAACTCAAACGACGCCTCCGCTCCCTCGTACAAATAGCCCTCAGCCTCTAGCCGCTTGAGCTCGTCCAGCAGCAGGCTAATCTTCTCGTTGTCCGGGTCCAGCGTCAGTCCGAACTCGCGCGCCTTGTACACGATATTGGCGCGGCCGGCGAGATCCGAGAGCAGCACTCGCCGGTTATTGCCGACCAACTCCGGCGCCATATGCTCGTATGTGCGCGGATTGCGCTGTATCGCTGAGACGTGCAGCCCACCTTTGTGCGCGAACGCGCTGCGCCCGACAAAAGGCTGGCGCGCGAGCGGCGCCAGATTGGCGAGTTCGTAGACCGCGAGCGCAGCCTCCCGCAGAAGCTTAAGCCTTTCCGCCCCGACGCATCGGTAGCCTAGCTTAAGTTCCAGGTTGGCTATGACGGAGACTAAATTGGCGTTGCCACAGCGTTCGCCGAGGCCGTTAATCGTTCCTTGAACATGGCGCGCTCCGGCCCCGACCGCGGCCAACGTATTCGCCACCGCCAGCTCGCAGTCGTTATGGCAATGAATTCCGACCACGCAGGGGACCGCGGCGCAAGCGGCGCGCACGGCGGCTTCGATCTCATAGGGCAGGCGACCGCCGTTGGTGTCGCACAGGCATATTACGTCGGCGCCCGCCTCAGCCGCGGCCTTCACGCATTGAAGCGCGAAGTCCGGATTATCCGCGAAGCCGTCGAAGAAATGCTCGGCGTCGAAGACTACCTTGTCCACCCGCGATTTGAGGTACGTGATGGTGTCGGCGATGACTTCGAGATTAGCTTCGTGGCTTATCCGAAGAGCCTCTCTCACGTGCAAGTCCCAGGTTTTTCCGACGACCGTCGCAACTGGGGTTTGCGCCAGCAGCAGCAGCTCAAGGTTGCGGTCTTGCTCAGCCTTGAGATTAGCGCGACGCGTAGAGCCGAATGCCGCGATCTTGGCATGGCGCAGTTTGAGCTTTTTAACTTCCTCGAAAAACGCGGCGTCGCGTTCATTGGAGCCCGGCCAGCCACCCTCGATAAAGTCGATTCCGAGATCATCGAGACGTTGCGCGATGCGCAACTTGTCAGCGACCGTTAGCGACACGTCCTCGGATTGGCATCCGTCGCGAAGCGTCGTGTCGTAGAGGTAAACCCGTTGCTTTTCGGCCGTTGCCATCAGCGATCTCCCTCGCGCGGCCCCGCGTTCAGGCCGCTCACCAGAGCCTCATGAAGCACTCTTACCGCAAGCTCGCCGTACTTTATGTTTACCACCGATGAAATCTTAATTTCGGAGGTGGCTATCATCTCGATATTTATGCCTTCCCTGGCAAGCGCGTGAAACATCCGCGCTGCCACTCCGGCATGACTGCGCATCCCGCATCCTACCACGGAGACCTTTGCCACCTGGTCCTCGTGGCGCACGCCGGCGGCGCCGATTTGCGCGGCGACCTCTTTGACAAGCGCGAGCGCCCGCGGCAAATCCGCGCGGCTCACGGTAAAGGTCAGGTCGGTACGCCCTTCGGCGCTGGCGTTTTGTATGATCATGTCGACCACGATTCCCGCCTCGGCGATAGGTCCGAAAATCTTAGCCGCCAGCCCAGGCCGATCCTCGACTCCGGTAAGAGTGATTTTGCTCTGATCGCGGTCCAGAGTCACGCCCGAAACCAGGACGTTTTCCATAGCCCTGTCTTCCTCGCCGACCCAGGTTCCAGCGGCGTCGGTGAAGCTTGAGCGTACCATCAACGGCACCTTAAAGCGTTTGGCCAATTCGACGGAGCGCGCCTGCAGAACTTTGGCTCCCAGTCCCGCCAGCTCCAACATCTCGTCGTACGATATGCGCTCGAGCTTGCGCGCTGCGGGGCATATATTTGGATCGGCGGTAAAGACGCCTTCCACATCGGTATAGATCTCGCAACGATGCGCGCGTAGGACCGCCGCCAAGGCCACCGCGGACAGGTCGGAGGCTCCACGCCCCAGGGTCGTGATATTACCAAGCGCGTCAACGCCCTGATACCCTGCCGCGACCACGACATTTCCGGCGTCCAACGCCTCCGAAACGCGCCCTACGTCGATCGATTTGATCCGCGCTCGTCCATGGTTCGAGTCGGTGGTCAGTCTCAGCTGTGCGCCCAGTAAAGACAGGGCGCAAAGGCCCAGCGCCTCCAATCGGATAGCCAGCAGCGCGGCGGATACCTGCTCGCCCGTGGAAACCAAAACGTCGGTCTCACGAGGATTCGGGCTGGTTCCGAGCTGACGCGCCAGCGCGAACAACCGATCGGTCTCGCCGGCCATCGCGGACACGACCACCACGACCTTGTCGCCGCCCTCGACGGTGCGACGAACCCGCTCCGCCACGGCTTTGATCCGGTCCACGGAACCGACAGAGGTTCCACCATATTTCTGTACGACTAACGCCACGCGACAAACATCCGAGACTAAGCTAGACCTTGGGAGGCGAACCGACCGTCACAAATTCGAGCTTCGTTCACGCAAGCCTTTCGGACCCTGAAGCTCCCGCGGATGCGAAAAAATGCCCAAGGTGCTCCAAAATAGGCAGGTATTGAGGGCCCTTGGCGTGAAAATCGACGCGGCGGCGGTTGGCGCCCTCAAAACCTATCGTAATTTCGAGACAGTCCAACTCCGCACTCTCGCGCAGCCGGTCAAACCACTCAACCGCCGCGACCGCCGACGAGAACAGGTACTCCCGCAGGCCAAGTTCTTCGATTTCAACCGTATCCAAACGATAAAGATCGATATGGTAAAGCGGAAGGCGTCCGCGATGCTCCTGAATAATTGTAAAGGTGGGACTTAATATATCTTCCTCGCGCAGGCCGATCCCCTTGGCCAGTCCCTTCACAAAGCAGGTCTTCCCCGCGCCCAAGTCGCCGGTCAGTGCCAGCAGTTCACCGCCTTTAAGCAGCGAGGCGAGGCGTCGACCCCAGGCCTTCGTCTCGCGCGCTGAATTGCTATGTAGAACTAGCCTCATCGGTTTCGTCGCCTAAGCTTACCATAAGCTTACGGCAAGTACGGCATGATATCACGCCGTTGGGCTTGGTTGCCTCTGTTTCTGCGTCGCAGGGCGAGCCTGCGACAACTGCCATGTAGCGGCCGATTCCCCGGGGCGGGTTCGCTATTTTCTCGCCTGAAGCCGGCCGCTCGAGGCTACGTCGGCCAGCGCGCGCGGCAGCTCCTCGATCACGTCCCCGGCTATAAACCCGACGGGTCCCAGGCTTCGGGCGACGCGATCGGCGGCGTGGCCGTGCAGGAAGACGCCGAACGCCATCGCGTCGCGGGGCGCAAGCCCCTGGCCGAGCAATCCTCCAATTACGCCGGAAAGGACGTCGCCCATTCCGGGCGTTCCCATGCCGGGGTTTCCGCTTGAGTTTACATAAAGCGCGCCATCCGGACTCGCGATTACCGATCTCGCGCCTTTGAGGAGCGTAACCGCTCCAGTCTCTTCGCACAGCCGGCGTGCCGCGCCGATTCGGTTCGCGTTAACCTCGGCGGTGCCAAGCTTCAGCAGACGCGCCATTTCGCCCGGATGTGGCGTCAGCAAAACCGGCCCCTTGGCTTTACGCACGATATGGCAGCCCATATCCGCCACTGCATTGAGCCCATCGGCGTCCAGAACCAGCGGACGCTCTGGCGCGGCGCCTTCAGTGAGCAGGTACTCGACGAGCTGCTTGGTATCGGTGTTTACGCCGATACCCGGACCGGCGACCAGCACATTCTTTCCGCGCAGCGCGACTGCTAAACGCGCGATCGTTTGGGCGGCGGCGAAATGGCCTTCGCTCTCGGGCATCGGTTCGGTCATAAGCTCTGGGCACGCCCCGTGGACGCCGGTAAGCGCTGTTTCCGGCGCAGCGAGGGTCACCAGACCCGCTCCGACGCGCAACGCGCCGCGCGCGGCCAGAAGGGCGGCGCCTGACTTACCGCGGCTGGCAGCGATTATCAGCGGATGGCCGAACATGCCTTTGTGTGCCGCGAGCGCTCGGTCCGGCCAAAGGGCGTGCATCTCGGCCAGTTCCAACCATTGGCCCTTCGGGGCGATCTCGGCCAAGGCCTGCGGCGCAAAGCCGATATCCACCACTTCGAGCCGTCCGCAACAGGCCGCGCCGGGATAGCTGACGTGGCCAAACTTCGGCAGGCCAAAGGTGACCGTGAGCGACGCGTTGACCGCGGCTCCCATGATCGCACCGTCGTCAGCGTTTACGCCCGAGGCTATATCAACCGCGACCACCGGAGCGGCGCTGCGGTTGATGATGTCGATCGCCTCGCCCGCAAGTCCTCTGACCGGAGCGTTAAGACCGGTGCCAAAGATGGCGTCGATGATCAGGCCGGCGCTGCTTGCGACGTCCGCCAGAGTCGCGGCCGTTTCCACCTCGCGCGTCTCTCCGCCGACCTGTTGCCATTCGCCCAGCGCGCGAGCCGCGTCGCCCTTGAGTTCCGTCGCGCGGGCCAGTAGCAGCACGATAACGCGTGCGCCGTCCTGCTTGAGACGACGCGCGGCGACCAGTCCGTCGCCGCCGTTATTGCCCTTGCCTGCGACCACCAGGACGGGTCGCAGCAGCGCGCCAAACCATTCCCGCGCGCAGCAACGCGCGACGGCTTCGCCCGCGGAGGTCATGAGTTGGTACGGCACGATGCCGTGCTTGTCCCGGCTTAGCCGATCCAGCTCACGGCTCTCCTGCGCGCTTAGGAGTTTCACTAAACCAAACCTAGCAGCCAGAGTGGGACGAGCAACTTATCCGCGCGGGACGAGGCTAGCGCGTCGAGTGCCTGAGCTGGGGTTGATTGGCAAAGCGCTGAATCAGCGCCTTCATCTCCCGCACCGCCCGCGTGATTCCGACGATCGTGGCGCGAGCGACAATTGAATGGCCGATATGCAGCCAAGAAAGGCCGGGGATGGCAGCGATCGGCCCGATATTGTCGTAGTTAAGCCCGTGCCCGGCATTGACCTTGAGTCCGAGAGAGCGCGCCAGCTTAGCCGCCGCGACCAGCTTGTCGAGTTCGGCCTGCGTGAGCACGCTTAACTTGATTCGCGGGGGTTTCGACTTGGCTCCGAGCGAGTCCTGGTCCGCGAAATTGGAGTAGGCGCCGGTGTGAAGCTCGACCGCATCGACCCCGAGTTTGGCCGCTGCTTCGACCTGCTCGGTCTGAGGCTCAATGAACAGGCTGACCTTGCTTTTGACCTCTTTGAGCCGCGCGATCATCGGTTCCAGCCGGCTGCTCCAGCGCACGACGTCGAGCCCACCTTCGGTCGTCACCTCCTCGCGCCGCTCGGGGACGAAACAAACCTCGTTGGGACGGATCCGCGCGGCGATCTCGACCATTTCAAAAACGGGTGCGAGTTCCTGGTTAATATGGCTCTTGAGCGCGCTGCGCAGCCGAACGAGATCGTCGTCCTGAATATGGCGCCGATCCTCGCGCAGATGCACGGTGATAGCGTCGGCTCCCGCGCGAACCGCAGCCAGCGCTGCCTCTACCGGGTCGGGGTAGGAGGTGCGCCGACTTTGGCGCAAAGTAGCAAAGTGGTCCACGTTAACGCCCAACTTCACCATCTTCATCGGCCTCGCATCGCCTTAAGCGGGCAAGCTGGCACCGAGGTGCCTTGCGATCTCGGAGCTGAGATCATCGACGACCAGCGTAATCTCGTCCAGGTTTTCGCCCTCAGCCATCACCCGTGCCATCATCTCCGTACCTGAGTAACGAACCAGCAGCCGCCCGGAATTCCCCAGCTTGGCCTCGATCGCCGCGATCTTGCGCGCTACTTCGGGGACTTCATCGAAGTCGACCTTGCGACTCACGGCCACGTTGCGAATCACTTGCGGCGCCCGTCGCATTACACGCAGCTCGCTCAGCGGCTTGCCGGTCTCGATCATGTGGGCTATGACCAGCATCGCCGTCATCAGACCGTCGCCGGTGGTCGAGTGATCCATGAAGATGACATGTCCGGACTGCTCGCCTCCGAGGTTGTAGGAATTCGCCCGCATTTCGCGCACGACCGCGGGGTCGCCCACCTCGGTGCGGACTAGTCCGGCGCCGACCTCGGCGAGCGATCGTTCCAACCCCAGATTGCTCATCACCGTAGCAACCACCCGATTACCGGCCAGCATTCCCTGACGCGCCAGCTTGCGGCCCATCGTTGCAAGCACGTCGTCTCCGTCGAACAAGCCGCCGGATGAATCTACCAGAATAACGCGATCACCGTCTCCGTCTAGGGCTATACCGATATCAGCTCCTACCTTTTCAACCGTTTTTTGCAGGGTTTCGGGATAGAGCGCGCCGCATTCGGCGTTGATATTCTTGCCGTTGGGCTGCACGCCGATCGCGGTTACCTCGGCGCCCATCTCTTCGAAGACGTCCGGTCCCGCTCGATAGGCGGCGCCGTTTGCGCAGTCGATCACCACTTTCAGGCCGTCGAAGGTTAGGGTTCGCGGCAGGCATGACTTGAGAAAGACCTGGTAGCGCCCCAGGGCGTCATCGATGCGAAAGGCTTTGCCGATTCCCTCCGCCGACGGCCGTGCGCGGTCAAGCTCCCGTTCGTCGAACACCAGCGCCTCGATCCGCCGCTCGATCTCGTCGTCGAGCTTAAAGCCCTGACCGGAGAAAAATTTGATTCCGTTGTCGTAAAACGGGTTGTGCGAGGCCGAGATAACCACCCCTGCGTCGGCCCTCATGCTGCGCGTCAAAAACGCTATAGCCGGCGTCGGCATCGGCCCGACCAGCATCACGTCCACGCCCATCGAACAGATTCCCGAGGCCAGGGCCGTCTCGAGCATATAGCCGGACAAGCGCGTGTCCTTGCCGATGAGCACGCGATGGCGGCCTTTGGGGGCGTTCTTGAAGACGTGGGCCAAGGCGCGGCCCATTTTGAGCGCCGTCTCGGGAGTGATCGGCTCGACGTTGGCCACGCCACGCACGCCGTCGGTGCCGAAGAGCCTGGGCGCGTGCGCTCTCAAATGGTTTGGGTTCGTCACGACATTTTTCTCGTGCATCGCCGCCATGCCTTCTGGAGCAGGCATATCATTGACAGATTCACTCATGGCTGCGCTGTTTCTTTCAGCCTCGCGCGGTACATGCGAAAGCGTACGCTGTCGGGTCTTTCGTCAACCAGCTCGAATCCATCGGGCAGGTCGATCATGATGGGCAGATTATAGACGCCAGGAAACGTCGTCGCGCCAGCGTCCACGTAAGCCGCGCCGGTAAGGTCGAGCGAGGCCAGGCCGCGCGCCGGGCCGCGCACCTTCGCGTCGACCTTCTGCGGCTGAAGCGAAAAGCGGTAGCGCGCCCCCTTCACCTTTACCGGCAGGCCGCGAAACTCGCGGTCGGCCACTATTTCATGCACGGTCACCGTGGCCAGCACTTCGTCGGTCGACACCTTGAGCAGCCCGCCTGGGTTGACCAGGGCGACCGTTCGCGTCACTTCCTTGGTCGCGTTCTTAACCGTGAACGGCTCGGTGGTAATGCTCTTGAGTTCGTTGACGTCGCGGCTCGGGCCTGTCACCGTCACGGATGGCGGCGAGAGCGCGATCGAGCCGATACCAAAGCCCTGCGCCACCTCGCCGTCGATCATTAGCTGCACCGGCAATTGCTTGCTGACGATCTGGTCGATGTTCAGGTTGATTTCGGACGGCGAGATACGCGAGACCGCAGTTTGTCGCGGCAGCGGAAATTCGGCGGGCGTGATGTCGAAATGGGCGCGCCCGGGTCCGATGCCGTGCAGGTCGAGCCGAAGGCTCAGGCGATCCGGATTGAGCAGCGACAGCAGCGTCTGCGGACCGGTGATCTGCAGCTCCAGCGAATCAGGGTGAAAATTGGTGATCATCAACCCGGGCTGCAGGCCGACGTATTGCACCGGAACCTTAAGTGAACTCTCCGCCTGGGGGTTGCCTGCGTTGACAAACAACCAAAGCACCGAGGCCAACAACAGCGCTACCGCCCGCAGACCGAGATTTCGAGTCAGTGCCGACCTTAGTTCAGCGAGCCGCATTCCGTCCCAGCTTTGGGAGCCATGACCTGCCGGGTTGGGTCGACATACCAGACAGCGTCAGAAGCATCGCGCGAAGTGCGGCGGGTTCAAGCGGGCTGTTCAAACGACCGCCGCGTGCCACAGATATCCGTCCGGTCTCCTCGGAGACTACTATGACGAAGGCGTCGGTGTGCTCGCTCAGCCCCAGCGCAGCGCGGTGGCGCGTGCCGAGCGCGGAACTGACCGCAGGGTTACTGGAAAGCGGAAGCACGCACGCCGCAGCCACCACCTCGTCGTTCTTTACCACCACCGCCCCGTCGTGAAGCGGGGAGCCCGGCATGAAAATGGTTTCGAGCAGCTCGGCGGAAATACGTGCGTTAATTGCGCTCCCTTTCTGCGCGTATTCAGTCAGCCGGATATCCTGCTCGACCGCTATGAGGCCGCCGATTCGCCGCGCGGAGAGCCAAGCTGCCGCCTGCGTGAGCGCGTCGGTCGCTCCGGTCGTGTTCCCATGAACGCCGAAAAAAGGTCCCGCGCCAACTTGAGTTAACGCAAGCCGAATGTCGTCTTGAAAGAGCACGACCAGAATAACGATCAACGAGCCAAAAAAATTGCCCAAAAGCCAATTTAAAGTAAACAGGCCGAAACCCTGCGAAGCTACATAAGCTACCGCCAGGACACCAAACCCGAACGCCATCTGCATCGCGCGCGTCCCGCGCATGAGCAGCGCGATGCGATAGATCAGGTAGGCGACGATCAGGATGTCGAGTAAATCCTGCCACCTGAGTTGGAGTATAAGGCCGAGGTCTCTACGCATCTAACTCGGAGCGCGCTCCTCGGCCAGCGCCGCGGCCATTTTTATCACCGGCACGATAGCGCCGACGTCGTGCACGCGGACTATCGCTGCGTCATTAAAAACTGCCACGGCGACCGCCGCGGCGGTTCCCATCAGAAGCTCCTCAGGCCCTACCCCGCTAATCGTTCTGACGAAGCTCTTGCGCGAAACTCCTACCATCACGGGGTACCCCAACTCACCCAGCATCGGCAATGCCGCCAGTAACCTACTATTATGGCTAGCTTTTTTAGCAAAACCGATACCGGGATCGATGATGATTCGCGACCGTACGACTCCCGCTTCTACCGCGCGCGCCGCCTGCCGGGCGAGGTAGGTTTTTACCTCGCCGATGAGGTCGTGATAGCGGGCCAGACGTGTCATTGTGGCAGGCGTGCCACGCATGTGCATAATGACCAATCCCGCGCCGAAGCGAGCCACCGTGCGAGCCATCGCGGGATCGAATTGAAGGCCGCTGACGTCGTTAATTAAAGCGGCTCCTTCACTCAGCGCGGCTTCGGCTACCGACGCTTTGCGCGTGTCGACGGAAATCGGGCATCCTAGCTTGGCGCGCAGCGCCTTGATCACCGGCAAGATTCGGCGCAGCTCTTCCTGGGCCGGCACTTCCGGTGCCCCAGGTCTGGTGGATTCGCCGCCGACGTCGACCAGCGCGGCACCGGCTTCGACCATTTCCGCCGCATGAGCGAGCGCGCGCGCCGGGTCCATATAGCGACCACCGTCCGAAAACGAGTCAGGCGTGACGTTTAGTATCCCCATGATCGCCGGAAGCCGGATGACGTGGTCGGTGCTCAGGCGCAGGCTGCGCCGGACCGACGCCGGTCTTCGATCATTTCGTTTGTCGGACGATGCTCGCCGCAGAAAAATTGAACGGGTCGAATGACTTTGGATTTGAAAAGCGTTCTTCATCTCCAGACCGGGTAAATAGGCGATAGTCCATTATAGCGCCGATACGGGGTTAAGCCCTGTGAACCGGCGCGAAGAGCACGGCGATTAGCACGGCGCCGGTCCCCAAGGTTTGACGATCCGCGCCGGACCGCTCATCGCCCGCCGTCCATGCCGATTAGACCTTGGCACTCGCTGGGGCGCCTACCGGTGAGGTCACGCGCGGCGCAACGTACGCCCCGAACGACCGTCGTCGAATAAAGGCGCACTGCACCTCTGTCGCTTTCGCTTACCCTGAAGAACCGGGCGGCGATCGCCGCCTTTTCTCAAGCGACTGCCGCGGACTGATGGTTATGCCGCGCTGACCGCCAGTTGTAAATTATCCGGAGAAAAGACCCAGGCGCCACGCGGAGAGTCAGGTCCTAAAACGGCCTCTGTTGGGTTCCTTCTGGTGCGAGGGGCGGGACTTGAACCCGCACGGTATTTCTACCACGAGCCCCTCAAACTCGCGTGTCTGCCAGTTCCACCACCCTCGCACAGCAAACGAACGAGCCAAAAAACCCGGCGCGCGTTACTCAGCCTTTCCGAGCGCGTCAAAGCCGCGAAGGATCCGACGAATAGCCGCCTCGATGCGTCATTTCTTGGACGGAGCGGCCGGCGCGCTCTGCGCCGCCGCGCCCGCGGACTTCGACGCTCCTTTAGGTGCGCTCGGCGCGCTCGCACCTGGCGCCACGCTCTTTATCGGGCGATCAAAGATGCTCGTGCTGACTCGAGCGTTTGAAAAATATGCCAGATAAAGCGAGGTAATGAAAAAGATGAGCGCCAGAATCCCGGTTACTTTGGTAAGCAGGTTTCCCGCTCCGCTCGCGCCGAACAGCGTCTGGCTCGAGCCGCCGAACACGGCGCCGATGTCGGCGCCTTTTCCCTGCTGGAGCAGCACGACTGCCGCTAGAATAACGCAGACGACAACGTGCAGTGCGATTACGATTGAAACAATCATCACTCTCTTAGTCGAGCCTCGCCTTAACTATCTGGCTAAACGAATCGGCCTTCAAGCTTGCCCCGCCGACGAGTGCACCGTCAATATCGGGTTTGGCTAAAAGTGCCTCAACATTGTCGGGCGTTACGCTGCCTCCGTACAAGACCCGCACCGCGGCGCTGGCGTCCTTTCCGTAGCGGTTTTCGAGCGTGTCGCGGATAGGCCCGTGTACCTCTTGGGCTTGCTCGGGAGTCGCGTTGACGCCGGTTCCGATCGCCCATATCGGCTCGTAGGCGATGGTGAGAGCAGCGATTTGCGCCGGCTCCAGTCCCGCAAGCGAGCGCTCGACCTGGCCTAAAACAACCTCGAGCGTGCGCCCGCCGCGCCGCTCCTCGGTCGTCTCACCAACGCAGAGAATCGGATGAAGCCGATGCTTGAGCGCGGCCTTGACCTTCTTGTTGATGAAATCGTCGCTTTCGCCAAGCAGCTTGCGGCGTTCCGAATGGCCGAGGATAACGTAGCGCACGCCCAGCGGCCTGAGCATCAGCGGCGAAACCTCGCCGGTGTACGCGCCCTGGTCCTCGCTATGCATGTTCTGCGCACCGAGCGAGATGTCGGAGCCGGCTAGCGCCTGGGCCACCGCATAGAGGATTGGAAACGGCGGCGCCACCATCACCTCGCGGCTAGCTGCGAGCGCGTGAGCGCTGCCGTCGAGGGCGGCGCGAAGTTCCCGGACCAGGGCTCTCGCTCTTAGATGGTCCAGGTTCATCTTCCAATTACCGGCAAAAAGCTTCTTGCGCATTAGTGACTCATCCGAAATG
>JAJYYI010000098.1 GCA_021801125.1 Deltaproteobacteria bacterium | reverse complement strand
CGATCTGCTGCTGGGTATCCTGCTCTGGGTTCACTGGCCAACCTCGGCGCTATGGTTCATCGGCTTTGCGGTTGGTATCGAGCTTATTCTACGCGGCTGGGCGTGGGTGATGCTCGGAATGAAGCTGCGTCAAGAGTCCATGGCCGCGCCGCCCGGTCCACAGGCGGCCGCCTAGCTTTCCAGCCTTCGGAGAAAGCGAGAGCCTTAGGGCCTTGCGATTTCTGACCCCGACGCACGTGCAGTCCTGGTGACGCCTTCGCGTCAGGAGGTGATTATACTGGGGGTTTCTGCGGGCTCTACCAGCGGCTCATCGCCATACCCGGCGAGCATCGCGCTTCCCACAACCGTGACGACGAAGGCGGTGATCCTTAACGCGGCCATCATTGGATCGCGCGGCAGCCGCTCGTCAAACACGATTGCGCCGCCGACTATCGGCACGATATTGGACAGCGCCGACGACAGCGGCATCGCAATTATCCCGCGCGCTGCGACAAACGAATTCTGCAACAAAACCAAGCCGACGATGTTAGTGAGAATCGTCGCCCACAGGTACGGGTCCCCGGCCAGGCGCGTCAGCGTGAGGGGTGCAAGCTGATTATCGGCCAAGGCCTTGGTGTATACACTGGCAAGCCCGAGTATCATGCCCGACAACGTGGCCGGCGCCACGCCATTGCCCTTGAACCTCTGACTTGCATAGGGGATCAGGCCGAGCAGCAGCAGCGCCGTGGAAAGAACCATCATAGACGTGGTCTGAGCCGGCCCTTCGGCCTCGTGGCCACTGAGCGAAAGCCCGAGCAGTATCATCCCGATCGTGATCGCCGCGATTCCCGTCCACTCCCATGGCCGCGCCCGCTCTCCCATACCTAGGTATGCAAACAGGACAAACAGAGCGATGCCCCCTTGCATCATCACCGACACCAGCGAGAGCGGCGCACCGGCGAGCGACAGTACAAAAAGCGCGAAGCCCGCGGCCTGTAGAAGCAAACCCGCAAGCCAAATCGGATCGCGTACCCACAACCAGACGATGCGCAAGGTCGCGCGGCCCGTGGCCGCGGGCAAACGATACGCGCAGGCTTTCATCAGCAGCAATCCCATCGCCATCAGGATGCTGGCGAGCAGTCCCAAGATTAAGTAGAAACCCGTACCCATAGAGCGTTCCAATCGAACGTCGCGCGACGCGCCAGGCTCGTTTTTCCCCGGCGAACCGGCTTGTTAAGTCCGATCCTAACGATGACTATTCGCCACCTGCGGCAACCGCCTGGCTCGGCTCAACCGCGCCGTTGCCACGAGGCGGGGACGGCCCGCCAGCAGCCTCGTCCGGCGGGAACGCCGCTCGCGCTCTGTCTCGTGCGATTCGAACGAGAAATGTCTTAGTCGGGGCCCTCGTACTTAAACGACACGCTGAGCCTCACGCGAAACGAAGCGACCTTGCCGTCCTCGATCGTCGCGTCGAGCTTGACCACTTCGGCAATGCGTAGGTCGCGCAGCGTCTTCGAGGCGGTCTCCACCGCCGTGCGGGTTGCCGCCTCCCACGACTCGGAGCTGGTGCCGACGATCTCGATGACCTTGTACACCTTGCTGTCCATAACTGCACCTCCGTGAGGACATTGACGTAGAGCGTCACTTCCAGACACAATCGGCCCAGCCCGGGCGCGCTCGCTCGACTTTCAATGTCCTTCTACGTTCGATCTCTTACTACATTGACCACGGCAAAGGCCAAGTCTCCTGTTCATGGACTCGACCGCGCCCGGTAACAAGTCGAAGGGGCTGCTGCACGCCGGGCCTCGCATGCAGGGCGTTTAGATCGCGGACGTGGCGAATCTAGACGTTCGTCTGCAGCGGAAAATTAGAGGAGGTGACGGCCTCAAAGCCTCCAAACCAAATGATTAACGGTTGTTCACATGGTCGATCTTCCGCGTGTTCCAGTGGGCGGCGCCTTTTTCCCATTTTGCATGTCGTGGCGAACAGCAGGTCCAGGGAATGAGAACAAAAGAAAACAATGCAGACGGGCAGGAAAGACCAACGGGGCGAGCGAGAATGACGAAAAAGGTGGGCCGCTTCGGCCGTCAAGCTGCGCGACGCGCGGCCAGGCATCCGCTGTCGCGGGCAAAGCCTTTCGGCTTTGCACAGAACGATGGAAATGGCGATGCGCGAGTTTTCCTTGCGACTATAGCGGCGCGCAGAGGCTGCCCTGGCTGAAGCGTATCCGCTGCCGGGTTCGGGGCCTGCGCCCTCCAACCCAATCAAATGTTCAATGCATAAATCACCGGATGTCCTAACTCACGAGACAGCAACGGACTGTGCGGATGTAGTCGTGGGCGGTCTTCCCGGCGCTTAGCACGTCGCCGTCGCCTAAGGTTTATCTAAACGAGATTTCTTTACCGCGACTTTTCGAATGAAAGGTCGTCCCAAGATTGTTGCGTTTTGATGAACGCACCGGGAGAGACCGAAACATCGCCGCGAAAGGGCCAGTCCAAGGCAACGATCAATACCACCACCAGCGCAAGCGAGGCGGCGACGGCCGCGGTCATCACCAGGTGCATGCGGAGGTCATAAAATCCGAAGAGATAGGTAAAGCTAGTCACGAGTGCGCCGCCGAGGAGAATGATCCACCAGATAACTTCTGGAACATGACCTTCGGCCGCCGACAGGCGACTGGCTCGGGCGCGGTAAAGCTCATTTAAGGTACGGAGGAGTTCGGCCTCGATTACCGCTTCGCCAAGATTGGTCGGCTGCATCGTGGCGATCGCGCTATGGAGCTTGCGCAGCGCCTCCCACGCCTGCTGAGGAGTCTTTCCATTTCGTTGCACCGGCCACTCGTCGTGGATCACTGTTCTGATGTATTCGCGCACGTCCGCGCGGATGTTCGCTCCCATGGCTGGCGGCAGGCCCTGAGTGTCTCGGTAGATGCTGCCGACGTAATCTGCCTCTAGTTCTACGATCTGCTCGGCGTCCCTGAAGGTTTCCCACGTGACAATCGCGACGAAAGCGAGGAGGACTGCGTACGTGACGCTAATGGACGCGACGGTAAAGCCAGCGAGGTCATTGTGTGCCCGGCGCAGCTCCACTCGGACCGCCTGGTGGAAAATCAAAAGACCAATGCATGCCACGCTTGTGGCGAGGGCGACCAGAGCCGTCCCCCACAACCACGTCGGATTGGTGTAGATCCAATTGGCGATCATCCCGCACCGCTCCTGTGCTCATGACGTTGCGTGCGCATTAAGCCTGCCGAACTCATAGCCCAGAAGTAAACCGCCCCCATGCCATCAACGAAAGACACCCCCTCAACGGATGAAGCATACTAGAAGCATGCTCTAGCTATAAAAGGCTTTAAGCCGGCTACAGTATATCGGTGAAGTTTCGTACTGTCGGCACCGAACTCGCCGCAATTTTAGTGCGGGTGTTTCGGATTGGTCAGGGCAGCTCGAAAAATTTCTTCGTTGCAAGTGCTGATAGGGAGGAACTCGCCCCGCGAGATCGAACCCGAACGCTCGTACGGCGCGAGGAAAGGAACTGTAAAATCTCTCCGTCGCAACCAGGACCGTTTCCTCACAGCCCCTTTGCACCCCCCGGGAGCGGAACGTTGTTCGGCGTCAGGATGCGCGCGATGTCGCGAAAGATCGCGTTCGCAACCCCCGGTTTCGGGTCACTTGCCTGCACGTCGACCCACGCGACGATAGTCGCTCCGGTCTGCGGGAAGAAAAAATTTGCCGTGTTGTACCCGGGCAATCCTCCAGTATAACCGTACCAGCCGGAGCTGCATCCCAGCGCAAGACCGAACCCCTGGCCGGGTGCGCCCGTGGATACGCAATCCATCAGCGCCCGGTGCATTGCCGGCGAGCTTGTCTTGCCGGTAACGTACAGCGTAATCCAGCGCTTCATATCGGCCATGTCCGAGATCATCTGCCCGGCCGCGCCCATCAACGAAACCGGAATCGTGCCGCTCACGTCCTCCCAGTTGCGGCGCTTGTCGAGCCCGTAGCCGTGGGCCCACGGCTCGGGCATCGCCTGCGTCGCCGGATAGCTCGTTTGCGTGAGACGGAACGGGACGAGAAACCGTTTGCGAATCTGATCGCCGACACTATCGTGGGTGACGCTCTCAATGACCAACCCGAGGATCAAGTAGTTGGTGTTGCTGTAATGGTAGCCTTGGTTCGGCGCGAAGTAAGGCTTTTGCTGAACTGCCCATCCGATCAGCGTGCGCGGGTCGAATCGGGTGTCGCCGGTTATCGTCATCCGGTCGAACTGAGGCGTGTCGTACGATTCGAAAAGACCGCTGCGCATGTTGGCGAGTTCGCGAATCGTGATGTTCTGGGCGTTCGGAACCGTCACGCCGAGATTGAAGCGGCTGAGTGGATCATCGAGACTCAGTTTATGTTCGTCCACGAGCTGGAGGATGACAGCGGCGACGAACGTTTTTGTGTTGCTACCGATGCGAAAATGATCGGCGGTCGTTAACGGGACGCGCTTTGCCAGGTCCGCGTAGCCGAACGTGCGGACGTAGTTTGCGCCCTGGCCGTCCCAGACGCCGATGAGAACCCCCGGAACCGGCGTGCGGCCTCCGTATAGCTTGCGATCCTTTTCGACCGCGGACTCGATTGCACGCTGCACCGCGGGGCTTGCCACCGACGGCGCGGCCATCGCGGCGCCTGCGATTGACGGTGCGAAAACACAAGCGAATCCGAAAAGGCTACCGATAATCGCAAGCCACATCGTCGTTCTCCTTTGACGCCGTTCTTTTGCTCGACTCCGCGATCTTTCGCATAACCGTTGCAGCAGTGCCCCGAGGCATCCAAGAAATCGGGTGGATAGATCTGGAGGGTTTACCCGGACCTCGCAGGCCTTGCGAGCTAGCGCGCTACATTTCGCGGACAATGAACGTGGAAACGACGCGGTCCGTTTCCGGTCCAGCTAATCCTCGAACAGCGGAACCTTGGCCTTGGCGTAGGTGAGCTTCTGCGTTACTTTGCCGGCGGGCCCGAAATGCAACAGGTCGAGCCCACGCCAAGACGTAGGTTGGCCCTTGACCACGAGTGTGCAGCGCCAACTCGCCATCACTTTGCCGGCCTCGTCGTCGATGAACAGGTCCTCGTCGAGGAATTGTATCTGGCCGAACGCGCCGGTGAATTGCGGCGTCAACACGGCGCGAATCGCCTCTCGACCGTGATTACGGCGGCCGTTGAATTCGTCGTAAACCGCGTCGTCGGCGAAGAATTCCATCACCGCGTCAAGATCGAGACGGTTGAAGGCCTCGACGAACCGCCGGGTCAAATCGAGCAGTGCTTTCCGGGTCATCTATAATCCCCATTTGCGAGAACGTAAATGTAGCATCCCTCCGGTATCAGCGGCCGTGTCCGACGGGAGCCAAGTTCCAGACCAGTGCTTGTTGATTCGGTCTTCGGGCAGCCCGGGCGTTCGTCGCATTTGTCGTATTAGTTCGCTGGTTCGTGGAACGCAGACTTGGCGCCGTCTACAGATTATCGGTGCGCATTTCCTCGCGCATAGCCTTCGGCCCTGCGAAACTAGCCTCGTTGGGCAGTTGGTTCCTCGCGCCGCAAAATCTTGCCTACACAATGTATACGCAAATTTCCCGTTTGCCCCTGGAAAATCAGGATAGTGCTACGCCATCCCGCGTCGAAGTGCAAGCAGCAGGGTTCCCGTCCGAACGCCGCCGATGGCGCGTCATGCCCACAGCGGATTAGCTTCGGGTTCCGCGCTGAGCCGAACCTTCGACGCTTGGCGAGCGTCCTTGGGCGTTAATCGGAACATAATTTTGCGGACTCCTCCCCATGGTCGCGCCGGGTCTGAGATCTTTGCCGTTCGCCATCAATGACGACCGTCTGGCCAGCGGTGCGGCACGTCCAGCGCAATCCGTTGGCTGGAAAATACACAGTAGCCACGCCCGCCGTCAGAGTTACGAATTGGCGCGCCGGCGTTGCCATACTCTGGATCGGCGCCTGTCTGATGGGGTCTTCGTTCGCGACGATCCGCCGTGGCGAAACACCGTGGCGGTCAACGCGGGATGAGGGCGATCGCAACCTCGGTCAGGATGAGCAGCACGATAATCACCTCGAGGATGAGCAGGTGGCGATCTCTCCCCACTTCAGCGAGCAGCTCTAGCGCCTCCTGAACGCTGTGCAGCTTAAGCTCCAGCGCACGGTAGCGGTCGACCAGGTCGAACTCGGCGCGGAGGTCGTCGTAGATTCGGTCCATAGCCGGGTCTTCCCATGCCTCGTCGGGCTTGTCGAGCAAATGAAGCACGGCGAGCACTTCTCCGCGCGTCGAGATCGCCTGCCCGATGAAACGATGGAGCGGGCGGGTGCGGAAAGGCACGGAGCCGCGGCGCTCCAGGCGCTCGACGAATTCTCCGGTGCGCGCAAGCAGGCGCTCGACGATTTGCTCGTAGTATTCCATCGCCGCGCTCTGAGCAACCGTGAGAGCCACGATTCCGGCCCGCGGCGGTGTGAAGCGATCTACTCTGAGCGCGCCGTCGGACAAACCGATCGCGGAATTCGGGTCTTCGAGCACCATGTAATCCTCGCGGATTACCTTGGTCGTGAGCTTCGGCCCCGCGCTGGACAGCCGCGCCAACTCGGACTCCCTACGCTCAGGAGGCAGGTCGTAGGTCACCACCGCACCGAAGGGATACGCGTAGAGCCCGCCCTCCGGCTGCATCGGCATGAACAACTCATGCGCGGTTAATTTGGCCTGCGGAAAGACTGGGGCGATCTGCTTTAGCGGAACATTTTCCTCGAAAGCAACTGCGTAAAATTGATGGACTCGAGACGCCATCGCCCCCTTCTTTGCCACCTCGGCGGTCGCGCGACTAGGTGCATCCTAGCACATCGGGGCTGCACGCCATGGTTCCCGCGCAAGATGGTGTGGGAAGAATCGGAGTGCGCGACAGATGGGTTTCGTCGGGCTGGTGCTCTTTGGAAAGCAAGACCGGAAGAGGGCGGACAAATGGGAGTGGGTGGCGCCTTGCGCAAGAGCGCAGCAATAAAGGGGCAGTTAATCTTTAAAGAATATGGCCGAGATTTCTATCCGCGGTCCTTCACGGGCTCGGTCGGTCCGCGCGCCGAGTCAACCAGCCCGCGATCTATGCAGATTTGCGCCAACCGCTCGACGAATTCCCGTTCGGGTGGGTGAAGCTTGCGTTTCGCCTGGTCGATAGTAAAGAACTGAGCTCGGTCAACTTCCGGGAATTCCTGCAACCTGCCGGAGCGGGGCGGCCACTCCATAGAAAAGGTGTTGCTCACCACGGATTGCGGGTCGCAGTCCCCCGCGAACGCCCAAGCTTTGACGACCTTACCACCTTTGTGCCTCACGCTGCCCAATGGGATGAGGTCGCCGGTCGGGTTAAGACCCGTTTCCTCGCGGAACTCTCTTTTCGCGGCCGCAAGTTCCTCTTCCCCCGGCATGATTTCCCCTTTCGGTGTGAACCACGCCCCGTCGTCCTTTCGCGCCCAGAACGGGCCTCCCGGATGGACCAGCAACACCTCGACCTGGCCGTTCCTAACTCGGAACATCAGAAGACCTGCGCTGGTTTTGGCCATACCCGAAATTTGACCTGTTCCGGGGTGCTTTTAATATTTTAGCGCTTGCCCAGCAGCGGCGCGGAATTTTCAACCGATACCTGCGGCGCGCGCGGGATTCGTCGAAGGCCAGTTTTTGCGATAGCGTCGGAAATCGACAAGAGCGCAGTCGTCGCGGAAAACGCCGCTACGATGGCCGCCTTGCCTTAGCAGGGTGCGGAAAAAGGCGGAGTCATAGTGGATTTCCAGCCGCGGTCTGAAGTTTGGGGTGGTTCAAAACCGGGGCTTGCGTTGGGCAGATGTTCGAGAGCGATGAGTTCAGGCCAGTGATCAA